>CALMIS010000126.1 GCA_937864185.1 uncultured Chloroflexota bacterium
CCAAGGGACATGGCTCTGCCAGAATCGATTCGGGCCGATGCTCCAAGGGGCATGGCGCTGCCAGAATCGATTCGGGCCGATGCTCCAAGGGACATGGCGCTGCCAGAATCGATTCGGGCCGATGCTCCAAGGGACATGGCGCTGCCAGAATCGATTCGGGCCGATGCTCCAAGGGACATGGCTCTGCCAGAATCGATTCGGGCCGATGCTCCAAGGGGCATGGTTCATAGCCGGCCCATTGACAGTGGGCTGGTATGAAACAGGAGCGGTGACTTCTCGTATTTTGGCTCTGGTTGTTCTGCCTAAACACGCGGCATTGAAAGCGATCCCAAGGCTCGTGGCTAAATCAGGGAAGCCAGGAGTTCCAAGGAGAGCAAAGGTGTTGAGCAACCCCCTTCAGGCTCAAAATAGCTGGCTTTTTCCTTGTTTTAGCCAGTTTCGCAAGCAACTAAGGCCGCGTAACCAGTCATTTCACTGGTTACGCTTTCTCGAAACGATCCTCCATCTCCGTACCGACTGGTTACGAAAATCGTAATCAGTCATTTCACTGATCCTACCCTCTCGCTCGGAGATTGAAAGGAGAAAGCGTCCGGTTTGTCGTCCGGTTGGGCAAATCGGCAGGGATTAAGTATAATCCACATCAGAAACTCGAGTTAAATCTGCTCTCCCCAACAGTGACGCTGCCAATTATCCACCCTCACTTCTTCCTGTCCGTCAAAAAAACAGTTATCCATCACTCATAAAAAAACAAAAAGAACCACTTTTCAGCCGAGAGCGCGATATTCTGCCCCGAACACCAGACGATACCGGGTTAATACACCGACGGTGGGCGTCCTGCCTTGCGGTTTCACCGAGCAGCGTGACATTGCCGGCTAGGGGGTGAGGTTAATCGAATGAAGGACCAGATTTGGAAAATCCTGATTGTCGATAACAACCCGGCGGACCGGGCGGAAATCCGGCGGCTACTTTTAATCGGTGCCGAGCGGCGATACCAATTTATCGAAGCGGAGACCGGCGCGGCCTGCCGGCAACGGGGCCAGGGTCAGGAGGTGGACTGCCTCATTCTCAATTCCTGGCTGCCCGATATGACCGTCTTTGAGATATTGACCGAGCTGCGCCAAGGGCAGGATGTGACCTGCTGCCCGGTGTTGGTCTTGACCGAGGCCGCTGGTCGGCAGATGGGCAGAGAGGTACAGCAGGCCGGGGCGATGGACTACCTGGGCAAGAGTTGGATGACCCCCGAGAGCCTGACCCATGCGGTTGAAACCACCATCGAGCGCTGGCTGATGCGGGTCAGAGACGCATCTGACCGCCAACGCCGCGAAGCGAACGCTGCCTTGCTTGATGGCGTTAGCCACGATTTGGCCCGTTTATCAAACCCGGTTGAGATGATGCAGGTGAGCAGTGAGAAGATCGGGGGCCACTTTAAGGCCTTTCAGGTGTTCCTGGTTGAGGTTGATGAGAGCGCAGGTCTGTTCAAGGTGCTGTTCGACTGGGGTAGGGCTGACTTACCGAGTATGGTCGGCCAGTACCCCATTTTAGAGTATGTCGCGGACAGTTTCCTGACCACGCTGGTCTCCGGGGCCAGCGTGGCCATCCGGGACATCGCCACCGACCCGCATACGGCCGCCGCAGCGGCTCGCTTTGCGGCCTTGCAGTTGGGCGCGGTGGTTTGCGTCCCTTACATCAGTGCCGGCCGGCTGAAATCTTTGCTCGTGATCGGGCACCGGGCGGCTTACGACTGGCGAAGCGACGAAATCGAGTTGACCCGCGCCCTGACGGCGCGGCTATGGCCCGCCATCGAACGGGCTCAGACGGAAGAAAAACTGCGCGAGGCAGAGCAACGCTTTCGAGCCACCTTCGAACAGGCGCCGGTGGGTATCGCCCACGTGACTCCGGACGGGCGCTGGCTGCTGGTCAACCGGCGGTTGTGCGAAATTACCGGCTATTCAGCAGCCGAGCTGCTGAGCCGCACCTTCCAGGATCTGACCCACCCGGCTGATCTGGCGACCGATTTAGATTTTATGCACCGGGTTCTGGCCGGTAAGATGGCCGGTTACGCGATGGAGAAGCGTTACTATCGCCAGGACGGCTCCCTGGTCTGGGTCAACCTGACCGTCTCTCTGGTCCGCGATGCGGCCGGGGAACCGAAATACTTTATCACCGTCATCGAAGACATCACCGAGCGCAAACAGGGGGAAGAAAAACTACGCGAGTCGGAAGAGCGGTTCCGCTCTGTCTTTGAGTCTATTGACGAAGGCTTCTGTATTGTTGAAATGATCTTTGACGAAGCCAACCGGCCGGTGGATTACCGTTTTCTACAAATCAATCCGGTGTTTGCCCAATTGACCGGCCTGGAAGACGCCATCGGCAAAACGGCTCGAGAATTGGTGCCGGAGTTGGAAGAGTTCTGGTTTGAAACCTACGGCCGGGTGGCCCTAACCGGCGAAGCGATCCGTTTTGAAAACGGTTCGGTCCCGATGGGGCGCTGGTTTGATGTCCACGCCTCCCGGGTCGGCGGAGCAGACAGCCGCCGGGTGGCTATCATTTTCAACAACATTACCGCGCGCAAGCGGGCGGAAGAAGGCCAACAACTGCTGGCCGAAACCAGCCGGCTGCTGCCGACCTCGCTTCATGTCACTGACCGGCTGGAAACCGTGGGGCAATTATTCGTTAAGGAATTCGCTGACTGGTGCATGCTGCACCTTCTGGCGGCGGATGGCAGCCTGCCTCTGGCCATAGCCGAGCACCGTGAGCCCGAAAAAACAGCCCTCATTTATGAGTTAGGGCAGGCTTATCCGCTGGTCGCCCCCGCAGCGGAGGACACCGCGCCGGTGATGGGTCCCAAGCAGGCCAGGCTCTATGAGAGTTTCCCGGCAAGCTTGTTAGCCGGTCACAGCCAGGACCCCCTCTTTTTTCGCCCATCTCTGGAGCTGCTCGGGGCCGGGTCGACCCTCCTCGCGCCCCTGGTTGTCCGCGAGCAGACCCTGGGGTTCATTACTTTGGTGCGGGCCGGGTCAAGGCCGACCTTTGACCATACTGACCTGACCTTAATTGAAGAGGTCGCCTACCGGACGGCCATCGCCCTGGATAACGCCTACCTGTACGAGGCGGAACGAGCCGCCCGGCTGGAAGCCGAAGCGGCCCAAAAATCGCTGGCCCTGCTGGCCGAAACTCGAGAGCGTAACCGGCTGGCTCAAGAGCTGCACGACACCGTGGCTCAGGCTCTGGGCTACCTGAACCTAAAGATCGCCATGACCCAGTCCTTGTTGGCCAGCAATCAACCGGAGGCGGTCAAAGCTAATCTCCAGGAACTGAAGCAAGTGATTGGGGAAACCTACACCGATGTCCGGGAGGAAATATTTTACCTGCGATCCAAGGCTCTGTCGGATCTAGGCTTTATGGAGCTGCTGGAGCGGTACATTGATAAATATCGTCGCTTTTACAAGTTAGAGGTGGAACTTGTCCAGGAGGCTGATCCGGCTCTCTTTGAGTTTCAGCCGGAAACCACCTCGCAACTGATCCGGACCATCCAGGAAGCGCTCATTAACATTCGCAAGCACGCTCGGGTGAATACGGCCACTATTCGATTGGCTGAGGATAAGGGCGCCATCCGCATCAGTATCGAGGATGAGGGTCAGGGCTTTGATCTGGTCCAAAGCCAGGGCCAAAACTCCAGTTTTGGCTTGCTAATCATGCGCGAGCGGGTAGAAAGCGTGGGCGGCAGCCTGAAAATAGAAACCTCTCCGGGCCAGGGGACGCGGGTTATCGTTTATCGTTTCGCCCCGTAAGATCGATTCCGTCACACCCCGGACCGGTTTAGGTGAACCGGCGGCTTCTGCACCAAGGGCTACACCGATCCGGCCGAGGGGATGATCGACCTTGCGAGGTCTATTGTGGGGAGTAAGTGAAATGTCCGAAAAAAATATCGTTAGCCAGGAAACCTTGAAAAGCTTTCTCGAGGCCTTCAACCGTCACGATCTTGACGCGATTATGGAATTCTTTGCCGAAGATTGTGTACTGTATATGCCCCGGGGGGCAAAGCCAAGAGGCGATCGCTTCAAGGGCAAGGCGGCGGTTCGGCAGGGGCTATCAAGACGGTTCCAAGGATTGCCCGATGTGCATTACGGAGATGATCGCCACTGGACCTGTGGCGAACTCGGTGTATCTGAGTGGACCCTGACCGGAACCCCGCAGACCGGCATCCCCATCGAAGTTCGGGGCGTTGATCTGCTAGAATTTCAAAACGGCAAAATCATCCGCAAGGATTCATTCTGGAAGATTGTGGAATAAAGTGATCTCGGCCCGATGTTGACGGACTTGCCTGCGGCAAACTCATCGGCGCAGGGTCCCAATCAAGGCGCGGGTGAGGGCGGTGAGTTGGGCTTCGTTGACGGCGGCATCGGTCCGATTCTGGGTGACGACCACGCAGTAGGTAGCGCCATTGTCAGCTTCCAACCAGTGGGTGAGATTAAGCACCCCTGTTTCTGAGCCGCCCTTGAAGGCAACCCGCGCCCAATCCGCCGGGGAGGCAACGCCAGGGTTGACAGTCATCAGGTCAAGGTCCTGTCCCTGCCTTATCAGTTCACAGAGTTCACCCGGCCTGAAAAACCACTCCACAGCCAGGTTTGGGGTACTGGGAAAGTCGGCGGGCGCGGGTAAGGGCAGGTCGGCCAGTTCCGCCAGCACCTGTCGTTTCGCCCCTTCGTCCCCGGCCTGATACTCAGTCAACCCGTTGGCATTGGGCAACGCTTTGAGTTTAAAGATCTCTTGAGTGGTCAACAAGGGCCGGTTATCCCCAGCGTACGCCTCCACCGCGCTGCGACCAACGAGGTGCAGCAGGGTATCGGTGGCGGTGTTGTCACTAATCGAAATCATCAGGGTGGCGAGGGTGTGTACCGTCAGCGGACTCTCAGCCGGCCAATCCTGCAAGATACCACCCGGCAAGCTTTTCCAGGCCGGATCGAGCGTGACCACCTCATCCCAACGGTGCTGGCCAGCCTCAGTCTGCGCGCGCAACGCGGCCAGAATGGCCAGCTTAAACGCGGAGCCGACCGCCAGGCTCTCATCGGCGTTAAGCGCAGCCAACGCTTCGCCGTCTTCTAGCACCAACACACTCACCTGGCCGGGCAGCGCGGCAAACTGCTCGATGGCCTCGTCGGGAGTATTCACCAGCGGAATGAGCGGCGCAAAAAACAGGCCTATAATACGTCCGGCACTATCCAGGGTGATCGCGGCGGTCGTTTGGCCGTGGGCAAAGCGAACGGTGAAGGGGCTGGTCTCCCCTTCTACCTGCTGGAAATCGCCCGCTTCCTGAATTAACTGAGCCAGCACTGTCTCAATTTGGGCCAAGGGAGTCTGAGCCAGAAATGTATCACTAAACCAGGCATCCTCAATCGTATCGCTGGTGAAGAGCCGTTCCAGCGCGGCTTGAGGAGATACATTGGGATCGGTTGCGCTGGGGCCGGTCGTCTGAGCCGTGGCGGGGAGGCCAGGTTGGGCCAGGGCAGCCAGGGTCAGGACGAGCAACCAGCCCAGGAGATACTTTAGCGGGATGATCTTTGCCCTTGTCTTCAGCAGTATGTTCATTTTGATGTCTCCTTTTCCGAAAGCACTATTCTGATATCACTCGGTGTAAAGCCGCGCCCCAACCAACGTCCCAACCAAAAAACGCAGGAATTACATTCCAGCCTAACCTTGATGCGCAGATAGCCGCTTCCAGGCGATACCCAGCAAAACAAGGGCGCCTCCGGCAAAAATTGCATTTCCAATTGTGTCAATGAGCGGGCTGGTCGCACCGGCCGAGGGTATTTGGACAAATCCATACCACCCGTAAGTGAGTAACAGGCCGCCGGCCACCGCTAAACGATGCTGTTCAGACCAGCCCAATCGGTGGGACCACGTCCACAGCAGCCCACTTCCGGCGGCGATCAATCCAATCATCCCGGCGACATTGAGACTGACCGGGATCGCCTCCTGGAGAATAGCCAGCGACATAAAAGCAGAACTCAGGATAAAGGCTGTCCCGCCAACTACCGGTACAGCCGGCGGCTTATTTGAAGTAGGAGGGGGATTTATTCTCATCCGCCCCAAAACGACAGCGATGGCAATTAAAATCACCACCACGATGCCACTGGCCAGAAACTGTAAGCGTGAGGCTATAAACGGCTCCTGCTGCTGGCCAAAGAAGGCCAGGGCGCAGCCGATCACAAACAAAACGGCGGTGACAACAAGGCCCAAAATTCCCAGCCAGGGCGTGCGCCGGGCGGCGGGGGTTAGGCTCTCCACCAGGGCAATCGGCACGGAGGTGCTCCAAATGGTATGAATGCCCAAAACAAACACGGTCCACCAGGCGCCAATACCCAAACTGCTGATATAGCCGTAGTCCAGCAAGCGGAGTCCCAGATAGTTGGGGTTAAACAGCGTTTGGGTCACAAAGGCTTCTTCGATGACGGCGTAGGTCAGGCCCAGCACAATTATACTCGGCCATCCCAGCTTCAAGCGGCGCGCCGTTTCCCGGATCAACAGCGCTCCTCCGCCATAGAGAGGGGCCAGGACGAGCAGGACCCACAGCCAGGTGATGGGTAGATTTCCCAACAAAAATTCCCCAATGAGCGGAGCCAAAAAGAATAAGCCCAGCGCCGGCGCCAGGCGCGTCTTGGCAGACCGGGCTTCTACGGTCTGGGTGTTGGTTTCAGTTTGTTTGTAGACGGTCATGTTGTTTATGCACCGTTACCTCAAGCGGGCCCGGCGTAATGGAACCGCCAGCCCTACCCGTACCTGTTCCTTGATGGCCACCGCTTAAACTTGACTAGGCCGCGCTGGGGCGGGCGAAGCCGTGACCGGCCGACTTTCGGTCACCGGACGTAGGGAGCCGCCCCCGCCACCCGAACGACGCGCCAGCAGCAACCCACCCAAGGCAAAGATGAAACTGACCAGGTAAACCAGCCAGCCCAGGAGGGGCACCCGGCCTAGCAACGCCAGGATCAAAACCCCACCAATGAGGATGGGCAGATAATCCGGTGCCCGTCCCAGGGCCAGATTGAGATGCCGGCCCAGCCATAAACCGGTGACCAGCGGGCTGAGAAACCAGATCAGAACCAGGGTTCCAAACAAGAACAGAAGAGCAGCCAGCCCAGTAACGCAAAACCGGCCAGAATGAGGAGGGTTCGAAACAACCAGCCTAAAAGGACACTGGCCGGGTCAGCCGGCGTGCCTTGAGGCGGCGGAGAATATTCCACCTTGGCGGCTACCCCGGAAGGGATGGTCGTCTGTTCCTCGCTGTTGTAAAAAAGCGTCTGGCCGACTTGGGCAGTCTCGGCGACCGTGACCGTGCCGGCAGAGAGATGAGCATCCTCCCCCACCTGGCCGGCCAGCGAGACCTGACCCATACCTGCCCGGAGTTCACCGTTGATCGTGCCAGCCAGATCGCCTACCCCACCGGCCAGCAGGGCATCGCCGCCCACCTGAGCATTATCAGCCAGGTGAATGCCTGGCTCAACGGTTTGAGTATCGGACTGAACCGGCATCATAAAGCCAGAGCCACCCCCGGCGGCGGCCACAAAGTCATCACCAATTGTGCCGGAAATATCAACCCCGCCCCCCGCTGCTCTGACATCATCCTCGACCTCACCGTTCAGACTGATGCCGCCGCCAGCCACGATAGCATCGCCGGTCACCACGCCATTGATTTCGATATAGCCCCCGGCGGCAATCAAATCGCCCTCGATGGTCCCGTCAATGTAAATCTCACTGGCGCCCACGTACAGATCGTCTTCGATTACTTCACCGGCGGCAGACGATAGGTCTCGCCGCCGGCAATCTCGGCGGCGGTAGCTGAGCCGGTCAAGGTTATGATCAGCCCAGTAACCAGCAGAACCGCACTCCAGCCCTGTTTTTTGATTAGATTTCTCATTTAACTTGCTCTTTCATAGAAGATGCTTGCCCGAAATTCTTTAATTTATTTAGCCTAGCATATGAGGAAGGGCAATACATCAACCAGATGGGCGATTATAGCTAATCCCCTTGAGCAAAAAATGATAACGAAGGCAAGCCACTCAAACTGGTTGAGTTCAGAACCGATCGGGCGGTTCCTAAGGCTAAAGAGGCTAACAGCGGTTCGAATTCGACTCAAATAAGGCACACCCAAAACAAAAAAGCCCTACCAAACCGGCTAGGGTTTTATGGTAGGGGCTGCGGTCATCTTGATAGCGATCCCTTTTAATCAAGGTTAAAAGGGCGTCACCATCTTATTTGAGATAAGATGAGCCGTCTGGGACTCGAACCCAGGACCCACTGCTTAAAAGGCAGTTGCTCTGCCGACTGAGCTAACGGCTCAACGGGGGAGATGTTAACACAGGAGACCCTGCTTGTCAACCCCAATAATTTCTTTTGAATTTGATAACCCCCTGTGCCTGTGGCCCACATCCAGGTTTTTCCCCGCGCTTTAATATTTTCCATAACAATGATATAATTAATTTATCGACTCAAGATTGACCGCAATCGAGGTGACCGGTGAGCCAAACGCTTCATTTGTTTCAGCTTCAATCTCTGGACAGCGAGATTGATCAGGCCCGGCAGCGACTAAAAGAGATCGTTGCTCAGCTCGGTGACAGTGAAGCATTGCAGCAGGCCAAAGCCAGCGTGGAAAAAGCCGAGACTGCCCTGCGCAAAGCCCAAACTCAGCTCCAAAATTTGGATTTAGAACTTAAGAGCCTCGCCGGCAAGATCAGTACCGAAGAGAAAAAGTTATACGGCGGCAAAGTCTCCAGCGCTAAAGAAGCAGCTAACCTGCAAGAAGAGGTCGCTTCACTCAAGCGTCGCCAGAGTGAACGCGAAGAGCATATTCTGGAAGCGATGGTGAAGGTTGATGAAGCCGAGGCCAGCCTGGAACGGACCCGGGACCAACTGACCACCACCGAAGCGGTCTGGGCTGCCGATCAACACGATCTTATTCAGGAACGCGACACCCTGAAGCAGAAACTGGCTGACCTGATCAATCACCGGCCGGTCATTACTCAGAATGTAACGGCCAATGAGCTTAATCTCTACGAAAAGCTGCGCCCCAAAAAGGCAGGGCGTCCCGTGGCTCTTGTTAAAAACGGCGTCTGTCAGGGATGTGGCGTCGAAGTCGCTAATAATCTCGTGCGACAGGCTCGCACCGGCGGCGAACTGGTGTACTGCTCCACCTGCGGCCGGATTTTGTACGTTCCTTAAGGAGACCTCAGCATGGCAATTCAAAACCTTCAAGTTAACCTTGACGACACGACGTTCAAAATCGCCTCGGACCGGGCCGCGGGCGCCGGTAAGACTCTCGGTCAGGTCGTGGCCGAATTCTTGATCCAGTACGCCGATGGCGCCTCGGGCAGCATTACCACGACATACACCATTCAGCGGGGTGATACTCTGGGCCGGATTGCCCAACGTTTTTACGGGGATGCCCGGAAGTACCCGGTGATTCAACGCGCTAACAATATCTCTAATCCCAGCCGCATTTGGATTGGACAGGTATTGGTTATCCCGGCCCTGGGCAATGGGGGCTCACCCCAGCCTACCCCCGGCCTTAGTCCGGTGGCTACGCCCCCGCTCCCTATCCCCAGTCCGGCGCCGCTACCGGCCCCACTGCCGCCGGCGCCGGTGCAGCCGGTGCCCGGTGGGGTCGCGGCTAAACCGGCCATCCGCTGGGTTGGCTCGCCGAATTTTAACAATCGCCGCCGGCCCGATGATATTAGCGCCATTGTCATTCATTCGACGGCCAACAGCACTTTGCAGGGCGTAATCGATTGGTTCAATAACCCCAGTGCTCAAGTGAGCGCCCACTACACCATTGGGAAAGATGGTCAGATTGTGCAGCATGTCCAGGATATGCACCGCGCCTGGCACGCAGGGCGCAGCATCTGGAAAGGGCGCGACAACGTCAATGACTACAGCCTCGGCATTGAACTGGTCAATCTTAATGACGGCAGCGATCCTTATCCGGAAATTCAACATCAGGCCAATGTGGCTCTTGTCGCTTATCTGGTGCAACGCTACAACATCGAGGTCGACGATATCATGGGCCACCTTGATATTGCCATTCCCCCCGGCCGCAAAACCGATCCCCGCGGTTATGATCTCCACCGCCTGCAACGCGAGGTCGATATTCTACTGGGGCGGTAACGCTCAAGAAAAATCCTCTCTCAACGGCTCGCGGGGACGTTGGCTTCGACAGGCTCAACCAACGTCCTGCGACGAGACTTGACCCGAGTGTTCGACTGAGCTCACCCCGAAGGCTCAGCCGGACGCTTAAGCCGCGCCCACCCCCTAATCTGGCAAAGGGATGTGCTTCCTATTTAATATAGTCGTTTTTTTATAAATTTTTGAAGCTCCGGTGTTTTGTGTTATTATTCCAGGGTATGACTCAAGCTTGAGTAAGGAGATGATATGCGCATCAACGAGCGCCACCTTGATCGAATTTTAGCCAATGTTCAAAAACCGGCTCGCTACATCGGCGGGGAGTATAACAGCGTCCTCAAAGATTGGGACGATCCCCAGCTCAAGACGAAGGTCGCCCTGGTCTTTCCCGATGTGTATGACCTAGGGATGAGCAATTTGGGGCTGGCGATTTTGTACGATCTGCTCAACCAGCGGGCCGACATCCTGGCCGAGCGAGTTTACGTGCCCTGGCCGGATATGGAGGCCCAGATGAGGGTGGTAGACATGCCGCTTTACGCCCTGGAAAGCAAACGTGAGCTGCGAGATTTTGATTTAATCGGCATCAGTCTGCCCTACGAGCAGCTTTACACCAACGTGCTGACCATGCTCAATCTGGCCAAGATGCCCCTGCTCAGCCTCGAGCGCGATAGCGCCTATCCGCTGGTCTGCGCCGGCGGTAACGCCGTCTTCAACCCGGAGCCAATGGCTGACTTCATCGATTTTTTTGTCATGGGCGAGGGTGAAGACGTCATCATCGAGGTTATCCAGGCAATGCACGAGGTCGAAGGCCAAGCGCGGGAGGCGCAACTCAGCCGCCTGGCGCAAATCCCGGGCGTTTATGTGCCGCGCTTCTACAGCTTCTCTTATTATGAAGAAGATGGCACCATCTCCAATATCGAGCCGTTGAACGAGGCCGCCGAGCGGCACATCGTCAAGCGCATCTCGCCGCTTATGCCGCCGCCGGTCACCAAGTTCATTGTGCCGTTTGTCGATGTGGTCTTCAACCGGGCTTCTATTGAAATTCAGCGCGGTTGCACCCGCGGCTGCCGCTTCTGCCAGGCCGGCATGGTTTTCCGTCCGGTCCGAGAGCGCTCCCTGGAGGAGCTGATCGATACAGTTGAGCAGATTATGCGTGATACCGGCCACGAGGAGATCGGCCTGCTCTCGCTCAGCAGCAGCGACTACTCGCAGATTGGACCGCTGGTCCAGGCCATCTCGAACAAATACGGTGATCGGGCGCTCAACATTTCGCTGCCGAGCTTACGGATCGAGTCTTTCTCAGCGGATTTGATGGAGATGCTGCAAGGCAGCCGCAAAGCCAGCTTTACGTTTGCCCCGGAAGCCGCCACCGACCGGATGCGGGAGGTAATTAACAAATATATCAGCACCGAGGATCTGCTCAGCACCGCCGATGAGGTCTTCAAACGCGGGTGGCGTCTGATCAAACTTTATTTTATGATCGGCCAACCGACCGAAACGGACGCGGATGTCATCGCCATTGCCGAACTGGCCAAGCAAGTGCTGCAGATTGGGCGCAAGTATCACAACAACAAAGCCAAAGTCCGGGTCGGGGTCAGCACATTTGTGCCCAAGCCGCATACCCCTTTTCAGTGGGCCGGCCTGGCCGATTTAGCCGGGATCCGCCGCAAGCAAGCCTTGATGCGCGAGGCCTTCGGCAACACGCGTGGGATTATCTTTAACTGGAACAATCCGGAGGAGACGCTAATGGAAGCGTTTCTATCCCGCGGCGATCGCCGGTTGGGGCCGGTGATTAAAAGCGCCTGGGAAAAAGGGGCCAAGTTTGACGCTTGGAACGAGTGGCATCGACCCGACGCCTGGCGAGCGGCCTTTGCCGAACACGAGCTTGATCCGGCCTGGTACGCTCACCGTGTCCGTCCCGCCGACGAGATCTTCCCCTGGGATCACATCAATGCCGGCGTCGAAAAGCGCTGGCTGTTGATGGATTGGTATGCTGCCGAAAAAGGCGAAACCAAAGTTGACTGCCGCGAGCACTGCTATCACTGCGGCATTCTGAGCGCCTTCAAGGGGCTGCGAGCGAACACGCCTCCACCGGCCTGGAAATGCCCGCCCATCCGTAACCCGCGCTGGCAAAAGATGGCCGAGGACGGCAAGGTCCTCTACCTGACCGAGGTGGTCAAGGAAAATATGGAGAAGGCGCGGGTACCCGACCAGTAACACGAAAGGTCGAAGGGACGAAAGGAATAAGAAAGGATTTACTCTAGCACCATGTTTGGTTTGACCACGCCAACAAAGGGTAGCTCCCGGTATTTTTCGTCGATGTCGAGACCATAGCCAAAGACAAATCTGTCGGGGATGACAAAACCGACGTAATCGACGGGGATGTCGACCTCCCGGCGTTCAGCTTTATCGAGCAGAGTGCAGATTTTGAGACTGGCCGGGTTGCGAGTGGCCAGGTTGCGGCTGATATAGTTTAAGGTGTGGCCGCTGTCAATGATATCTTCGACGATGAGAATGTGTTTGCCGGCGACGGGGTGCTCGAGGTCCTTGATGATCCGCACCACGCCGGAAGATTGGCGCGCTCCCCGGCCATAGCTAGAAACGGCCAAAAAGTCGATCTCGAGCGGAATGGAGATCTGACGCATCAGGTCCGTTAGGAAAACAATCCCCCCTTTTAGAATGCACAGGAGCAGTAGATCTTTGCCGCGATAATCCTCGGAGATGAGCGCGCCAAGTTCTTTAACTTTGGCTTGTAAGCGCTCTTCATCTATCAGTACTTCTAGCAGAATCTCTTGCCAGGGTTTAGCCATTAATCTTCTCCATGTAAGTCTAAGTCTGAATTTAAGTTAGGCTGGCGAGCATTTCTTCGACCAGGGTCCGTTCATCTTTTAGAGACACAACCTGCCCATCGACCCGGGCATCACGCAGCGCTTCGAGAATAGTCTTAAAGATGGGGCCCGGGACCAGATTAAATTCACGCTTTAAGACATTGCCATCGATAAGTGGAGTGATATCCTTTAGATCAGCCTCAAAGTGGACAAGCTGCTGGCGAGCTTGCTCATTATCGAGAGCCAACCAGGCGATCAGCCGGGCATCGCGGTTCGTGCTGTCGAGCAGATGGCACAATGCACTCGGTCGATCGGCGGCCGCGATCTCGGGAGCCTGGCGTTGGAGACGGTAGACCTGTTGCAGTGTGCTGCGCTGAGCCGTCCGCAAATTGAGGCGCTCGATCAATGCGTCCAGTTCGTCACCGGCTAACCAGAAGGTCATTAAGCCAATGTAGTGCACAAATTCCGGACTCACCTCAGCCCACGGCGTACCGGTCAGACCGGTGCGCAGCCGGTGGATCGCCTCGAGCAGGAGATCATCGACCATCAGGCCGGGGTGAATGGCGATTAGGATACCCAGGTTATCCAGTTGGCGCAGCGCAAGGGTTGGGTTGCGCTCGCGGAAAACTAGCTCCAATTCATTGGTGACGCGCTCTCCACTCACACGTGCCAGCAGATCGAGAGCGTTGTTCAGGAGTTCGGCGGTGCGGGTCTCGAGCTTGAACTCGAGCCGGGCCAGCAGCCGAGCCGCCCGCAGCATCCGGGTGGGGTCTTCCACAAAGCTAAGACTGTGCAGCACCCGGATCAGCCGCGCTTCCAGATCGTCCTGCCCGCCGTAGAAATCCAACAGTTCTCCAAAGTGGTCGGGGGTCAGGCGGAGCGCCAGGGTATTAATCGTAAAATCGCGCCGGTGTAGGTCTTGGCGGATGGAACTCTGCTCCACTTCCGGCAGGGCGGAGGGATGGCGGTAAAACTCGGTTCGAGCGGTCACAAAATCAAGCGAGGTTAGTTCGACCGGCTGCAAGGCTGTATCCGGGTTAAAGCGCACCGGCGACTCCAGCAGCCACTTAGCCGTGCCGAACCGGCTGTGACTATGAACCCGCCCACTGTAACGTTTGGCTAACGCTCGAGCCAGGGCCACGGCGTCGCCTTCGACCACCAGATCCAAATCGAAGCGAGGACTGACCTTCTCCTTGGCGGCAGAGCCGTTCGCCGACATCGTCAGCAACAAATCGCGCACAAAGCCGCCGACCAGGTAGAGCGTATCGCCCTGTTGGTTGGCCAATTCGCCGGCCTCACGAATCAGGTCAAACAGAGGCTTAGAGAGGGCGCCGGTCAGAGGTTCGGCCAGATTCAGTTGGTTCGTCCGGCGGGCTTCGGCCAGTTGCCAGAGGTTGATCAGATCGGTGCGGGTCACAATCCCGATGATATCACGCGTGCCCGGATCAATCACAGGGACCTGGCCGATCTTATGCTCGGTCATCAGTTTTTGAACCTCGTCCACGCTTTCGTTTGGTTGGACAAAGAACTGCCCCTTGGTCATAAACTGTTCGATGGCAGCGCCTTCCAGTTTGTGGCGGAGAGCCTTATCGACCTCGCGCCGGGAGAGGATGCCGACAATTTCGCCGCTGGATTTGTCGACCACCGGGAACCCTTCGTGACCGTAACGATCCATCATTTGAGCCGCGTGCCGAATCGTATCCGCGGGAGTCAAGGTGCGGGCTCCTTTGGACATAATTTGGGACACGGTGACGGCCGGCTGCACTTCCGACCACAGTACACTCACCAACTCTTCCTTTAGCTCTGCCAGCGACTTGTCTCTAACCAAGGCCGCCGCTGCCCGAGCATGGCCGCCGCCGCCCAGCAGCTCGGTGACGCGGCCGACGTTGATCTCGTCCGTGATGGAGCGGGCCACAAGCTGGATATGGTCAGTCATATCAACCAGGATAAAAAGGCCATCCGGCTGGTAAAGCTCTCGCAGGCGAGCGGCCAGGACACTAATCTCTTCAACATAGTGATCAACTTGGGCCAGGCCAATCAAAATTGTGTGACCGTGGATCAGCCCTGTTTCCAGGTTTTCAACAATTTGGTCGTAAAGCGACTTTTGGGCCTCGCTCATGGCATAGTGGAGGTAAGCGCGGACCAAATCGAGGTGGGCCTGGCCTTCGCTGAGCAGCCAGGCGGCCGCATGCAGATCGCGCGAAGTGGTATTGCCGTAAGTAAAAGCCCCGGTATCTTCATAAATACCGAGCAGTAACAGCGTCGCTTCAATAGGGCTCAGTCGTTTGGCAGCCTCGGAGATGCGCTCAACCAGCAGGGTGGTGGTAGCGCCGGTGGCTGTATAGGTCAGGGTGGTATGGGGCGGCAGGGGGTGATGGGGGTCATGGTGGTCAATAATATGGAGTTTGACTCCCCGCTTAAGATTCTTGACTTGAGGCAAGACTTGGGTATCGACCAGGGTCACCTGCTCAATGGAACGTTGGTCGAGTTCATGTTGGTGCACAAAGGGCAGCTTACTCTCATAAAGAGTGACAAAGTCGCGCACGTTCCGGTTGAGAGTGGGCGGTAGGACGGGCACGGCCTCAGGGTAAAGATGCCAGGCTCCTAATAAGGAGGCGACAGCGTCAAAATCGGCGTTGGGGTGAGTTAATACGATATGCACTTCATCTACTTAGCAAATTCCCGCAGGTAGAAATTAACTCGGCTGGCCAAGGTTTGGCGGGCCTGATTGCCATCCATCCGTTCGACTTCAACGCCGTTTTTGAAAAGAATGAGGGTGGGGAGGGTCAAGACCTGGTAGGTAGAGGTGGTGACCGGATTAGACTCAATATCAACCTTGACAACTTTAAGAAAGCCCTGATATTGGTCAGCCATTTGCTTGAGTAAGGGCTCGAGCGCTTGACAGGGAGCAGACCATTCCGCCCAAAAATCCGCAATGACGAGCAGATCATTTTTTAGGACTTCGGCGTCAAAACTGAAATCGGTAACATCAATTAGGCTAGCCATGCCGTTACCTCCTGTACAGAAATTTGGTTTAGACTATACTCGCCTCCAGGTTTTGTGTCAACATTTATCCAGGTTAGCTTGCACCGATGCTCAGTTACTTTACAATTATTTGACAATTGTTCAACACAGCGTTATGATATTTGGTGTATAAGTCAGAATCTTTTCATTCTCCAGCCAGTTTTCTCTATTATGTCTAAGTTTTAGATAGCACCACGGTGGTGTTTTGTTCAGGACAAGGAATGACGTTATGGTCTACCCCACTCTTGAAATTCTGCTCGGGCTTGGGCCTCGAGCTGATTTTGGCTTGGAAAGACACCTTAGCCTGAACCCGTAGACGAGGCAAGATTGAAGGGCCAAGTACCTCGCGCTGTAAAGAGAATTTGCTTCTCGCCAGGGGGAAAGGTATAATAACATTTGTTCAGGGTCAAACCTGGATTGAACAGATGTACATGGAAGGTCTGACTCTGGAGAACTTGTTGGTCGTAAGCAGAGAATACGATGCTTAAAGGTGAGGTCGTAGTGCTTGCAAAGGTCAACCTTTATCCTAGTTGTAACAGGTGGTGGAGTTTTCTGCCATTAAATTCAAAAGGCATAGGATTGCGCGCATGCTAAAGTTAACGCGCAATCCTATGCCTTTTTTGTTTGCTCTACATTTGCCGTACCGGCAACAAGCTAGCTCATTAATAACAGTAGGGAGGTTAAGAGATGATTATTCGCTCGCCACCAGAATTCAACCCCGTTGGTCAGACCGGTTGACTGAGCTTTTGGTTTCACCGGCTGATGAGGACTTGTCTGCCTTAGGTTTATACGGCCAAAAGAAAAGAGGAGACACCTCCAGGTATCTCCCCCGGGCAACAGGCACATAGAGCGGGATCGGCAAATTTCGACTCTCAGCATGCTGCCTCAAACTATTATACTTCGCCGATATAAATATTCAAGCAGCCTAAGCAGCTAGCACCCTCTTATACCCCAGAAACCGGTAGCATGTCTGGGCTTGACACCCGGTTTTTAGGAATTATGGGAAAGCTATGTGATCACCATTTGATCAGATGCTTCAGCAAACAGCTAACATAATTTAATTACAGTGAGGGAGTAAAATTATGAATACCTTCATGGCCGAACTTGTCGGTACCATGGTTCTGATTCTGTTAGGAGATAGCGTAGTCGCCAACGTTGTTCTGGCTAAGACCAAGGGGAATAACTCTGGCTGGATTGTCATAACCGCGGGCTGGGCTTTCTCGGTGTTCACTGCGGTTTATATTGTGGGGTTTATCAGTGGGGCTCACATTAATCCGGCGGTCACCATTGGGCTAGCCGTGGCGGGTCTATTTCCATGGGCCAACGTCGGACCGTACATTATCGCGCAGGTGATTGGCGCCTTCATCGGGGCTGTCCTGGTCTGGATCGCCTATTATGATCACTTCAGAGTGACAGAAGATGCCGGCGGGAAGCTGGCTGTGTTCTCCACCGGTCCGGCGATCCGCAACCTGCCGATGAACGTTGTGACCGAAATTATCGGCACTTTCATGCTTATGTTTGGCGTCCTTGGTATCAAAGGCGCCACCGGCGATCCCAGCGGCGCTGCCTTTCCGATTGATTTGGGTGCTTTAGGCGCCATCCCGGTCGCCCTACTGGTGTTTGTCATCGGCTTGTGCCTGGGCGGCCCCACCGGCTATGCGATCAACCCAGCCCGTGACTTGGGGCCTCGCATTGCTCACGCAGTCTTACCGATTCCCAACAAAGGGGACTCGGATTGGGGTTACTCTTGGGTGCCGATTGTGGGCCCGATCATTGGCGCGGTGATCGCAGCTGTGGTGTGGATTGCTTTAGGCAGATTCTAGGTTGGTAAAGTTAACGTTGCTAGAAAGGTAGAAAGGAGTAAGTAAAGGATGAAAAAGCTTATCAACAAAGTTGATGACGTCGTCAGGGAGTCGTTGGCCGGCGTAGCTGCGGCCCACGGTGACCTGGTCAAAGTCTTTTATGACCCAAACTACGTCGTCAGAGCCGATGCGCCGGTCAAGGGAAAAGTCGGCGTTATTTCGGGCGGGGGCAGTGGTCACGAGCCGATGCACGGGGGTTTTGTCGGGATGGGGATGCTGGATGCAGCCTGCCCCGGTGACGTCTTTACCTCGCCCACGCCTGATCAAATGGAAGCAGCCACCAAAGCCGTCGATGGTGGGGCGGGGGTGCTGCACATCGTTAAGAACTACACCGGCGACGTGATGAACTTCGAGATGGCCGCCGAGATCGCTCAGGCCGAAGGCATCGACGTCGTAGCGGTGGTCATCGATGATGACGTAGCCGTGCAAGATAGCCTCTACACGGCCGGGCGCCGGGGCGTCGGCACGACCGTGCTGGCCGAGAAACTGTGTGGCGCGGCGGCGGAGAAAGGGATGACCTTGCAGCAAGTCGCCGATATCTGCCGTAAGGTCAACGCCAATGGCCGCTCGATGGGCATGGCCCTGACTTCCTGCGCCGTGCCTGCCGCCGGCAAACCCACCTTCGACATCGGCGAGGATGAAATGGAAATTGGCATTGGCATCCACGGGGAGCCGGGCCGCAAGCGGATGAAGATTAAATCCGCCAGTGAAATCGTTGAGATGATGGCCGAGGCAGTGATTAACGACTTACCCTACAAGAGCGGCGACAATGTCATTGCCATGGTCAACGGTATGGGCGGTACGCCTCTGATCGAGCTATACCTGATTTACAACGAGCTGAACAAGATCTGCGAAGGCAAGGGGATCAAGATTGCCCGGCGTCTGGTCGGCAACTACATCACCTCGCTGGAGATGGCCGGCTGCTCGATTACGCTGGTCAAGGCTGATGACGAGTTGTTAAGCTTGTGGGACGCTCCGGTTCATACGCCGGCGCTGCGCTGGGGAGTGTAAGACAATGGCTGTCAGTCGAGATAATGTAGCCGCCTGGATTGAAGCACTCCAGCAGATCTACAACGACAATAAGGATTACCTGACCCGACTCGACTCAGCTATTGGCGATGCCGACCACGGGATCAATATGGACCGCGGCTTTACCAAAGTCAAAGCGGAGTTGGCCCAGGCCAGTCCCCAATCAATCGGCGATGTTTTGAAAACTGTAGCAATGACCCTCATCAAGACGGTGGGCGGGGCTTCGGGGCCGCTGTACGGCACGTTTTTCCTGCGGGCCAGTACCGCCGTGGCCAACAAAGATACGCTCAATACGGCTGATATCATCGAGATGCTTGAGGCCGGTCTGGGGGGTATTGTGCAGCGAGGTAAAGCTGAAGTGGGCGACAAAACCATGGTCGATGCCTGGACGCCTGCCCTGGCGGCGATGAAGCAAGCCGCTAATAACGGCGCGGCGCTTAAAGAGGTACTCCAGCAAGGAGCTAAGGGGGCTGAGCAGGGTATGAAAGATACAATTCCCCTGCAAGCCAAGAAAGGTCGAGCGAGCTATCTCGGGGAGCGGAGTAAGGGTCACCAAGACCCAGGGGCTACGTCGACGCATCTTATGATCAAGGCGGCGGCTGATTTGTGGAATTAGCACATTATCCGGCTGAATAAGTTTAGGAGGCACGGGTCAGGAGTTTGGGACTATAAATTGGAGGGCTGACCACCAACCCGCCAACTGACCAACGAGTTAACAACCTTGTTACCCCGATGTGATGAGGTTCAGAACAAACTATCAACGAAGATAAGGAGCTTTAACTATGGCTAAGTATGTAGCTGCTGTTGACCAAGGTACTACCAGTACCCGTTGTATGATTTTCAATCACGCTGGTGAGTCTGTGGCGATTCACCAACTCGAGCACGAGCAGATTTATCCCAAGCCCGGCTGGGTCGAGCACGACCCGATGGAGATTTGGCAGCGAACGCAAGATGTGATCAAGGGTGCCTTGCAAAAAGCAGGAGCCACCGCGGCCGATATCGCTGCCGTTGGGGTCACCAACCAACGCGAAACAACGGTCGTCTGGGATAAGAAAACCGGTAAACCTTACCACAATGCTATCGTTTGGCAAGACACTCGCACTGACCGGATTTGCAACGATCTGGCCAAAGACGGCGGTCAGGATCGCTTCCGGGCCCAAGTGGGCTTGCCGCTCGCTACCTACTTCTCCGGCCCTAAGGTCCGCTGGATGCTAGACAATGTCGATGGCCTGCGCGCGGCGGCCGAACGAGGGGATGCCGTTTTCGGCAATATTGATACCTGGGTGATATGGAATCTAACCGGCGGTCCCAATGGTGGCGCGCACGTTACCGATGTTACCAACGCCTCGCGGACCATGCTGATGGACCTGGATGGCACGCAGTGGGATGCCAAAATCTGTGAAGCGATGGGCATTCCCATGTCGATGCTGCCCGAAATTCGCCCCTCGAGTGATCCCAAGTTCTACGGGACCACGCCCGAGAGCGGCCCGTTTGGCGGGCGCATTCCCGTGTGCGGCGACTTGGGTGACCAACAAGCCGCCACTGTAGGCCAGGCTTGCTTGTCCGTCGGTGAAGCCAAAAACACTTATGGCACCGGCTGCTTTATGATCCTCAATACCGGCACCGAGATTGTGCCCTCCAAGAGTGGGTTGCTGACCACGGCTTGCTACAAGTTTGGCAATCAGCCGACTGTCTACGCCTTGGAAGGCTCCATCGCCATTACCGGGGCTCTAGTGCAATGGCTGCGTGACAATTTAAAAATGATCCAGAACTCGCCCGATATCGAGGATCTGGCCAAGACCGTTGAGGACAATGGCGGCATTTACTTTGTGCCGGCTTTCTCCGGTCTCTTTGCTCCGTACTGGCGCAGCGATGCCCGCGGCGTGATCGTGGGGATGACCCGCTATGTCAACCGCGGTCACTTTGCCCGGGCCGCCCTGGAAGCGACCGCCTTCCAAACTCGCGAAGTCCTCGACGCCATGAATAAGGACTCCGGGGTAGACTTGAAGGCCCTAAAGGTCGATGGCGGGATGGTTTACAACAACCTGCTGATGCAGTTCCAGGCCGATGTCCTCGGTGTGCCGGTTATCCGGCCTAAAGTAGCCGAAACCACCGCCTTAGGCGCGGCCTATGCCGCCGGCCTGGCCGTAGGTTTTTGGGCTGGAGAAGACGATATCCGTAAAAACTGGGGCGTGGACCGCACCTGGGAACCCTCCGCCGACGACACCGCCCGCACCAAGCTTTACGGTCAGTGGAAGAAGGCTGTTACCCGCACCTTTGATTGGATAGAGAATGAGGGGTAAGTAGTCTTAATCGCAGTCAGACAACTTACGTCGTCAGAGATTGTGAAGTAGAGGCACGGGAGGGAGGTCGGACTCCCTCCCGTGTTCATTTAATAGTATCGAATAATGGTATCGCATCGTGACCGAGATAGATCCTTGGGAAGCGTGCTGGGCGCCTTATGATGAAGCAACTTACCAACAAGCTTTAAGCTTTGTCCGGCCTGATGATATCGTGCTGGACATCGGCGCCGGCGATCTTCGTTTTACCCGGCGAGTGGCCAGCATTGCCCGGCGCGTCTACGCCATCGAGCGGCAGGCCGAGTTGCTTAGCCCTCAAGCTTCGCTGCCGGCCAATCTGATCGTCATCTGGGCCGATGCCCGTCACATCGAGTGGCCTGCTGGGATCAGCCTTGGCCTGTTGCTGATGCGTCACTGCACCCACGTCGATCTGTATATTAAGCGGCTGCGCCGGTTGGGGTGCGGCCGGCTGATCACGAACGCGCGCTGGGGGTTGGATGTCGAACTGATCGATCTTGGCAGGCAAGCAGCCTGGTCCACGGTCAAACTAGGCTGGTACGCTTGCCTCTGCGGTCAAACGGGCTTTGTCAGCGGACCACCGTCTCACTTGACGGACGACCACGTTTGGCACGTTACGCAAGTAGAAGATTGCCCCGCCTGCAACCGACAAATTTATGGAGACTTATGGCTAAAAGAGCAAAACGTAAGCAAAAGCAGTTGATGAGTTTAATCCATCAGCCCGGCCTGGTACAGAAAATTGTGTGGAGTGTGATTGTCGGGGTGGCTGTGCTTTTTGGGCTGTCAAATGGCTATCCGGTGGTGGCCCAAGGGCAAATTATGGAAGGAGTCATAAAGAGCCTGATCTATGGCGGTGGTGCCTTCGCAGTTTTGGCCCTGTCGCTCTACATTAACCGCAAAGCTAAGGGATTATAAAGCGGCTGATGATTGGAATTGTGCTTATTTCACACAGCTATGAGCTTGCGCAAGGGCTTCTAAGTATGACCCAACAGGCCGGCCATGACCGCATCAAGGTTGCTGCCGCCGGTGGCGTCGATGAGCATACAGTCGGCACCAACGCCGAGCGCATCTATGCCGCGATCGAACAGGCCTACTCGCCTGATGGAGTACTCATTTTGTATGATCTGGGCAGCGCCTTGTTGAGCACCCAGATCGCCCTGGAAATGCTGCCACCGGAGCGGCAGCGGAATATTTTGCTGAGCAAAGCGCCGTTTGTTGAAGGTGCCGTCATTGCCGCCGTAGAAGCCTCGCTGGAGCGCAGCTTAGAGGCAGTCAATACGGCCGCTGAGGCAGCTTTGGAAAATAAAGGGAAGCTGTAGGCGCAAACAAGGCGGGAGAGGCTATGAGTAACGGGGATCGGCGAGCATTGCTAGCCAGAGTAGCCACACTCTACTATGAAAAGAATCTGACTCAGGCAGAAATAGCTAAACTCCTGGGCATATCAAGACCGCAAGTGTCGCGGCTGCTGGCCGAAGGTCGCCAAGCCGGAGTGGTTGAAATCATTATTCACCAGCCGGTTGAGAAGCAGACGACCCTAAAACAAGACTTGATCGAGCGATTTGGCCTAAAAGAAGCCAAGCTGGTTATGCAGAAGCAGTTAGGGTATACCCAGTTGGTCGAACGGTTGGGCGTTATTGCGGCGCGCCATCTTGAGGAAAAGCTCGAAGATGATATGGTCCTGGGCATCTCCTGGAATACCGGCGTCTACCAGGTGGTCAACGCTTTTCGAGCGGCTCGAAAAAAGCGGGTCACGGTGCTCCAATTGACCGGGGCAGCGGGGTCGATCAATCCCCTCTTTGATGGGCCGGATCTAACCCGTTGGTTAGCTCAGACCTTGGGGGGACAGTACAGATACCTACCCGCCCCCCTGGTGGTAGACACCCCGGAAACCCGCCAGGCCCTGATGCAGAACCGCTCCATTCGCCAACTGCTGGAGCTGTTCGATCGGATGGATATGGCCTTGATCGGCATTGGCTCGTTAACGCCGGCCCTGTCTAGCCTACTGCTGGCCGGCTATATTAGCGAAGCCAAGCTCCGTGAGATTATCCGGCAAGGTGGGGCAGGGGATATTTGCGGCTATCACTATGATCTCCACGGCAACGTCCTCGATCTTAGCCTGCACGATAGACTGATTGCGGTCAGCCTTGAAGCCCTACGCAAGACACCTTATGTAATCGGCGTCGGCGGTGGTCTGGAAAAAGCGATGGCTGTTCTGGGGGCTTTACGTCTGGGCGTCATCGACTGCTTAATTACAGACGAGGTCGCGGCCAGAGCGGTGATCAAGCTTTCAGACACAACTGAGGCCAGCGATCGGACTCGATATGACAGTTCTAAAAACTCAAACGAGCATAAGGCCCAGCAACAAGGATAAAACGGAGACAAGAATGAAATCCAGTTCTGGCCAGCTACGCCCTACAGAGGAGTTATGATTGGCATTGTTATCGTCTCACACAGCCCCAAAATTGCCGAAGGCGTGGTTGAATTGGCCAACCAAATGAGCCAGGGACAGGTTCCTTTGGCCGCCGCCGGTGGCATCGATGATCCCGTTAATACCATTGGCACGGATGCGTTCCGCATTCAAGAAGCGATTGAGCAAGTCTACAGCGACGACGGCGTCCTGGTTTTGATGGACTTGGGCAGCGCCATTATCAGTACTCAGACCGCCCTGGAGTTTCTGTCACCCGAACAGGCGGCCAATGTCCGGCTCTGCTCGGCCCCCATCATTGAGGGCGCGGTGGCTGCGGCCGTCGAGGCTATCAGTAATTCAAATTTAGATGAAATTGCAACTGCCGCTTTAGGCGGCTTAACCGGCAAACAGGCCGAGATCAATGATGTTAATCTCTCGGCCTTAAGCCCGGCACCCGTTATTGATCTATCCGCAGCCAAGACGCTGCGTCTAATCGTCCCCAACGCCAATGGGCTGCACGCTCGTCCGGCAGCCCAATTTGTTTCGACTGTGAAACGGTTCCAAGCGGACGTGACCGTGGCCAACCAGACTAAAAACAAAGGTCCGGTCAATGCCAAAAGTATCAACCTGGTCCCGACGATTACAGCCCGCCAGGGTGATGAGATTCTGATCACGGCCCAGGGTCCGGATGCTGACCAGCTTCTGGCCGCCGTCGAAGCCTTGGCTCGAAAGAATTTTGGCGACGTGGATCAAGAAGTTACGCCCGCGCCTGCCGCCCCACCGACCGCCTTCCTTATCCCGGCCGAGCCTCAAATCAGCGGCATCGCCGCCTCACCCGGCATCGCCGTTGGGCCAATTGCCCGTTATGAAGCGGCCAAGATCAACATCAACCGGCGCAGCGTCGCTAACCCAGAAGCAGAATGGCAGCGGCTGGAGCAGGCTCTGGCTCAGGCCAGAAGCGATCTCGAAGCCCTGGCTGGACAGGCTCGCCAGCAAGCCAGTCAGACGGAAGCGGCGATCTTTGAAGTCCATCAGGCTTTCTTGGAAGATGCGGAGTTGATCGACCCGGCCAAAGCTCGCATTCTTGGCGAGCAGATCAATGCCGAGGCTGCCTGGCAAGAGATCACCAACGAGATGGCCCAGAGATTTAAAAGCTTGGAGGAAGAACTTTTTCAAGCTCGGGCCGCCGACATCCTCGACGTGGGCCAGCGCGTGCTCAGAATTCTAACCGGGGTCAAAACCACCGGCTTTACGCTGACCGCGCCGGCGATCGTCGTCGCCGCTGATCTCGCTCCGTCCGATACGGCTCAATTCGATCCGGCCATCATCTTGGGTTTGATTACCGAATTGGGAACGCCCACCTCCCATACCGCCATCCTGGCCCGGGCCCTGGGCATCCCGGCTATTGTGGGGGCGGCTACCGAGTTCGCGAGTTTGCAGCCGGGCACCGTTGTTGGGATGGACGGCAGCCGGGGCGCTATCTGGCTTGACCCCTCGCTCGAGATCCGGCAGGCGCTGGAAACGCAACGCCAGGAGTGGCAAGCCGCCCGAGCCGCCGCCCAAGCCGCCAGTTTGGCCCCAGCCATCACCCGCGACGGTAAGCAAGTTGAGGTGGTGGCCAACATTGGCGGAGTCGATGACCTTGAGGCTGCGCTGCAAAATGGCGCTGAAGGGGTTGGTTTGTTCCGCACCGAGTTTCTCTTCCTGGATCGAACCATGGCCCCGACCGAGATGGAGCAGTTTGAAGCTTACCGGGCCGTGGCCGATAAGCTGGGCCGGCGACCGCTCGTTATCCGCACCCTCGATATTGGCGGCGACAAGCCTCTGCCTTATATGAATCTGCCTAAGGAAGAGAATCCGTTCTTGGGCTGGCGCGGGATCCGGATTGGGCTGGATGAGCCGGAGATCCTCAAGACCCAGCTTCGCGCAATTTTACGGGCTAGCCCTGGGCACAACATCAAGATTATGTTTCCAATGGTCGCCACGCTCGATGAGGTGCGGCGAGCCAAGCAGTTTCTGGTCGAAGCCCAGGCCGACCTGGAGCAGGCCGGCGTCCCGTATGATCGCGATATTGAGCTGGGGGTGATGATTGAAATCCCCGCCGCCGTCGCGGTGGCCGATCAACTGGCCGCTGAAGTTGACTTTTTTAGTATTGGAACCAATGATCTCAGCCAATACACCATGGCCTCGGATCGCACCAACGCCAAGGTCGCGGCCCTGGCCGATACTTTTCAACCGGCCGTCCTGCGTCTCATTCAACAGACCATCCAGGCCGCCCACGCCGCCGGCATTTGGGTCGGCTTATGTGGGGAGTTTGCCGGCAAGCCGGAAGCGGCCCCGATTCTGCTGGGCTTTGGCCTGGATGAGTTTAGCATGAGCCCGCCGGCCATTCCGGAAGTCAAGCAGCGCTTACGCGCTCTGACCATGGCTGAGGCTGAGGCCATTGCGGCCGAGGTGATGCTGTTTAAAACAGCCACCGAAGTGCGCGTCTTTATTGACGAGTTGTGATCAATTGTCGAAAAAGATGAATTTGTGAGGAGGGAGACACGATGAAAAAAACAGAAGTGTTGGTCATCGGTGGTGGCGTGACCGGCTGCGGTGTGCTATTCGATGCCGCCCAGCGCGGTTTTAAAACCATTCTGGTTGAGCGCGGCGCCCTATCGATGGGCACTTCCGGTCGCTTCCACGGCCTGCTGCACAGTGGAGGACGGTACGCCGTCAAAGACCCAGATGCAGCCCGCGAGTGTATCGAAGAAAACATGATTTTGCGCAAGATTATCCCCCACTGCGTGGAGGATACCGGCGGCCTGTTTGTGACCGTCCCGGGCGATGACCCGGCTTTCGGCGACACCTTCTACCGGGCCTGCCAAACGGCCGGGATCCCGGTGGAAGAGCTATCCATCGCCGAGACCCTGCGCCGCGAGCCGCTGCTCAACCCGGGCATTACCCGCTCTTTTACCGTGCCCGATGGCAGTGTGGAAACCTGGGAAGCCTGTCGCTCGTTGGTTGAAACGGCCAAAGATTACGGCGCGGAGATTATGACCTACCACGAGGTCGTGGATGTTATCGTGGAAAATAAGGCGGTTAAGGGGGCGGTGGTCAAAAACGTCATCACCGGCGAGGAAGTGACCATCGAGGCCGATATGGTGGTCAATGCCGCCGGGGCTTGGGGCGGCAACATCGCCCAGATGGCGGAGTGCGATGTCACGGTCTATGCGGGCAAAGGCACGATGATTGCTATGAACTACCGCATGGTCAATACGGTGGTCAATCGCTGCGTCAAGCCCAGTGATGGCGACATCATTGTGCCGATTGGCTCGGTGGCCGTCATCGGCACGACCTCCGTCCGCGTGCCGGACCCCGATAACTATGCCATTGAAGATTGGGAAATCAAGCTGATGATGGACGAAGGCGAGAAGCTGGTGCCGACCTTTAAGAAGTTCCGCGCCCTCCGAGCCTGGGCCGGCGTGCGGCCCTTGTACCAGGAAAAAGCGGCCGGGCCGGATATGCGCGATGTGACCCGCAAGTACGCCCTGCTCGATCACACGGTCCATGACGGCATCGACAACATGGTCACCATTACCGGCGGAAAGTGGACCACCTACCGGCTTATGGCCGAAGAAACGGTTGACCTGATCTGCCAAAAGCTCGGCACCGAACGAGCCTGCCGCACCGCCGATACCCTGCTCAAGAATCCGCATCACACCGGGCACCATTACTACACACTCGGTCAGCGGATGGACATGGTCGAGCGAGGCGAACTGGACGGCCAGCTTATCTGCGAGTGCGAGATCATTACCCGCCCTCAAATCGAGGAAAACCTGACCCACAACGACTGGAACATCATCAACGATCTCCGCCGCGACCTGCGGGTCGGGATGGGGCCTTGCCAAGGCGGCTTCTGCACCTACCGGGTCGCCGGCATCATGCATGAGAAGAAGAGTCTCGATGCCCGGCAAACTAACAAGGCCCTGGTTGACTTTTTGCAGGAGCGCTGGAAGGGAATGCGCACGGTCCTGTGGGGCCAGCATCTGCGCCAGGCCAAGCTAGACGAAGGAATCTACATGGGGCTCTTGGGCCTGGATAAGTTACCCGATGAGTTGAGCGGGCGGACCACCGAGCGCCTGGGCGAGATTGAAACTGAGGGCTTCTACGAAGTCGGCGAGAGTGTGGAGCCTTCGCTAGAGAAACACAAGTAGAGGTTGACGATGATAACAAGAATTGATACCGTGGTCATCGGCGCTGGACTGGCCGGGCTAACGACTACCGCGCAACTGGTCCAGGCCGGACAAAAAGTATTGCTGGTCTCCGGCGGGTTCGGGGCGATTTTGCTGGCCTCTGGCTGCATCGATGTTTTGGGCTTCCAACCGGTTGAGGCCAAGGAACCCGTCACCGATCCGCTAGGTAAGCTTGGGGCCTTTATCAAAGAAGCGCCCGATCACCCTTATGCCTTGGTCAAAGACAACGTCGAAGCCGGGATCGAGAGCTTCAAGCGGGTGGTCAACGGTTCGCTCACCTACCAGGGTGACGCCCATCACAATTGGCTGCTGCCCAGCACCGCCGGGGCCGTCCATCCGACCTGTTTGGCGCCGACCTCGTTGGCGAACGGCGATTTAAGCAAGGGCGGCCAGATGCTGATTGTCGGCTTCCGCCAACTGCGCGATTTTTATCCGGCCCTGATCAGTCAAAACCTTAATGCTCAAGAGTTGGGCGTAGAAGCTGACTCGTTAGTAATTGACCTCCCGGCTCCGCTGCAAGGTGAGGTCAACATCACGCCTATCGAGTTAGCCCACGCCTTTGAAAAGATCGAATTCCGCCGCAGCTTGGTCCGGGCGATCAAAGACCAGGCCAAAGGCGTTGAGCGGGTGGGCTTTCCGGCGGTGCTAGGCTTGGAACAACATGCCGAAGTCTTGGCCGATTTGGAGAAGCAGTTAGGGAAAACCGTCTTCGAGATCAGCACCCTGCCGCCGTCAGTGCCGGGCCGCCGCTTGTTTGAAAGTCTTAGAACGGCGGCCCTCAAGGCCGGGGGGCGCATCATTATCGGCAGCAAGGCTGCCAGCGGCACGATCGTGGACGGACAGGTGACGGAAATTCAAATCGAGACCTCTAACCGGCTCAGAACGATCCGGGCCCGGAACTATGTGCTGGCTACCGGCGGAATCTACGGCGGCGGCATCCAGACCGATCTGGAAGGCAATGTGTGGGAGCCGATCTTCGGCCTGCCCGTTGAAGCTGACTCCAATCGCCATCACTGGTTTTCTCATAAGTTTCTATCGGAGCATGGCCAGCCCGTGGCCCAATATGGCGTCAAGGTGGACGAGAATCTCAACCCGATCAACGGCAGCCGGCAGCCCCTCGCCAAGAATCTGTTTATCGCCGGGGCGACGATTGCCGGGGCCGATTGGACCCGGGGCCGGACCGGCGATGGCCTCGCCTTAGCGACCGCCGCCACTATTGTAAAGCAGATAAGCGAGAGGAGATAACAATGACAACCAACGTGGCCTCCAAAAAGGTATCCGCGAATGGTCTTCAAGATCAAGCGGCCGGGGAGGGAGCCCTGGATGAGGTAACGCTCTCGATCTGGCAGCAGGTGCAAAACTCCGCCGATTTGTGCGTTAAATGTAACATCTGTACCTCGATGTGCCCGGTCTCTAACGTGACCCAACTGTTCCCCGGACCCAAGTTTGTAGGCCCGCAGGCCCAACGCTTCCGCAATCCTAAAGAACTTTCCTTTGACGAGAGCATAGATTATTGCAGCGGCTGCGGTGTCTGCTCGATGGTCTGCCCGCACGATGTCAAAGTGATGGAGATGAACGCCAAGGGTCGCTACAAGCTGTATCACGACAAGAAGCAAATCCCCCTCCGCAACCGGATGCTAGGCCGCTCTGAGCTGTTGGGCAAACTGGGGAGCCCATTCGCCCCGGTGGCTAACCTGTTCTTGAACAACAAGTTGGTCCGTATTGCCGTTGAAAATTTCGTCGGCGTGCACCGTGACGCGCCGCTGCCGCCCTTCTCGGCCGAGACGTTCCGCGGCTGGTTTAAGGGAGTCCACCAAAAATCGGGTAAGCAGGTTGCCTCTCAAGAGAAACGGGTGGTCTTCTTCCACGGCTGCAGCACCAACTACTACGAGCCCCGGGTCGGCAAGGCGGCGGTGGCCGTCTTGGAACACAACGGCTTTGAGGTGGTGGTGCCGGAGCAGGTCTGCTGCGGCCTGCCGATGCTGTCCAACGCTGAGTTTGAGGCGGCCCGGCACAATGCCTGCCAGAATATCAACTATCTGGTCAACTACGCCAAAGCCGGCTATAAGATCGTCGGCACCTCAACCAGTTGCACCCTGTCGCTCAAATCCGACTATCGCCACATCCTCGATATTGATACCGAGGAAGCCAACCTCGTGGCCCGCCAAACCTACGACATCTGCGAGTTTCTGCTGGAGCTAGCCGATGCGGGTGAGCTTAAGACCGATTTCAAAGAGATCAACGTCACCCTGCCCTACCACTCCCCTTGCCAGTTAAGAGCCCACAATATGGGCCTGCCGGCCCTGGACCTGATGGAGATGATCCCCGGGGTTAAGATTCAACACGTTCAATCCGACTGCTGCGGGATCGCCGGGACGTATGGCTACAAGAAGGAAAAGTATCAGATCGGCATGGATGTGGGCCGGTCGCTCTTTGAGCAGGTGAAAGCCAGCGGTTCTAGCGTGGCCGTATGCGACAGCGAAACCTGCCGCTGGCAGATTGGCCACGCCACCGGGGCGAAGATGATCCACCCCGTGGAGTTATTGGCCCAAGCGTATGGACTGCAATAACCCGTGCTCAAGATTTTGGTCTTAGGCGCGGGCGCGATTGGCTGCTTCGTGGGGGGCAGACTCGCTGCCGCGGGGCATCAAGTCACGCTGCTCGGTCGGCCCCCTTTGATGAACAAGATTGCGACGGATGGTCTCAAGCTGTGCCATCCGTCGCAGCCGCCCCTCACGGTTAGACCGCCGGTGATCACCTCCCTGGCCGAGCTCTCCGCAGCCGAGGTCCCGGAGTTCATTCTCCTAACGGTGAAAGCTTCCGGCACCGCGCCGGCCATCGAGCAGTTGGCTCATGCTTCTCTCTCTTTAGACCAAAGCTATATCGTCTCGCTGCAGAATGGCGTTGGTAACGAAGAGCAGTTGGCCGAAGCGCTGGGGTGGCAGCGAGTCATTGCCGGAACGGTCACCATCCCGATTGGGGTCCCGGATCTGGGCGTCATTGAAGTGAGTAAGGATAAGGGCGGCTTGGGTCTAGCCTCGCTTCAAGAAAATCAACCCACCGCCCGGCTGGCCGAGGCCCTTAACCAAGCCGGGTTGATTACCCCGATCTACAGCGATTATCGGGCGATGAAGTGGTCGAAGCTGCTGCTCAACATCATCAATAACGCCACAGCGGCTATCCTCAACTGGCCACCGGCCAAAATTATCGAACAGCCTGAGTTGTTTGAGATGGAGATTGAAGCCTTACAAGAAGGATTGGCGGTGATGAGGGCCCAGGGCATCCAAGCCGTCAAACTGCCGGGCTATCCGGTCGATTGGCTAGCCAGATTAATCCGGGCGTCGTGGCTGCCGCCCGACCTCAAACGCGCTATCCTACGCCCCTTTTTGCTCAGCGGACGCGGCAGCAAAATGCCATCGCTCCAGATCGATCTGGAAGCCGGCCGAACCGACTCTGAAGTGGAAGTGCTGAACGGAGCAATTGTTAGAGCGGGGGAAAAGACCGGCGTGGCCACCCCGGTTAACCGGGCAATGTATGCCACTTTAAGCAAGATTGTCGCCGGTCACCTGAATTGGGCCGATTGTGAAAATCGACCGGAGCGCCTTTTAAGCCTGGTCCAGGCGGAGCGAAAAGGCTCCAAGAAAATGATTAATCCGTGATCAACCACCTTGGGGCGTGGGACGTAGCAGCGTCTTGTCTGCCACGTCCCACGTTGTTGGGTTAACTTATGTACTGGTTCGGCCTAAAGGCCCAACCCTCGCTTAATATCCGCCAGATGCTCCCGGTCGTGGTTGGCCATCGTCCGGTAATACTGCTCAATGGTAATAATCCCCTGCACCGGATGGCGACCGGTCAAGGTCCACTCTTCATCACCGAGCGACTGCATGGTCTCAAGCGTTTGGGCCCGAGTTTCATCCAGCATATCCAGCAGTTCCGGCAGCGTCGGGCTACCCATTCGCTCTTTTAAGCCGGCGTTCCACTCATTGATCTGAAACCCCTCCGGCACGGTGCCCCGTCCATTGCGGATTTTGTAGACATGAATACTCATACCGCGCTCATTTTCAGCCAGGTGAGCCAGGACGTCCAGCACGGTCCAGGTGCCACCATCGCTGATAACAGGGGTGGTAAGTTGTTGATCACTCAGAGAAGTGATGAAACCCTTTAGCTCAGTCCGAGCCTGAGTCAAAAGTTGAGTATACTCTGCTTTTTTGGCGGTAGACATAGGATAACCCTCCTCGCAAAATTTAGGTACGCTTCAAAGACTGCTGGTTTCGATAAGCTCAACCAGCGGCCTCGAAATTTGTTGAGACGTGACCGTTACGGCCGGACCTGGCCGTTACCAAAAACGACCCACTTGTAAGTGGTTAGCTCTTTTAAGCCCATCGGGCCGCGAGCGTGCAGCGGCTGAGTGCTAATCGCCACCTCGGCGCCCAATCCGAACTGACCCCCGTCATTAAAGCGAGTGCTGGCATTGACCAGCACCGCCGCGGAGTTGACTTCATTGACAAAGCGCATGACCGAAGGGTAGTCATCGCTGATGATGGCTTCTGTGTGGCCGGTACTGTGCTGGTAGATATGATCGATGGCCTCATCCAGATCATCCACCACCCGCACCGCCGCCACCAACGATAAAAACTCGGTATCAAAGTCTTCCGGACCGGCGGAAACAACCCCGGGATGGTCTTCTAGAATTTCCATAGCCCGCGGCTCACAGCGGATTTCAACGCCGTGCTTGTACCAGGCATCAGCGACACGAGGGAGAATCTGGGGGGCCACCGCTTTGTGAACCAAAAGCGTATCCAACGCGTTGCAGACCGAGGGCCGCTGTACCTTGGCATTCACCACAATCGGCACCACCTTGGTAAAATCGGCCGCCGCATCGACAAAGATATGGCAGATGCCAATCCCGCCGGTGATGACCGGCACCGTCGCATGGTCGATGGCAAACTGGTGGAGAGCGGCTCCACCCCGAGGAATGATCATATCGATCAGGCCGTTGGCCCGCAACATGTCGCGCACCAGGGCTCGATCCGGCGAGTTGATCAGTTGAATACTCTCGCGGGGGAGACCGGCAGCCTGGCAGCCGAGTTGAACGGTTTCGGCCAGAGCCCGGTTAGAATGGACCGACTCTTTACCGCCGCGGAGAATGACGGCGTTGCCACTCTTGAGGCACAAAGCAGAAATATCAATCGTCACATTGGGGCGACTCTCGTAAATCACCCCGATCACGCCAATGGGGATCCGGCGCTTGCTCACCTGCAACCCATTCGGTAAACGACGCTGGTCAAACTCGTCCCCAACCGGATCCGGCAGGTTTACAATCGATTTAACATCTTTGGCCATGCTCTCCAAACGGGGTGCCGTCAACAACAGCCGGTCGAGCAAAGCCTCGCTCAACCCGTTAGCCCGGCCCTCGTCCATATCTTGGTCATTTGCGCCCAAAATAACTGGCTCACGCTCCATGATCGTTTCGGCAATGATTTGGAGGGCCTTATCTTTTTTGGCAGTGGCGAGATTGGCCAGAATGCGCGCTGCTTGTTTAGCAGCTTTACCTTTTGAGGCAAGTTCTTCGTTCATTCTTCACCCCGTAGTGAAATTTAAGCCGGTACGTAGGTTCGCAGCAACGTGGCCGGACCCTCGACCTGCATAGTAAACTCGCCCAGTTTTGCTGGCAGCAGGCAGAAGTGGACTGCCCTCACTGGCAACGGCTCGCCGGCCCAGGTGACCGTCATCTGACCGGTCATCACCCCCCAGATTTCAAAGGTGCGGCCGTCGCAGTGCCCCTCGATGGCGTGAGGCCCGGCTTCGACGGTGAAACGCTCGACGTTGAAGTAGGGACAGCGGGTGATAAATTCTTGGCGGTAGCCCGCCTGCTCGGTGATCAATTCAGGTTGGGAGGGCCCCGGTTCAACTTGGTCAAAATTGATCACTTCCAGCGCCTTGTCGACGTGCAGTTCGCGCGCCTTGCCGTCCGGACCGAGCCGGTTCCAGTCATAAACGCGATAAGTAGCATCAGAGTTTTGTTGGATTTCGGCGATGATCAGGCCGTCCATAATGGCGTGGACCGAGCCTGAGGGGATAAAAATTGCGTCACCGGCCAGAACGGGCAGTTCATGCAAGCAGGTTTCCAGGGTCCCTTGTTTTAAATTGTGGCGAAAGGAGTCCGGCGTCACCCCCGGTTTTAAACCATAAATCAGTTTTGAACCGGGTTCAGCATAGATGATGTACCACATCTCGGTCTTGCCGAGTTCGCCGTATTCGTGGTTGGCGGCGTACTTATCATCAGGGTGAACCTGGACCGATAGGGGTTTATTGGCGTCCAGGAGTTTGACGAGCAGGGGAAACTTGCCCCGGTCCAGCATGGACTGCGAGCGGGTGCCAACCAGGTCGGCGCCTAGCAGATCGAGTACCCGCGGCAGGGTATTACCGGTCAGGGGACCGCGATCAACAATAGTGGGTGAAGAGGGGTGGCCGGAGATTTCCCAACTTTCAGCTACAACACCCTCTGGCAAAGAGCGGCCTAATTTGGTGACCAGGTTGCGTCCGCCCCAGAGGTAGTCACGGAACATAGGCTCGAAGGTCAATGGATAGATATTTTTTTCCATAATGACCTAAATTGTGGCCTATGTTCCGCGAACTGGCAAATTCGATCGCGAAGATAGAATTACATGACCCGCTTGCGATCAAACATTTCTTGCATTTTCCAGGCTAGTAACATATTACCTTCCATTTTGACCTTGCCGGACATAAAGAGCAGCATCGGGTTGGTTTGGCCTAGGGTTAGCCGCACATAATCACGCGCCGTCATATCGAGTTTCAAATCCGGCTGGTTGGCTTTCCGCTCTTCGACATTCAGCCGACCATCAGCAATATTGAGCAGCCAATTGCCGCCACCCTCCCCATCGAGGCTAATCTGGATTTTAGCCTTGACCCCTTTGGCCTTTTCCGGCACAAAAGTTTTTGGCATATGATCAAAAATGGTTTTTACAGTCTCAGCTACATTAGTTGTCATTTTTTCCACTCTCGCTTTATTGACAAGTATTGCAAAGTCTTTGTCTAAGTATAGTCCAGAATTCAGCTTTTGTCAATATATATTTTTTACTACACGAAAAAACAAAGCCTTCCGAGAGAGAAAAATACAAAAGGGCCAGATTCAAAGGTTAACCTGGCCCTTTCGTATTTATTCAGCAACCCTCATCCCCCTCCAAGGATTATGGTGAAGTTAAGGAGAGTGAAGCAGTCATATTGGTTTGGACTAAGTCTAAGCTATAATTCGCTGGGTCTGCAACAGCAATTTCGACTGCTCTAAGGCAGCGCAGTACTTGCTCACGCGCCGCAGAGTGAAGCGGTACTTCCCAATCACTTCAGTCAGCCAGTACGGCACCCGATAGTTGACTTTGACCTCCATAATGCACATTGTGGGGGGAATGAAGAACTTATTCTCCGCGTGACGCGTGGAAAGCAAAGTCAGATCATGAACCCGGCCCTTGAGATTAGTGTCAAACGTAATCCGCAGACCGTCATCATACTCTCCGCCGTCAAAAGCCTGGCGATCATAGCTGACCACACAAGTCGGTTGGAGTTGGAGGGTAGATTGCAGATAACGAATCTCACTGGCAATCTCTTTGTCCGTCTCGGAGAGATCCTTCTCTTCCGGAATTTCAGCCCCGCTGCACAACTTTTCGGCCGAGTTATAAGTGACGACAATGCGCTTCTTCTGCAGCGTCTTGTTAATTCGCTGTTTGATTTCGACAAAGCAGGGGGTCTCAGGCGTCACCGTCTGATCACCATAAACCCGAATGCGCACTTTGCGCCGAAATCTGTGTCCCTCAATTTTGTCCCAATAAGCCTTAAAATCCTGGGTATCGTGATACAGGCTGGTAATGGTGTACCGGCCGCCGCGATCGCCGTGCGTGTCCGGCTCAACGTAATTGGGCAAAATCTCGACAAACTCGAGATATTGGTCTTTGGTCAGGATATACTTTAGTTCGTACCGATTAAACTGCTTAATCCGCATCAGGCAACTTGCGTTTCTACCCGCTTGAACTCATCCAACAGACCTTGGGCAAACATCAGTTCCGCATTCAGCACCGAGCCACCCGCCGCCCCACGCACCGTATTGTGGGCCAGGCAGACGTAGCGCACGTCGAGGACCTCGCAGGGGCGCAGCCGGCCAATCACGGTCGCCATCCCGCGGCCTGAGTCCCGGTCGAGACGGGGTTGGGGCCGGTTTGGCTCTTCCCGTACCACCAAGGCCGGCTGGGGCGCGAACGGCAAAGCCAGTTGCTGTGGCAGCGGTCGCCAACTTTGCCAGGCCTCGAGAATATCCCCCAGCGAGGGCTTGTCCTTGAAGCGCACCGAGACGGTGACCAGGTGTCCATCGCTGACCGGTACCCGATTACAGTGGGCGCTGATTTTGATCCCGGCGGGATCCAACCCCTGGCCGTTGAAGGTACCGAGCATCTTGTTCGGCTCGGTGTTCATCTTGACTTCTTCGCTCTCGGCCACAAAAGGAATGATGTTATCGATGGCATCCAGGCTGGGCACGCCCGGATAGCCTGCCCCCGAGACCGCCTGCATCGACGTGGCGATGACCGCCTCAAGACCAAAGGGCCGCAGCGGGGCCAGCGACATCGTCATCGGCATCGAGGTGCAGTTGGGATTGGTGACAATAAAGCCGCGGGGCCAACCGCGTTCGACATGCTGCCGGGTTAATAAATCAAGGTGGTCCGGATTCACTTCGGGGATGAGCAAAGGCACATCGGCATCCATGCGATGGGCGCCGGCGTTACTAAACACCCCGAAACCCGCCGCCGCGAACTGGCTTTCCCATTCCTTGGCCTTGTCGGTGGGCAGGGCCGAAAAGACCAGATCGCAGTCCAGGTCCGTGGACATCTCCTGGACGGGCAAGCCGGCCAGATGCTCGGGCATCGGTTGGGTTAAGATCCAGTTGGTGGCTTCCCGGTAAGTTTTGCCTGCCGAGCGATCCGAGGCCGCCAGGACCCGCAGATCAAAGTAGGGGTGATCGGCCAGTAGTTGGGCAAACCGCTGCCCTACGGCTCCGGTGGCGCCTAAAACGCCGACACTGATTTTGTTCATAGTAATCTCCTTTGCTGATAGCGATAGGTTAACTGGTAAAATAGCCGACTGCCTTAGTTTTCAAATGGATGACCCTCTACCCTCTAGAGTCGCTTTTCGATCTCTGCCTGGACTGCCGCTAACGTGGCCTCCAACTCAAGCGGATGGTTGGCAAAGTCGGCATTGGGCCAGGCGCCGGTATGGTAATCAACCGTGGCGGTCGGGTCTTTGAGCAAGTTCCCGGTCAAAATGCCGACGACGGTCTCGTCGGGCCGGATGACGCCCGCGCTGACCAGCTTACGCGCTCCGGCTACGGAAGCCGCCGAGGCCGGCTCGCAGCCGATGCCGGTGCTATCGACGAGGGCTTTAGCGTTCATAATCTCCTCGTCGGTCACGCTGGCGGACACGCCATCTGTCCACTTAAAGGTCCGGACCGCCCGCTCAAAGCTGACCGGATCACCGATCCGGATGGCGGTGGCGATGGTCTGAGCCTTCAATCGTTTGCGCTCGGCAAAATTGAGGCTAAAACTTTGGTAAAACGGGCTGGCTCCCTCGGCTTGAATGGTGGCGATCCGGGGCAACCGGTCGATCAGGCCCAGTTCGCGGGCTTCGTACAGAGCCTTGCCGAAGGCAGCCGTGTTGCCTAGGTTACCGCCCGGCAGCACGATCCAGTCCGGTGGCTGCCAGCCAAAGCCTTGCAGAATCTCAAACACAATTGACTTTTGCCCTTCCAGCCGGAAGGGGTTGAGCGAGTTGAGCAGATAGATGCCCAACTCGTTGCAGACCTGCTGCACCAGCCGCATGGCATCATCAAAATCGCCCCGGATCTGGAGGGTGTGAGCGCCGTAAGCCAGAGCCTGTGATAACTTGCCCGCGGCAATCTTCCCGGCCGGGATAAAGATAAAAGCCGCCATCCCCGCTTTAGCCGCATAAGCCGCCATCGAAGCGGAGGTGTTGCCGGTGGAGGCGCAGGCCACCGCCCGGGCGCCGATCGCTTTGGCCTGGGTCACGCCGACCGTCATCCCCCGGTCTTTGAAGGAGCCGGTCGGATTTTCGCCTTCGTGCTTGAGGTAAAAGCCATCAACCCCGACCCAACTGCCCAAGCAAGGGTGCTCGTACAAGGGAGTGTTGCCTTCCGGCCGGGTGACGATCGTCTCCACCGGCACCGGCAGGATCAGTTCCCGGTAGCGCCACACGCCCGAGTCGGTCAACGGATCGATGGTAGGGCCGGGTGCGCCCCGGCGGCGGCCATCGAACAGGGCCCGGCTAACCTGCGAGCGCAAGGCCTCTAGATCGTGCCAGACGTCTAGCAACTGCCCGCTGTCGGACAGGTAACGGACGTCGGCAGCCGGGTAAGTTTCACTTCCGTCCAGGCTACGGAGGGAAATACTGGAAGTTTTGTCAGCGACTGGATAGACAATTGTCATCTTTTTTCTCCTTATTCTTAGGACGGACCAACAGCGTTGCAAGTTTGGAAGGGTGGAAGGTTGGATCCATCTTGCCTCCTTCCAGATCTTCCACGCTTCGAATCTCAACAGGATAGTTGTCTCACCTTTTATCGATAGGGAGGCAACGTTGCCTGCTACTTATTATTTCTCCAACCAATCCGATACAGCCAGACCATGCCGGCCATCACAGCGGCGATCATCGACAGTCCCAAGCCACCGGCACAGCCCATCGTGCTAAAAATCCCCAGCGACGAAAGAGGCAAGCTCGTCTCCTCGACGGGGACAACGCTGCTGCGCTCCAATGGCGGCCGCGGGAGCCGGGTGGGTCGGGGCGTCGGGGTCTCGGTGGGGGGAGAGGTAGCCGTGGGGGTCAGGGTGGGTGGAGCCAGGATGGACGTGTTTGTCGGCACAGCCGCGACTGCTTCCGTGGTCGGTTCGAGTTCGCTGGTGGGCTCCGAGGTTGGTTCCGCTTCAGCTTCTGCTTCAACGGTCGGCTCGAGCTCAACCGGTTCTGCTTCGACCACCTCGGCGACGACAGCCTGGGCGACGATCTCCGGCTCAGGCTCGGTTGTGGCCGGCGGCAGGGGTGTCTCGGTTGGGGGCACGGGGGTATCGGTGGGCGGGGCCGGGGTGTCGGTCGGCGGTTCTGTGGCGGCAGCGGGACTTTCAGCCGGCTCGCCACCGACAGCCATCACCCCGACGTCATCGATCCAAAATTGGTCTTTGCTGGGCGGCACGCCGTAGCCCTGCTCGGCCGCTCGGAGCCGCCACTGGTCATCGATCTTAACAAAAACCGTGATTGTCCCAGCCTGAGCCGTAGCCGTGACCTGCTCGACCAGGCAGTTCTTGCAGGTGTTGCCCCGATTTTCGGGCGACCAGACAACGTTGGACGAGTTAGGGTCAGTTCCGCCAAACGGATCGATGCCGACACGCCGGTCGATGCCGCCGGTGGCCTTATGAATCGAAGCGTCATTGGCCAGCGAGTCGAACACCAACCACAAGACATTGGCATAATAGTTAAGGCCTGGCGTGGCCGGCACTTGTTGGTAGATGCCGCCAATGAAGTGGTCTTGCGTAACCACGTGAACCGCCGGACAGAGCGGGGCATGGCACTCGCCGCCGCCCTGCTGGACGTTGATCTCGGCGCTACCGGTTAGCAAGAAGGGCGACCACCCATCCAGCCCACCATCGAACTGGCAGTTGCGCATGACATTGCCTGCTTCGTGGCAGACTCGAGGAAAGTCCTGAGCTTGACTGTCCGGCTGTGACAAGAGCCAGATCAGGGCGAAGGCCAATAGGAAAAGTTGCAACAGATACTTGAGGGCGCGCGGGATTCCTTCCATCGTTGTAGCCATTTTAACCATTTTGACTCCGGTTAGAGCATAGCGGCTTTACAGCCTTTGGTTCCCAAAAGAAGTGCCAGTATACTCCAAGCCCAGACTGAGAGCAAGTCATTTTGGGGTTGGAACCAATAAAAAAACCGGCCACGGATCTCCTGTGGCCGGTTTTAGAAGCTTAGGTGACAGGCATCAGCTTAAGGCGTAAGCCCGCTGGTATACCCGTTACGGCGGTGGGCCACAGGCAAAGGAAGAGTCCCGGTCAGCTTAACGCGACCGGGGCCGGTAGTGGTAGTGGTAACGATAGGGCGGTGACCCAGCGTCATTCTCGTTCTTCCATCTTTCCTAACTAATTTCGCGGCGGGGTGGGTGAAACCACCTGCGTGGCGGTGGGAGTAGGCGGATCGGTTGGCCGGGCGGTCGGTAGTTCTAGGGCCGGTCTGGGAGTGGGACTGGCGACCGCCTCAGGTGTTGCAGTGGCGGTGGGTGGATCGGTCGGCGTAGGTTGCGCTTCGGCCTCAACCGGCGTTTGCGGCGCGGAAAGGTTATCATCCCCAGCGCCAGAACCACCACTAGTCAGACTAGCAACGACTCCGGCCAGGGCAATACCCCCTAAGCCCAAAACCACGAGCAAGATAAGACCCACTAACACCAGGAGTCTGGGGTTGAGGCGACGGCCGGGCTTAGGTTTAGCCCGCATTGAGCTGGGCAGTTCGAGCTCTTCGTCCTGGCCGGCAATCACAAACTCATCAAGAAAGGTGTGAACCTCTTCTTCCTTTTCTTCTTCAGCCAATCCTTTTTCATCAAGGACATCGCTGAGAAGCTCTCCGGCGTTAAAGGTGCCGGCCCGCAACGCATCTAAGCCTCGCTGGGCCACTAAGTTGTTCGGGTTTAGGGCAAGAACATTCTCCAGACAAATTTCGCGGTCTTCGTTAGAGTCAACGGCAGCGGTTAACCATAACCAGACCTCTTCGTTGTCTTCATGGTCTTCGAGCAGTTCTTCTAGAATCTGGCGACCTTGTTCCCGATTCCCTACTCTGATATGGTGAATGGCATCTTCCAGGGTTGCCATAGTGATGTCGATCTCCAGGAATGGTAGCATAAACAGCGCTATGGGTTCATTATATCACTACTCGCAACAATGGATAAATTCCGTTTACCCAGATCATCACTAATAACTCATGACTAACGTTTGAATCATTTGATAGCTTCGATGCACCTCATTGCGGTCCGAACGTTCGGGCAGCGCTTCTTGGCCCCCCTGATTGATCATTTTCGCCTGGTTGAGCAAAACCTGGCGCTCCTCTTCATCATTGGCCTGGGCTACAATCACGGCGATGGTTTCCAATAGCCGAATGGTCACTGCCGTGTTGGTGCGCGCATATTGCCGAATTTGATCAAAGGCCCGGTTGGTTAGAGTAGTGAAGGTGAGGGGTTGAAAGATAAGGCGCAACTGTCCCGCGTCGTCATACCGGTAGGCCGGTGGGACTTGTTTTTCGGCCAAACGGGCCAAAGCGACACCCAGTTGATCCACACAAGCCATGGCCGTAAACGGATCGTTAACGCCGGGTGATAAAGCTCGAGCGGCGATCTCGACCAGTTGGTCAATGGCAAACTCAATATCTTGGCGCTGGAGCCGGTGAATATCCACAATAAAACCCTGGTTAATTTGGTTTTTCAGTTCGTCACTAAGAGCTTCTTCTGACCAAATTTTGACCAGGTCCGCCCCGCGTCCTATAAAGTGTCCTTTCCGGCCCTGGACTTGCAAAACCAGATTATGCTCTTTGGCAATTTTCATTAAAGAATCAGCATCGATGGCCTGAACGTAACCGCTCCTTTCTGACGCTAGGGTGAATGCCTCCGCCTCAAAATCTGCCGGGATATCATCTCCCTCGCGCAATCGGCGTTCCCAGGGCTGGACCGAGTCTCCGTCGGGACGAAGCCGATCAATGGCGTTATCGAGGTCATCGCCAATCCTGGCAATGATCGATTCTGCTCGAATAGAGGTCGAAACATGGTGAATGAAGTAGACCAAAACCCCTAAGTTGGCGATCGTTAGGACAACGGCTACCGTCACCGATAGATGCGGCACAAAAATCGCGTGATCTTCACCCCGGACCGTGCGGAGAATGAGCAGGCAATACATAAAGGTGGCGATAAAAGTACCTAAAACGATCTGGTTGCCTCGATCCCGCAAAAAATTATTGAGCAGGCGCGGTCCAAATTGGGACGAAGCCAGAGTCAGGACGACCATAGTGATTGAGAAGGCCAGCGTTGCCGCCGAAATCATTGAACCGGCCACGGTGGAGAGCAAGGTCCGGGCTCCATCAGGCCCGCCGGTATAGATCCACCATACATCTTGCCACTCCCCCTGCGGCGATGTATCCAGATTGATCATGACTGCCGCCAAGACGACGGCTGAGATCAACATCAGCGAAGGGATAAACCAGTAAGAGCCGCTCAGCTTTGCCCAGTAGAAAACAAGTTTTGTCCTCATTCGTCAATCTCCAACACTTGAACCATTTGTTACGGCGGGGTCAACAACGGAGAGATTGGTTGTCTTATCAATCTTAGATGATGCAGTCTCAGGTCAGCTATACTCGGTTGGGCAATCTCAGCGGACGACCCGGGTGATCTTCTCGCCGGTCTAGTTACTTCCTAAGGCTGCCTCGGATAGCCCAACTGGGTAGAGGGGTCAGTCACCTCAGTGGGTTATAAAATTCCTTACCAAAATAGCTCTAACCTAATCGGCAAACTATCTGGTTTAGTGACCTTGTTTTGGCTGCGGTGTGTTAGACTGGGTTCATCAAAGATAATCAACACCAGGCAGTACTACAACAAACCTCGACTGAGTAGGGACTTTTTCGGTCCCGCTCCCCCAGGCCCCCGAGGAACTTCTGTACCCTCGCCGGGCCGTCCCGTAGAGCATTAGCCTAGATCCTAGCGGCTGCAAGCTGTGGCGACGACCTTTTCGGATGGAGCGGCTGACTTTTCTCAGCTCTCTTTTTGGCCAAAGGAGCTAAAAACGTCTGTGGTTGACACTTTTTTTCACGCCCTCATCACCCAACCCTCGGACCTATTACTGTTACAAATAGCTGTACTTGGCTTCGTCCTGGTGGCGGCCTGGGTCATTCAACGCCCATTGGGACGCCTTATGACGGTTTTAGAAGCGCGCTATGTTCAGATTTCGCTGACGGTACGCTTCATCCAAGTGGTCCGCCGCATTCTCTGGCCGTTATTGGCCAGAATACTGGTTGGGCTAGCCATTATTGCTTTTCAAGACCGAGAATTAAGCCACATCCTCCTGACGTGGGGGGCGATATTTATCGGTCTGTGGCTGCTGTACAATATCCTGGACGGTTTACTAAAAGCCAACCTGCCGGCCGATCAGGCCGCTGCCTGGAGCCGGAAAGTGGTTTTGCCCCTACTTTTGGTGGTCGGACTGCTGCAAGCCTTGGGCCTGCTTGATGATATTCTGGCCTGGTCGCTAACGCCACGCCAGGAGATAGAGGTCACCATCGGCTCCGTTCTCATCGGGTTAGGTTTGCTGGCTTTCTTTATTTTCCTCTCTCGCTTTGTTGAGCAGTACCTGGAACGTATCTTCTTTCCTCAAGTTAACGTGGATCGCGCCCTGGCCCGGGCTTTGGCTACCCTGCTTGGCTACAGTGTCGTGGCCATTGGGGCCGTTATTGTCCTTATCTCGATGGGGATAAACCTAACCACTTTAGCGGTGGTGCTGGGGGGTCTATCGGTCGGGCTGGGGTTTGGCTTGCAGGAGATTGTGAGCAACTCGATCAGCGGCTTTATTCTGATGTTTGAACGCTCCGTTGGTCCGGGGGATGTCCTCCGAATCGATGATACGATTGGGGTGGTGGAACAGGTCAATATCCGCAGCGTCCTGATCCGAACCCAGGATAATGTTGAACTGGTGGTGCCCAACTCTAAATTTCTGAGTGACAAAGTGACCAACATGACCCGTTCCGAAAAAAAAGTGCGCATTCGGGTTAGCGTAGGGGTTAGCTACAACTCTGACCCCGGTCTAGTTAAACAAGCCCTGCTTGAAGCAACAGCGCATCCCCGCGTTTTGAAAAACCCGGAGCCGACCGTGCAGTTTATGGACTTTGGCGAGAGCAGCCTGAACTTTGACCTGCTGGTGTGGACCAATGATGCGGCCCGTATTACGCCGCTGGCCAGCGACCTCCGCTTTCAGATCTGGGACTCACTGAAGCGACACAATCTGGAAATTCCGTTTCCACAACGCGATCTTCATCTGCGGTCGGGTTGGCCGGGCCTGGAGAAAGCTGTGTTCAAGGAGCAATTTAACAACTCATCATAGGTTAAATCCGTGGGGGAGAAAATATTGTGAAAAAACGGTTGGAGAAGTTGCACGCTGAAGTAAGCGATTTACAGAACTGTCTTATCCTGGTTCACAACAATCCTGATCCGGATGCCATCGCCAGCGCGGTGGCTTTGCGGTTTCTCTTGCAGCAGCTCCTTGGCCTGGAAACTAAAATAGCTTATCAGGGTATTATTGGCCGGGCTGAAAATAAGACGCTGGTGCGTTATCTAGAAAATCCGCTGAAGCGCCTGTCCCGGCTTAAAAGCGATAAAACCACTCAGTATGCTTTGGTCGACACGCAACCCGGTGCGGGTAACAATCCCCTGCCCCCCACAGATCATCTGGTCATCGTCTTTGACCACCATCCGCTGCGCGAGATGACAAAAACAGCCCGGTTTGCCGATGTTCGACCGGAGGTAGGCGCAACCTCTAGCATTTTAACCGGCTATCTCAAAGCCACCGGCTGCGATATCCCACCCCCCCTTGCCACAGCGCTCTTTTACGGCATCAAGACGGATACGATGGGCTTGGGCCGCGGCACGCACCAGCTTGATATGATGGCGATCTGTTATCTCCTGCCCCGGATCGATCCGGAAGCTCTTTTCCAAATTGAGCACGCCCAGGTTCCCGTCTCGTATTTTAGACGCTTGGGCGAAGCCTTTAACAATACCTGGCTGTATGACCACGTCATTATCTCTTTTTTGGGTGAAATGGATTACCCCGACTTAACCGCTGAAACAGCAGATATGTTTCTACGCGTTAAAGGCAGTCGCTGGGTCATTTGTATGGGATCATACCAGGACGAGTTTATTCTTTCTATCCGAACGCATAACAAACGCGGCGCCGGAGTTTTGGCTCAGCAGTTGGTCGGTAGCAAAGGGGTGGCCGGCGGGCATAGTTCGATGGCCGGGGGTCTGATCCCGTTAAACAGCGACAGCCCGGCAGAGTTGGCCAAGCAGATCACCGCCCAGACCCTCTCGCATTTAAAAGTTCAGCCGGACGTTGAAGGGAAAGTTCTGACCGAACTTGCTGCTAAATAGGGCGACCGATAGAGCTAGGTAAAGATAGCTCTCCTTTTTCTTTTAACATCGCTCAACTGAGTATCCCCGGTTACCCCAGTTTGCGATAGGATGAAAGGAAAGCGCTCCATCCAACCTCGTCATGAGAGGCGCGGGGGATGCGGCGCAACAGTGACTTCTTTAGTCGACAAGGAGAAAACGATGGCATTTGTGATTGGACTGTTTGAAGATGTTTTGCACGCCAGAGCAGCCATAGACGGGTTACGGGATGCTGGGTTTACCGGTGACAAAATTAGTGTCCTGAGCAAAGAATACCTGACCAAGCAAGATAGCGTTGACATTTACAACCGACGAACGAGTGACCTGGGCGCGATTGTAGGCTCCCTGGCCGGGGTACATACCGGGGCAGCCATCGGCTTTGGTCTGGCGGTGCTGCCTGGGGTAGGACCGGTAGTTGCCAGCGGGATTCTTGGCGCGGTGTTGGCCACTGCCGCCGGAGGCGCCATTGGAGCGGCCATCGGTGGATTTACAGGGATGAAGCTAGTACCGAGTTTGATGGAGAGTTTAGGGGTGTCGGAAAAAGACGCTCACTTTTTTGCCGAGGCCGTCAAAAGGGATGGAACTTTGATCGCCGTTGAAACTACGGCTGCCAACCAGAGCCAAGCCGAGCAGATAATGAAGGAGAGCAACGCCGTCGACATAAAAGAGCGACGAGAGCAGTATGAGTTTGAAGGCTGGCGAGGCTATGAGGAAGAAGACGAGGGACCCGTTGACAGCGGGCCCTCGATGGAGTCGGTTCGCTACGATCCCCAAATTTAGTGAAAGCCAAGGATCGTCTGGCAAGACAAGCTCAGACCACAGCCGGGGTGGTGATCAGGCGCTAATCGATACCCTCAACCTGTAGATTATTTCTTACATCTCGAACCCCCGGCAACTCCGCGACGATTTCCTGCACGCGGCCGAGGTCATCCTCACTTTCAACGGTACCGATGAGATTAACAATGCCGTCCCGAACTTGCACCTGGATTTTGGTTAGATGTCCGGTTTCACTGTTGTTACGAAGCACCAGATAAACATCATCGCGTAGATCCAAATCCTGGTTATCGACCCGCGGCGGCAAAGGCTCTATGTTTGGATCGGTTTCTTCCATAGCCTGAGCAAAACCGGCCGCCACCTCGGCGCCTTGCGGATCAGCCAAGGAGGGGAGCACCGGCGGGTCGCTGGGTGGCGTATAAACCAGGCCCTGATCGGTGGCTAGGTTAGGATTTAAAGTATGGCCATCGCTATGCTGAGTTTTGTAGGTGTGGCCGGGAGAGAGTTCTTCTTCTAAGCTGAGATCTTCCGCCTCTTTCTTTTCCTGCTGATTATCAGGTAAAAATAGATCGTGTGTTTCTTTGTTCTTTGGCTTTCGACGCGAAGCAGCGTCGGTGTTTTTTTGGTCTGCCATAATAGAAGCCTTATTTCCCTCTGAAATTCTGACTCTACTTTACACTCTTATTTAAGACTAACACTGACCGAACCGGTTTGTCTTCACTCAACCGGGTGATTTGCTCAAACAGTTACGAGCTAACTTGAGTGGGGGTTAAAGTCGGGGGCGGCGTTGTCGAGTCAAAAGATATTTTCTAGTGAGAAACGATAAAATCAAACGGGCGAAGGTGAACCTAGAGCCATAGCCTAATCGAATTAGATCAAGATAGCTCTAAGCGGTGGCGTAAATTGCCTAATCTGGTATAGTCGCTTTCTAGCTGGCTATCTATAATTGAGATAGTAATAGCCTTACGCCGAGGAAACATATGCAGCAAATTTACATCATCTCCAAGCATACTTTGTTTCGAAAGGGACTGGTTAGTCTGCTGCGACGCAAGTCAAAGTATGAACTTATTGGTCAAAACAAAAGCATCGAAGACGCTATCCCGGAGATCCAAACGCTAAAACCCGATGTTGTCATCGTTGATATCAATCAGTCGGCCGGGGAAAACTTGCAGGCGGTGGTCGATATTTTGCGCTTGGATACTAAGATGACCGTAGTAGGGCTTAGCCTTCATGATAACCAGGTTCGAGTTTACCGGACAGAAAAACGAATGGCGTCCGGGCTGGATGATCTAGTAGCCGCTATCGAAGGTCAAGTTCCTGCCGAAGCAGACGCGGCCACGTTGGCTTCCGTCGCTTGGCCAGATGACTTCCCTATTTTTCAAAAAGAATAGAGTCAGTTTTGACCCGAATTGAAAACTCTGCCCTTATTTCTTGGAAGGATCAATTGTGACCGAACATTTACTTACCGGCTTAGTTAGCATTTTTGGATTGGGCATTGCGGCGCAGTGGTTGGCTTGGCGGTTTCATTTCCCATCCATTCTCCTCCTCCTGGTTTTTGGTTTTATCGCCGGTCCGGTAACTGGCTTTTTGCATCCCGATGAAGTTTTGGGCGACATTCTGTTTCCGTTTGTGTCCCTCTCGGTGGCCCTCATTTTATTTGAAGGAGGACTGAGCCTAAAGCTCCGAGAACTGCGCGATGCCGGGCATGTCATCCGTAACTTAGTCAGCCTCGGCACGTTGGTCACATGGAGTTTGGCCACGGCTGGGGCATATTTTTTGCTGGGGTTTGAGCTACCGCTCGCCACACTTTTTGGGGCTGTGCTGATTGTAACCGGACCCACGGTCATTGTGCCGCTGTTACGGCAGATCCGGGCGTCGGGAAGAACGGGTTCAATTGTTAAATGGGAAGGGATTGTCAACGATCCAATCGGGGCCATCATTGCTGTCTTTGTTTTTGAAGCCATCTTGATCAGCGGTTTCCAAGCCACGACCACGCATCTGGTGCTGGGTATCTTTTTAACCCTGGCCGACGGCCTCGTCTTTGGGGGTCTGGCTGCGGTCCTGCTGATTTTCTTGCTGAAGCAGCACTGGATCCCTGATTACTTGCAGAACGCGGTGACCATTGCCATGGTGATCACCGCTTTCGCCCTTTCCAATCTGGTTCAAGCCGAGTCCGGGCTGTTTACGGTGACGCTAATGGGCGTGATTGTCGCCAATCAAAAGTGGGTTAGCATCAAACCGATTGTCGAATTCAAGGAGCAATTAGGCACCATGCTCCTGGCCAGCCTCTTTATCATTCTGGCGGCGCGGCTGCGTCCTGAACAGTTGACCGAGATTGGTTGGCACAGCGCTGCCTATTTGGCCGCCCTCATTCTGGTGGTTCGACCGGTGGCAGTTTGGGTGTCAACCCTGGGCACCGGTTTGACTTGGCAAGAGAAACTATTCCTGGCCTGGATGGCCCCCCGCGGGATTGTGGCAGCCGCGGTTACGGCTATTTTTGCCCTGGAGTTGGCGGAGCAGAGCAATTACGCTCAGGCCGAGGAGATGGTGCCGCAAATGTTTTTCATCATTGTTGGGACCGTGGCTATTTACGGTTTAAGCGCTGCCCCGTTAGGTCGGTGGCTGAATCTAGCCAGACCAAACCCGCAGGGTGTTCTGATTGTTGGCGCTCACGCCTGGGCCAGAAAGATAGCCGCTGTCCTTCATAATCAAGACATTGAGGTGATGCTGGTCGACACCAACCGGGCCAACGTCAGAGCGGCCCGACTCGAGGGCTTGGCCGCGGTTTACGCCAGTGTTTTATCTGAATACTTTGATGAAGAGATCGATTTCGGCAGTCTGGGGCGGCTGGCGGCGATGACGGCTAATGACGAGGTCAACTCCCTGGCTGCCCTGGCCTTTGCCGAGCATTTTGATCGATCCGAAGTGTACCAACTGCCCCCTAAAGAGGCGGGCACCAACCACAAAGAAACTGTCTCGCTGCCCTTACGCGGCCGGTTGTTGTTTGGTTCAACTTTGACCTATGCTGAATTAAGCCAGCGTTTTGAGGCGGGGGCTACTCTAAAAGTGACCCGCCTGAGCCAAGAATTTAATTACTCAGCCTTCCAGGAACGCTATGGCAACCGGGCCATCCCGCTCTTTCTGATCGACAAGGGCGGCAAGCTTTCAATTTTCACCGTATCGCATAAGCTTAACCCCCAGCCCGGGCACACCCTGATCAGCCTGATTACGGCTCCGGCAGAGCAACCCCATCCGGCTCAAGAGGAACTGGCTCAAGCTCTAACGTAGGTAGGAGTCTTTTGCAGTATAGCCCACTTGAGCTACCCCCTTAACCACATGGGCTAGTTCTCTGTCGTTGAACCTCACCCAGTGGAGTATAGGCGTTAAAGCCCAATAGTGTTATAATGGGAGACAATCCTGCCCACCCGGCTAGGATGCTGCTTCAATGGGGAGAAACTGCCCACCCAACTAGGGTGTTGCTTAAAGGGGAGAAAGAATGGCGCCGTTACGTATCCTTCTGGTCGATGATCATATCTTATTTCGTAAAGGCATCGCTTCTCTTATTCACGGGCGGTCAGACTTAACAGTTGTGGGTGAAGCTGAGGATGGAATACAGGCGGTTAGGGTAGCCCGCGAAACCAGGCCGGATCTAGTTCTGATGGATATCAACATGCCCAACCAGGACGGAATAGAGACGGTCAAAATTCTTAAACAAGAGATGCCTCAGGTCAAAATTGTTATGTTGACCGTATCAGAGCACGATGAAGATCTTTTTAATGCTATCAAGAATGGAGCTAAAGGTTATCTGCTTAAAAATTTAGAGCCACAGCAGCTCTTCGACATGCTTGAGAAGGTCCGTCAGGGAGAAGCTCCTATCTCGGGCGCGATGGCCGCCAAAATCCTCCACGAATTTAGAGGCCTCGACAACCAGGAGGATCAGGCCGGTGAAAGCGAAGCGCTGACCGAAAGAGAGATTGAGGTGCTTGAGCAGGTGGTCACCGGGGCGACCAATAAAGAGATTGCCACCTCACTCTACATCACCGAGAACACCGTTAAGATTCACTTGCGCAACATTCTGGAAAAGTTGCAGGTTCAGAACCGGATTCAGGCGGCCGTTTACGCAGTCCAGGCGGGAATTGTTAAACAATCTCCTGACAAGAAGGGCTGAGAGCAAAGAAGCAGACCCAAACTCTTTGGAGAACAACGCCCACATAGCTCAGGTGTAAGTTAGTGGCAAAGGGCCTTGAGCAAATCCTCAACTCCATTGATGTAGTGTTCGGCCACTTGATAGCAATACATCGTGTTATCATCAACGCTCATACTAATTATTCTGACAACCGGAGACAGGGCCAACAGCCGCGTTGCCAAAGAGGCGCCTGCCAACAGCGGCTCGTGGCTATAAAGGAGCACAATGTCGGGCTGCAAGACCCGAACATGTTCGGTTGCCTGGGCCATGCTGGTGGCATGACCCACGACCGTAACATTGGTCTGGGACTGGTGAAGCAAGTTTTCCAGCCCATAACCAAACATTAAGTGTTCAGAGATAACGTATAAGCTTGTCCCTGTATTCTCAGATATACACACCGCCACACTCCACTGATATACAGACGCTTCTTCGTTTAAGGGTATGAAACTTTAGTAATTACCGGGTGGATCGCTGGCCGGGAAGGATTCCCATATCTGCTCATCTATGCTATCTGCCGGATCGATGGTGTTTTCAGGCCGGGCTTGTACCGGCCTTGCCTCTTGGTGGCGGGTCCGGCGCAGCCCCTGTGAGGCTCGATTGATGGTGTTAATTCCTGCCGAGCGATAGGCCGGACAAAATCCGGTCAGACCCCGGTAAAGCAGATAAACCCGGGTCCCGATCAAAACCAATCCCCCGAATGCCCGCCGTTTTAGCCCAGCCAGCAGGACCACCAGCCCGCTGACCAGCGAGGTCAGCCGTTCAACGTCACTCACATTAGCTTTATCGGCTAAGGTTAACTTTTCATAAGTGGCTCGTAACTCGGGACGATTAAGTTGGTGGCGCACTTTCTCCATATCAATACCTCCTTAAGGTAAAACCGACACCGATACTCCAAATCGTTGGCGGTATCGATCCAAGGCTTGTAATGTCTCTGCATGCGGGTCCGAAAACTTTTGAACGCCTTCGGTTTCAAGCTGGACAGCAATGTCATCAAGGTCAATCCCCAAGTCTGAGAGCCGGCTGAGCGTGCGGTAACTTTCGCCCAGATCCGTCTCTAACCGGGCCGCCGGCTGCCCGTGATCCTGGTAGGCTTCCAGAGTAGCCAAAGGCATGGTGTTGATCGTCTCCGGCCCGATCAGCGCCTCTACATATTTAACGTCGCTGTAGGTGGGATCTTTGGTACTGGTACTGGCCCAGAGCAGCGACTGGGGATGAGCGCCATAGCAAAGCAGTTTGTTAAATTCATCGCCGCTAAAAATCTGTTTATACATTTGATAAGCCTGCTTGGCATAAGCGATGGCTGTCTGACCCCGTATTTGCCTGGCCTGCTCAGCTTTGGGGCCACCGGCTTCAATAAGTTGATCCAACTGTTCGTCGACCAAAGCATCGATCCGGCTGAGAAAGAAGCTGGCCACCGACCGGACGTGGTCGATCATCAAGCCGGTCTCGCGCCGCTCGTGCAAACCGGATAGATAGGCTTGAGCCACAGTTTGATAACGCTCCAGGCTAAAAAGCAGAGTAACATTAATATTAAGCCCTGCCGCGATAAGCTCGCGAATAGCCGGAATGCCAGCCTCTGTTCCGGGAACTTTGATCAGTAGATTTGGGCGCTGGACGAGACTCCACAATTCCCGCGCTTCTTGAACTGTTCCTTTGGTATCATGAGCCAGCAGCGGCGACACCTCTAGACTAACAAAACCGTCCCGACCACCACTTTGGTCAAAGATCGGACGGAGCAAATCGGCGGCCTGCTGAATATCTTTGATCACGATCGCTTGATAAATTCCGGCTACTTCACTGCCTTGCTCAACCAAACGCTGAATGGCAGAGTCGTAACTGGTCCCGCTGGTGATAGCTTCTTTAAAGATGGCCGGGTTAGAAGTTACCCCGCTAACGCCGGCCTCCGTGATGAGCCGCTGCAGGCGCCCCGAAGAAATAAGTTCTTGACTTAAAAGGTCTAACCAAACCTTTTGGCCATGCATTTTTAACTCTTGTAACGGGTTTCTGGCTATCATTAACTTCGCTTTCCTTTCCTATCTCTACTGGGCGCAACTCTCCTTATCTTAAGTATAGGGCCAAAGCTAGAGATTTAATACACTCAATTGGGCGATCTAACCCGGGCGGAAAGAGCTATTTTTCTGACTTTGGCCGGAGAGCCGGTGTTTACCCAGCCGGGTGATCCAATCGGTCCTGGCTTTGGACGTAACCCTTCTAAATTTAGCTCCAATTTCGAGTCAAAATCGCCCGGTTGAGTAAAGCGCTGTAAGCCACGGGCTGGTATGATAGCCACAGTAGTGAGCCTTTTTAGATAATGAAGCGACCAGGGTTGGAGTGAAAAGGAGTCAGGCCATGCCGCGTTATGAGTTTCGAATTTTTAGAAAAGTACTAGGAGCCCTTGAAATCAAGCTGCAGCGTTACCTGCCGCCGGACGAAACGGCGAGTAGTTCCGAGCTTTACCTTATCTCGCCTCATACGGATGAAAACAATGTCAAAATTCGAGAAGGCACCCTTGAGATCAAGACCTTGATTCAGCGCTGGTCCGGTCTGGAACAGTGGCAGCCGGTCCTTAAAGCTGACTTTCCCCTGCCCGCGGATTTGCTGGCCAACGAGTTTTTTCCCCGCCTGGTCGTGCCGGCGCCACGCCTAGAGCGCGAGCAGTACGCCTTTGAAGAATTCTTAGCCGACCTGATTCAAGCCCAACCTGATCTTTATCTGGCCCAGGTGGCTAAACTCAGGCAAAAGTTTAGGGTTGAAGGCTGTCAAGCCGAGCTCAGCGATGTAACAATTGAAGGCCAACCGTGGAGAACGGTGGCGCTCGAGGCCGAGGATCGCCAGGCCGTGCTCCGGGCCCAAACGACTTTGGGGTTGGCAGAGCTCGAAAATATCAATTATGTAAAAGCTATCAAGCAGGTCCTGGCTGTGGCCCCAGCTTCTTAAACACGTGCCACGCCTTTAATTTGTCATGTCCGGTCGGGCAAATCTTTGATTAACCCGGCATCCACATTGAGCCACACTTCATCAGCGCTGACTGCGTCCACCCACAAGGTTGGGACAAGCTTTCTGGTCTTGAGCAACAAGCCTTTGGAAATCAAAAAGTGGGTCACGCGCTCGCTGTCCTCGTCCATAAAGACGCGCTCCACAGATCCCACTCGCTGCTCATCGGCGCTGATCACTTGAGCGCCTTCCTTTAAAGCCACGGTGCCTTCCGGGATCTGTTGCTCGACGCTGGCCGCATACGGCACTTGAGGGTGGTAGCCCAGATGCGGCGAGATCGGATCGTGCCACCAGGCCGTGCCGATAGGCGGATAGTAATACATGGGGCGGACATAAGCATCAAAATTCGCCGGATGGACGCCTGAGTGGGTGGCCGGGATGTAGGCCGTTTCGGTAAAGTTCGGCAGTTCGGGCAGATTGTCTGATTTACGCTCGAGGGTAACCCGCTCTTCGGTGGCGCTGGTCACCAGGTCAACAGGGATCAGTTTTTCCTGGGTGAAAATAAAGCCACTGCTGACCACCAGGTGCGTTACTTTATCCGTCTTCGGGTTGAGGACAATGCGCTCAATCCGGCCGACCTTTTGATCGTCGGTCGTGTAAACATCGACGCCTTCTTTAAATTGCATGCTCGTTCTCCTTGTCTGACTTCACCACTCCGGTTTGGCCTATTAAAGAGAAACCGCAGAATGGACAGACCTGCCACTCCGGCTGAACCGGGCGACCACAGTTGGGGCAGGTCTGCTCTCCGGTTCGAAGCGATCGCCGGGGGGGACGCAGCCACTGCAGCCACCACCCCAGCCCACCGCCCAAGAACACCACCAGCAGCAAAGGCACCAGGCAAGTCAGCACCCCCCACCAGATCCGCGGAGCGGCCATGCCCTCGGGCGCCATCATGTCCGGTCTCATCATACCCGGTTGTGTCCCCAGACTCCCCAGCCAACCCAGCAGGGTTAAGCCGATTAAAGTCAGGGCTGCTACCAACAGCCCAATCAACAACGTCCGGTTACTCTGTTTAGCTGAGTTCATTAGATCCTTTGACAATAAAGTTCGTAGTAGCGGCTCCAGCCGCCTCTCGAACCACTAAAGCGGTTACTACGAACGTTTTTCATTAGCGCCTGGTCATCCCGCTGCGGTCTGTCCACATAGTCCCTCTTGAACTAACCGGCTCACCACGGTTTCTTCCACCCGCTGATGGAACGCGGCCAGTGAGTCATCGTTGTTGAGAATTAGATCGGCCTGGCGAAGCGAGGCATCCAGTTGGAACATCTCCCGTTCCGCCTGATCTTGCTGCAGAAACTTGGTGGCAGTTTGCGGATCACGGGCCTCATGGCGCCGTTTGCTGCGCCGGTAGCGAATCGCCGGATCGGTCACTTCGACCTGAACCAGTAGAAAATCATCTTTAAAGCGCTGGCGGAGGCGCTGGACGTCAGTTGGGGTTCTAACGCTGGTTATGCCGACGGCCGGCCACTGACTCGCTTCAATTTTCCGGATCAAACGGTTTACAAAATAGTCTTGGCCGTGCTGGGCAAAACATTTCTGCGAAACGGCGTGGAGATTTTCGCGGGTCGGGGCCAAGCCCTCTTCAGCCGCAATTTCTCTAACCACGTCGCCCAGTGACAGTTTGACCAGGCCGCAGCGGTTGTGCAAGTAATTGATCAGTTCATCTTTGCCCGATCCGTTTAAGCCAATAGCACCGATAACTTTCACGGTTTTAACTCTGTCTTCCTGCCTTAGACTACCTCTTCTGTTAGTGTAGCCCTTTCACCTCCCCATCGCTACACTAATCTAGGTGATTACCTCTGACCAGGTGGGGGGTTTGGCACATAGCTCCATTGAGCTACGCTAGAACGGATATGAGTGGCCCAGACCGCCGTTGACCAGCCAACCCAGCTAGACTTGGCGATTAAGGATGAGGATTTGTAAATATCTCCCTACAGACATTAATCACACTTTTTCCTATAATGATAGTAGCGAAATAGTAGTATTTTCCTATATGAGGAGTTAGTTATAGCTGTTATTGCCTGTACAGGCATCCCCAAAAGAAGAAGCTCTGTTAAAGCTATCAACAGTTATCGATGCAGCAAAAGCGAAGTAGGCAAATTTTGAAGGAGAAATTTATGATAACTGATATGAAAGCTAAGCCCCGCTTGTACTTAGATAATCATCGAGATGGGCGTTCCAATGGGCGAGCGAGGAAACCGCTAACCATCCTCGTCGCGGATGACCATGTCCTTTTCCGAAAGAGCCTGGCGGCTCTCATAGCGGCTTGTCCGGAAACCGGGCTGGTTGGAGAAGCCTGCAACGGCCAGGACGTCATCCGGTTGACTCGAGAATTAAAGCCCGATGTGGTCTTGATGGATTTGCTCATGCCGTCTCTGGATGGCTTTGAAGCGACCCGGATAATTAAACAAGAAATGCCCCAGATAAAGGTTGTAGTTTTGACCATCTCGGAGAGTGATGACCATCTGTTTGGCGCGCTAAAGCATGGGGCAGATGGTTACTTGCTTAAGCGCTTTGAACCTCAACAACTATTTGATCTCTTAGAAAGAGTGCATCGGGGCGAGCCGGCTTTGCCAGATTGCTTCATGACCAAACTCCTGCAATCGTTTCAGGCTGAGCAGACTGTGCCGGAGCCGGTAGAATCCGATAAGGCCCTCTCCCAGCGAGAGCTGCAAGTCCTCAAGTTGTTGGTTGAAGGCGAAAAGAATCGGGAGATTGCCGAAGAGTTGGAGATTAGCGAAAACACCGTCAAGATTCATCTCCGCAGTATCCTGGAAAAGCTCAATGCGCGCAACCGGCTGCAGGCGGCTGTCATCGCTATCAGAGAAGAGTTGGTGACTTGATTGTGATCATAAAAAAAGAGAGCTATGACAAAATAGCTCTCTTCAATACCTCTCATAACCTCTGCCGTCCTCCCTATGATAATTAGGTCACAGCCGGCAGATCGGTTCGAAAAACCAATTACACCACTTCCAAAAGCTCAATATCAAATGTAAGATCCTCACCGGCTAAGGGATGATTGCCGTCCAAAGTCACGCTTCCGGGATTAACATCAGTGACGGTGACGACAAAGGACTGGCCTGCCTCTTGATTGACTTGATACTGCTGACCTATCTCAACCTCAGCCGGAAACTTGCTTCGATCCAGGATGAAGACTCTCTCTTCGTAATGCGGTCCATAAGCTTCATCAGACGTAACCACTACGGTTTTGGATTCGCCTGGCTCCATCCCCATCACGGCCTGTTCAAAGCCGGAAATAATCTGTCCCTCACCAATTTGAAACTCCAAGGGGTCGCGCCCGCTGGAACTGTCAAAGATTGTCCCATCTTCCAACTTACCGGTGTAGTGAACCTTTACAATATTGCCTGTCTTAGCTTGGGCCATACTTCTTTACTCCTTCACTTGCGTTATTAAGTGACAGCTTACTCGTCTAGTTTACCATGCTTATTAGCTCCGGCCCAATACTGAGTCAGGCGATTTTTCCCGGTCAGACCTTATCCACCTGGGTAAGGTTCTTCACCGTAAGAAAATAGTTTCCAAGCATTTTCTACTTCAAAACCGTATCCGCCTGCCAGACTTCCCAGTAACTGCCAATGCGCTGGACAAAGACCTTCGGTTGCTCAACATAAATCCGCTCGCCCAGTTGGCGGGCCTGGATCAGGAGTTTGGCCTGCCGTTTATTCAGCAGTTTAACCAGATCTTCCCTATCCTTATCATCAATCAGTTCCGGACGATTGATCAGCATGTGACTTAGCCCGGCCAGATCATGGTAATCACCCAGGTAATCGGCCAGATCATCGAGTTGATTGCCCAACTCAACCATGGGATCAGCCCACACATTCTCGAGAATACGGATGTGGTACCACAGATACTTGACCCGCTTCCGCCATTCATGGAAATTTTCCGGCGTAGGGTTATCGTAAGCCTGGGTCAGTGCCCGGTAGCCTCGTTTGTACACCCGCTTCAGCCCACCCGACACCCCTGAAAAATCGTTGTGGGCGATCGGCCAGGTCTCAACCCGCTGGCGCGCCTCTTTGAGCGTGGCCGCGACTTCAGCCATCTTTTGGTCGTGCTCCAACCGTTGGCGTTTGATCGCCTCATGTTCCGCCGCCAATTTCTTTCGAAGCTCTTTGTAGGCTTTACTATTATCCAAGTCATCGGCGTAGCGCTCAGCCACGTCGTCGAGCGTTTTTATCAACACAAAACTGTCGCGAATACCCGCCAATTGCCGGCCCGCGTCACGGTAGCAGGTATTCTCTCGTTGGTAGACTTCATCGCCAATCTCGTCTCGGACCAGCCGCAGCACGGCGCGGATCTTTTTAAGCCGTTTGCGGGCATCATGGACAGTCTCATCCCGGCCCTCCGGCGCCTCCGTCAATTGCTCTAACGCTTGATCAATTTGCTCTCTGGCAATTCGCTTGATCCCAACGGCTAGCGGCTCTTGCGTTTCTAAGCGGTAGCTCATCTCAACTATACCTCAGTCTCTGTTTTGCAGCACGATCAACACACTGTTCTAATTAGCGAAATGAAGCGCTCCCAAAAGCCCGATCTTCCTCCTTATGGCCAGTACGACGGCGAGTCGTAGTAACCGAACAGCTCTTCCTCATAAGCGCGGGTGACCGGCGAGCCAGGATCGTATTCCGGACTGTTTTTGATGGCCTCGACGGTCAAATCCACGTAGACACTCTGGTTTGGCCAGTCCACCCGGGTGATCCACGGCCGGGCGATCAACACTTTTTGGCCCGGCAGCCAGTTGCGGGTATCGACGATGAGGTAGCGGATCATCCACGATTCCGCCTCGATGAGGAAATCTTCCACGTGGCCCAACTCGCCGTCCAGAGCCTGGATTCCATAGCCGGTCACCTCATTGACACTGCGCAAATCAGGGCCGGGATTCGCCTGGGTGGCCACTTCGAGGTCGTTTCGTACGGTCTCGGGCAGATCGGTCCGACCGGCTCGGCCTGGGCCTCGGGTTGGCCCCCCAATTGGCGGGGCACTGCCCATGACCAGGCCGGTGGGCGACCAGTAGACGGGCCAATCGTAATAGGCGTGGAGATCAACCTCTTGCTGGCGCGAAATCGGCTTTTCGGTCTCAATAGCCGGGCTGTGCTCCACTTGATCTTGGGTGAGGGACACCGGAAGAGTTTTGTTAGCCCAATCCGGTTCCCTCACTTCGGCCGGCGCGATCAACACTTTCCGGCCGGTCAGCCAGTTGCCGGTCTTGATGATCAGATAGCGGACGGTCCAACTGATATCATCAAAGTAGAAGTCGTCAGCCGTCCCAATCTCGCCATCCGTGGCCCGCAGCGAAAACGCTCTCAAGGCCTTTGCCGTTTTTAGCATTTTTCCGCCTCCTTTGAAGATTAGGAGTGCAAACCAAGGTTTGCAGAGCCAGCTCTGCACTCCATTTTTGTTCCTCGTCACTAAGGCTGCAAAACCACTTTGATACACTCATCCTCTTTATGCTTAAAGATCTCATAAGCGTAAGGCGCCTCCTCCAGGCTCAGGCGGTGGGTAATGATATAGGACGGGTCAATTTCGCCGCCATCGATCCGCTCCAACAGCGGCGAGAGGTAACGATGGACGTGAGTCTGGCCCATCTTTAGGGTCAGCCCTTTGTTAAACGCTGCCCCTAAAGGCATCTTATCCACAAAACCGCCATACACGCCTGCCATGGAGACCGTGCCTCCCTTGCGGCAGGCCTGGATCGCATAGCGCAGCGCCGTTGGCCGGTCGGTTTGCAGCCGAACACTCTGCTTGACCCGGTCATACATCGCGTCCATACCCAGCCCGTGGGCCTCCATGCCAACCGCATCGATACAGGCATCAGGGCCGCGCCCGCCGGTGAAATCCATTAAGAATTCAAACGGGTTTTCCTCTTCGTAATTAACGACCTCCGCGCACCCTTTTTCTCGGGCCAGATGTAAGCGCTCAGGGACGCGATCGATGGCGATGACGCGCTCCGCGCCCAGCAGATAGGCGCTCTTGATGGCAAACTGGCCCACCGGCCCACACCCCCAGACAGCGATGATCTGGCCAGGTTGAATATCGCAGTTTTCAGCCGCCATATAGCCGGTCGGCAGAATATCGGTTAAAAACAGCACTTGCTCGTCGCTGAGGTGATCGGGCACTTTCTGCGGGCCAACGTCCGCAAAAGGCACCCGCACATACTCGGCTTGCCCGCCCGCATAGCCACCCATCAGATGAGAGTAACCAAAAATCCCGGCCGGGGCATGACCGTACATCTTCTCGGCCATCCAGGCTTTGGGATTAGAGTTGTCACACAAGGACCACATCTCGTTTTGGCAGAAATAGCAGTTGCCACAGGCAATCGGAAAGGGCACCACCACTCGATCACCCGGCTTAAGATTATGAACCTCGCGGCCCACTTCGACCACCTCGCCCATAAACTCATGCCCTAAAATATCACCCGGTTGCATTGAGGGAATGTAGCCGTCATACAGATGCAGGTCGGAGCCACAAATGGCGGTCAAGGTCACTTTGATAATCGCGTCCCGGGGATTAAGCAAATGAGGATCAGGCACCGTCTCTACCCGGACGTCGTTTGTTCCATACCAACATAAAGCTCTCATAAGTCTTACTCCTTCAAGAATACAGCTATTAACGTCCGGCCGGCTGCCCTTCAATTGTCGGGGCCTCACCGGTCTCTAAGATGCTTTTGCAGCGCCGAATATCTTCTTTGATCTGCTGGGCAGTGACGCCGTTAAACAGTTGGCCTATCGCCTCACCGATCACGCCGCCAGGCGGACTGTACCTCAGTTTAACCTTAAATTCGGTTCCCTGCCCGCCCGGCGCCGGCTTAAATCGGACCATGCCGTACTGCTGGACGGTGGAACCCGGCTCGGTCTCCCAGGTAATCAGCTCGTTGGGTTGATCCTCGACAATGTGCGCCGTCCACTCTACCGGAAAATTGCCCGGCACTCTCGCTTTCCAGTGAGACTGCCCGTTCTCTTCGGTCCGGACCGACTCCAGGTGCGACATAAAACGAGGCAGGTTTTCTAACTGCCGCCAGAAACGGTAAACCTCCTCCGGGGGCCGGTTGATGGTCACCGCTTTTTCTACCTTAATTTCGGTCTTTTCCGGCGTGGCGGTGTTGACCCCCAACATCTCGTAAGTGCGCGACTGTCCGGACATCCCCCGCCACAGTAAACCGCCACCGAGCAGCAGGGCTGGCAGGCGCAGGGCGCGATTTCTGAGGGCATAGACCAGCAGGCCGCTGCCGCCTACAATCGACCCCCAGCGTTCAATGGTCCCAACATTGGGTTGAGCTTCACTATATTGTGTCTGCATCATGATTTAATTTACTCCTTCACTCTAATACACTAACAGGCCCCGGATATTGGTTATAGCGAGCCGCGGCTTGATTGCCGAGCGTGGTCAAAGAGTCTAAGACCCGCTGCCGGGACGAGGACAGCTCCTGCCGGATTTTCATCCCGGGGGTGGTTTCTCTGCCGGCGCCATCGGCCGAGGGCAGCAGCAAACGAGCCACTAAACTTATGATTTCGGTGGTTAAGCCCGGGAACACCCCGTGGAAACGGGCCAGTAAGTTAGCCGGTATCGTTAGAATCACCTCGGTTTCCCGCTTTTTGGTGGCGGCCACAATCTGTTTGGCGGCTCGCTCGGCGTTCATGGAGAGCAAGGGTAAACTGGCGCCCAGAGAGAACCAGGTAAACTCATTCGCTTGTTGACCGTTAAAAAAAGCATTGAGGTGAGAACCGGTCCGCATCAGGCCGGGCACTACGGTGAGGACCGAAATTCCGTGCGGCTGCAGTTCCGCGCGTAGCCCCTCCGAGAGGCTAATGAAGGCCGCTTTGGCACAGTTATAAGGTAAAAGGTGGGGCACACTGACCTTCCCGCCAATTGAGGTAATATTGACAATCTGTCCTGCTCCCTGCTGCTGCATGGGGGGCAGCACCGCCAGGGTCGTGTGCAAGCCCCCCCAAAACATCACATCCAGAGCTTTGGCAAAGTCCTGGCGCGTCATCGTTTCCAGGGGGCCAACTTGAATAATCCCGGCGTTATTGACCAGGATATCAATCTGGCCGAATCGTTCCAGGCTGAGCCTCACCCAGCGCTCTACCTGTCTTTGATCGCCAATATCGCAGAGGGTGGTTATCACTTCTGCGCCGGCCAGGCTCAGCCGATAGCGAGCTCGCTCCAGCTCGGCTTCATCGCGAGCACATATCGCCAGCCGGCAGCCCTGGCGGGCAAACTCCTGAGCCAGCAGATAACCTAAGCCCCGGCTCCCCCCCGTGATGAGGACGACTTTACCGCTTAAATCCTGGCGGCGCCGCTGCCATAGCCACCCGGCGCCCACCACCCCAACCAAGGCTGTGGCCAGCAGCCATTTGCCCATGTCCTGTTCGACCATGCTGTCTCCTTCTTTCATTAAGCCTCCAAAAAGCCTCCAACTTGCCCGCCCCTCTCAAGCTGTGCCCCTACTATATCATTGGCTTTTTCATCTTCCCATACTCACAAGAGTGACCTTTAATCCTCAAAGGAAGTATTTTCTAATAACTCGACTGGCGGTTTATAGATCTTTCCTCCGCCATCGCTACGAAACGACAGCGCCGGGGAAATTCCCGGCGCTGCAGGTTTTGTTAGAAAGACCGGTGAAAGGTTAAAGCCTCACCGGTCTCCGTCTTAGAAGAGGTAACTTAATCTGCCCTTATTGTTCACCGGCGTAACTAACTCGATAAATCATGCCGTTGGTGTCATCCGAGATGAGCAGCGAGCCATCCTGGAGGACCAGCAGCCCGGCCACGCGGCCAAACTGGGCGGTGCCATCTTCCGTCAGCCAGCCGGTCACAAAGTCTTCAAAACCCACCGGCTGCCCGTTCTCGTCAAAGTCAAGGCGGACAACTTTATAGCCCACCGGTTCCTGCCGATTCCACGAACCGCGCATGGCCACAAAGGCATCGTTTTGATATATTTCCGGGAACTGGCTGCCGGTGTAAAAGACCATGCCAATCGGCGCGCTGTGGGCCTGATAGGTCAGCACCGGTCCCGCCGAGCCGGCACAGAACTCGGCTTTGGTGAGCCCCGGCGGCGAAACCGGCAAATAGGGATCGACCTGTTGGTTGGCGTAACAGTAGGGCCAGCCATAGTTGCGGCCCTCGGACAGTGAGTTCAGCTCTTCCGGCGGTTGGTCGTCGCCGCGCCAATCCGAGCCGTGGTCCATCCCCCACATCTCGCCTGTTTCCGGGTGCCAGCCCCAACCAATGGTGTTGCGCAGCCCCTCGGCAAAGAGGGTGCGTGACGATCCATCAGGCTGGACTTGCAAGATGGTGGCATACTCAGGATTAGCGGAGGCACAGGCGTTGCAAGGGCTGCCCACGCTGACATAGAGCATTCCATCAGGGCCAAAAGCGATGGTCCGGTTGCCGTGCTGCCCGGCCGGCGGCAGATCGTTGACGAGAGCCGATAAGTTCTGGGCCGTGCCATCCGCGCCCAGCGAGCCCACATAGATGGTGGTGGCGGTAGCCAGATAAATCTGGTTGCCGTCGATAATGATGCCGTGGACCAACTCCAAGTCGGAAGCGACCACCACCGGCTCATCGGCCAAGCCGTCCTCATTATCATCCCGCAGGGCCAGCACATCGCCCTGTTGACGGCGCGTGACGTAGACGGTGCCATCTTCGCCTTGAGCCATCATGCGGACGCTGCCTAAACCCTCGCCAAAGACATCGATCTGGAAGCCGTCGGGGGCCTGAAGTTGAGCGATGCGCTCCTCGGTCGCGCTGCGCAGTTCCGGTTCAACGTTGTTGCCCTGAATGGGCGGGGGCGGACCTTCGGCCTCGGGCGGTGATGTACCTTCGCTCATGAGCACACCACAAGCGATCCGACTGCCGCTGCGCCCGGCCGGATCGGTCATTTGATCGTCCGGTTGGCTGTGAATGATCAGAGCCGAACCGTCGGCAGCCAGTAGAGCCGGCAGCGCCACCAAGGTGGTGGTGGTGGTGTAGGTCGCGTTGCCCTCCTCATCAAACTCGATGTTGGGCAGGTCGCCGGCGTGCGGTCCCATGGGATTCTCTAAACCGTGCTTAGCCCCGGTGGGATTGAAATGCCCTTGAGCTACGGCAAAGTCCGGCGTGCAGCGGCCGACCTGGTGGAAGTGAATACCGTGCTCGCCCGGTGAGGCTTCCGTAAAGCCGGAAACGTCAACCCTTATTTGCACCCCTTCGGCCGTGTCCGTGAAGTGAGCCGTCCCGATCACGGTGCCGGTGATGTTCTGTAGTTCGGCCATAGCCACGGTCCCGGTCAGGGTGGGCGTGGTGCCCGGCGTAGCCTCGACGGTGACGGTGACTGTTGCCGGAGCTTCTCCGGTGGCTTCGCCGGTTGGCTCAACCGTACCCGCAAATTCGTCGGTAGGCTCGCTGGTAGCCACCACCGTCGTCTCCACTTCATCGGTGGCCTCGCCGGTGGGCTCCACGGTGACAGTGAGGTCAACCTGATCCTCGGTTGGCTCCGCCGTTGGGGTAGTATCTTGCGCGGCGGCGATCTCCAGGGATCGGCCCGCCGTTGGCTGAGAGTTTTCGGTGCGCGCCAGGTAGGGGAGGGCGGAAAAGATCAGGACTAAAGCCAGACCGCCCCCTACGAGCCAGGCCACCTTACTTCCAAAGTTTTTTAGCTTCAACATTGATTTTCCCTCTGTCCTAATAATACTGCTTCCTCTTGGCCTATCCCGCTTGAGGCCCCAAAAACCACCCCGACTTGTTGGTCAACGGGCTTGAGCTTCATAATCATCCCCTTCAACTTCGCTAAAACGGGCACGCTCACTCCACGGTGCTACAAAGCCAAAGTAGCCGGCAATAAGCGCCGTTAAAGCATGCAGCCAGATGTCATGTCCAAACAAAGGAATCAAGCCAAAGGTCGTATTCAAGACTGGAATTAAGCCCATAATCGTCAGGACTGCAAACAAAATAGCGACAGTCTGGGCAAAAGTGCGCGAGGAAGAGAAACTCCGGTAAGCCACAACCCCCCATAAGCCAACCAGCAGGTGGACGAGAGTATGCAGAATATTGACCGGAAATAGACCGAACAGATAACCGGACAGAGTATCGACGGTGAGATTAGGGGTGGCATCTGTATGAGGCGTAATCAGGCCTGGAATAAAGCCGGCTATGCCCACCAACAAGTAGACAATGCCAAAGATTAGGGCAAAATAACGAGTTTGCACATTATTCTTCCTTTCCTCAACTCTTGCTTAAACCATTCGACGCAGCACTTGCGTCGTTATGGCTGTCCCCAGCCCGTAAGCGAGCTGAGGCCCACGGCTCAAGCATAACGCTCTCCTGGTTGAATCACTTTTTCTTATTCACTCTTGTTCAGCCTAAAGTGTAACCCACCCCGGCGTAGCCCGGCTACACCAGGTCGAGTGATTTGGCGAGACTAGAAGAGGTATTTTGCTGTAGTCATTAAGGATTTTGAGTCGTGGGCTGCCGAGTTACAAAAAGGATTATGGCTATAGAGCCCATTTTGCCCGAGTGGGTGATAAAGGGGGTTAATCCAACTAGACAAATTTCAAAGGAGACGGACTCAGCCTGCGGCACAGCACCGAGAATGAAAATCCGGAGGAGTCCCAAAGCTAGCTTTGGGACTCCTGTCCAACACCTTAGTGCAGAGCTTGCTCTGCTGGCAAACCAAGGTTTGCACTCCTATTTACAAGGAGACACGAAGAGAAAAAAAAAGCCCCTATCAGGACAGGGGCTTACTACACCAACTTAAATCCGGAGGCTAAACCAGATCTAAACCGTCGCAAAGTCGGTTAACCGGGCAACCCGCTGAGCGGGTTTGAAACTATCTCAGCCGGCGGCGAATTCATGCGCTGCCGGTAGCGGGGACCAAACTACAGCTTATCCAGGTATTCCCGTAATCTATCTAAAGAATCACTCTTGCTAAAAACCTCGGTCCGCAAGCTGTTCACTCGTTCGCGTACCCCGGTACAGAGCGCTGACGAGATCTCTTGTAACTCTTGTAGTTGAGCTTGAGCTCGCTCAAGTTCTCCCTTTTCCAGCAACTTACTGGCCAGGATCGCTTTGATCTTGAGGTAGACCAGATCCTGAGCGACATGATCATGTAGATCTTGAGCCAGGCGTTCTCGTTCTTCCAGAGCAGCCAAATGATAAACAAAGTGTTCCGCCAACATTGATGACACCTCTCTTCAGTGCTTTCGATTTTTAGAAGAACTGATTGGGGCCATGGATATCGGGCAAACGGCCTTCCCCAGAAGCCATAACTATAAGGAAATAAAGTAGTTACTTGAACCTTCTTAACAACCCAAAAGAGTAAGCAACACTGAGAGGCGGTGAGTGAGTGACTAAAAAAACGATCTAGCTCTGTTAACTACCCCTCTCTGACTCGCTGTCCTCTCTCTGCTATGACGGCGATCTCCTCTAAACCCTCCCCATCGACCGCAACCGCCTGGGCTAGACTACCTCCAGCCAGGCCGGTTAGAGTCTGTTTGCTTACTCTTTTCGATGGTCAAGCTGATTGTGACTTGATACCCTCGACGCTAAAAATCTAGATCATCTAATTTTAACCCGAATGCGGGACAACGTCTGTCGGGAAAGGTAGACAAAACTGAGAGGAACACCGCTACGGGAGGGCATCGATAAGCGGTAGTCGGTAGTCAGTAGTCGGATGGTTTACTTTTATCCGACTACTGACTACCGCTTACTGACTACCTCCTCCGCTACAACGGCGGGGTCAAATCATTCTCGATGGCAAACTTGATTAAACTGGGCAGATCGGGCAAGTTCAGCTTATGCATAATCCGGCTGCGGTAAGTGGCAATCGACTTAGGGGAGAGATGCAGCGTCTCGGCGATTCTGGCGTTGGAATAGCCCTCCACCACCAACTGCAAGACCTCCCGTTCCCGGTCGCTAAGCCGCTGTAAGGGATCCTTTATCTGACCCATCCTGGAGTTGACCAGCGGCACCTGACCGATTAGATCGGCCACCTTCTGGCTCAGGTAGCGGTGGTCCAACACCACACTCCGCACGGCCTGAACCACTTCCTCATTGGCCGTGCCCTTGACCAGGTAGCCGCTGGCCCCGGCCTCCAAAGCCCGTAGCACCAGGCGCGGCGTACTGTGCATCGAAAGCATAATTACCCGACAGTCGGGGGAGTGCTCTCGGATCTGGCGCGTGGCCTCAATCCCATTGAGTTCCGGCATAGTCACATCCACGATCACCACGTCCGGCTGGTGTTTAACAACCGCCTGGACCAGGGCGCGGCCATCCACCGCCTGACCAACCACCTTAAAATCCGGTTCGTTATCCAGAATAAGCCGCAAACCGTCCATAATCAGGGGGTGATCGTCGGCCAGAAAAATAGTAATTGTCACTGGGCCGGCACCTCCACAATCACCCGGGTGCCCCAGCCCGGCTGGGACTCGATCTGAAAACGGCCGCCAATGGCCTGAGCCCGCTCCCGCATCGTCAGGAGGCCCAGCCGCCGGAAGCCGGCCGGGCTGCCGGCCACGACGGCCGGATCAAAGCCCAGCCCGTCATCGGCGATGACCAGCCGGTACTCATCCCCTATCTCCTCCAACGTCACCCGCACCTGATTGGCCTGGGCGTGCTTGGCCGCATTGGTCAGCGCCTCTTGAAAAATTCGGAACAGGCCGATTTCGGCGGCGGGGGCCAACCGGTGCTGCCGAGTCCGGTCTTCCACCCGGATCACCAGGTCCGTCCGGCTGGCAAACTTCTCAGCATACCATTCCAGAGAGTCGATCAGGCCATCTTCGTCGATCATCGGCGGGTGCAGCTCGGTCATCAGGTCCCGGACCCGGTCGGTAATCTCCTCCAGCAGGGCCAGGGAGTCGCCCAGGCGCTCATCGGCCCCGGTTGGATCCGCCCCGCCGGCTAACTGCCCCCGCACGAATTTGAGATTGAAGCCTAAAGCGGTTAGACTTTGGCCAATCTGGTCATGCAGTTCCCGGCTCCAACTTTTCCGCTCCGCCTCTTGCGCCTCGGCCAGGCGGGCCGAAAGAGCTCGCAGCTCCTCCGACTGGCGCCGGACCTCGGCCAGCAGCCGCTCCTGCTCCAACTCAACTTCCTTACGCCGGGTGACGTCCTGCAGAGTCCCCAAAACCTGGCGGGGCAGGCCCGCCGCCGTCCGGCTGAAGACCACATCCCGGCTCTGGACCCAACGCCACTCGCCGTTGCTGTGCCGGAGGCGATACTCATGGTCAAAAACTTGACCCGCCAGCGCTCCGGCGGCCAGTTGCTGGATATACGTATTGATCTTCGGCCGGTCCTCGGGATGGATCAGCCAGTTAACCAGGTCACTCTGAAATTCAGCAAAAGTTTCGCTGGTGTAGCCCAGAATCATTTCAATCTGTTCGTTGATGTAGATGTTCCGGCCCTCCTCCAGGTCGTAGATGTAAATCACCATGGGAGCCACATTATTGACCCGCTCAATGAACTTGCGAAACTGCTCAAGGGCCTGCTCGGCGGTTTTGCGGCCGGTAGTATCCAGCAGGCTGATTTGGATGGCCGGCGAACCCTGGTATTCGATCACAACGCTGTGCCCCTCCAGCCAGCGAGTCTGGCCGGAGCGATGAACGATGCTGAACTCATAGTCCAGCGGCTGAGGTTGGCCGGCCAGGCTAGCCTGAACTCTCGCCCAGAACTGGGCCCGACTCTCCGGCGGAATGAACTGGTCAAGCGCGGCCCGGTCCATAGCCAGTAGCTCGGCCATGCTGTAGCCCGTGATCGTGGCGATAGCCGGGTTAGCGAAGATCAGCCGCTCGTCCTGGAAGATAACCAGCCCTTGCAGCGAGTGCTCAACCACCTGCCGGTAGGCCTCTTGCAGCCACTGCTGCTCGGTCCGGTCGATGACCGCCATCAGCAGATGGGCTTGATCTTCCCCTACAGGGGGCCGAAACGCGCTCTCCACCACGACGCGCCGGGGCTGCCGGTTGGCGGGCAGCAGCGACACCTCCACCTGCTCCGCCTTTTCCGTGCCAATCACTTGCTCCCGATGATGGTAAAAGGTATCCCGTTCGGGGAGGGCCACAAAGCGCTCAAAGGGAGCGCCCCGGATCTGCTCCGGGGGATAACCGAGCAGTTCCGCCCCAATCCGATTGACGGACATAACGAGGCCCTTTAGATCCAACACAAAGTAGGCGATCGGGGCCTGGTCATAGAGGTGGCGATAATTCTCCTCAGAGCGTTCCAGGGCCTGTTCGGCCTGGAGCAACTCCTCATTCTGGATCTCTAGCTCAACGTGGTGGATACGCAGCTCATCCAACAACACGGCTGCATCCTGCCAGTCAAGCGGCAGCCGGTCCAACCCCCGTTGGCGCAGCCGGGTTTCCGCCTCTTGCCGCAGCCTCTCCTGCTCCGGCCCGGTCTGGTTAATCACCGGTCTCAGCCTCGCAAACATCCCCGACCGTGAGCAAGAAACGCCTCTCGTCTCGCTCACTCAGCCGCCGGTCGTTTAAACGCCGCTTGCGCCAGCTAACTCGAGAAAACTCTCCCATAATTCCCCCTCAACCCCCAGGTTGGGTGCTAGTGATTGCTGATCATTAACCCAACCGGGTATTTTATTAAGACAATTTAGCTTTGTCCACTTATTTTGGACTTCAGAACCCTGACTGAGCAGCGTAATAGGCCCGGCACTCGGGCATCCGGCTGCGGATGACCCGCTTACCGGCCAGAGAACCATGCTGCTCAGTGACCACCGTGCATTGATCTTCACCCTGGCCGTCCTGTTCAAAGAAGATGATTACCCACTCAAGCGTGGCATTCAGTTTGTGAGCTTGGGCTGTATTGGCGAAGAGAACCAGAAATAACCAGTCCAACCGGCGAGTGTTCATCACCGGCAACCAGGCTTCGCCGGTGGGGTTGAAGCGATGAGGCGCAATCCGGCGCAGCTTGCCGGCCGCGGCCTTACGGCGGTATTCGGCGTCAACATCCAGCAGGACAGCTACATCTGGCTGGAGAGGGCTGTCCTCGGTGGCTTCGAGAGCAGCAGGACTCATCTGCTTTCTCCTATTTCACCATTATCTACCATAGCACCCCCCGATATCTTCTATCCATGAAAATACACGCTGTTCCTTCGCAACTCACCAGGGGCTCGGAGACGAAGATTTCGAGGTTACTATTCATTATATAAGCTTCCATAAAACAGGAAAATACCCAATTTGATAATCTTTGCCTCTAAAAGAGTTATGAGGTTTGCGCCGAGCCAGCCGGGGAAATGCCTTAGACCGGAAGAGCTAGACCGGCTGGGTGGTTAATCATCCTTCTTTGCCCCGGTAAATCACCCAGGTTGGTATAGGCTAAGCTGGCTAAGAGACCTAAAATGAAGCGTACACGCTTATAAACAAGTAAATTGTATTGGAGTTTGAAGGAGGTTATTATGCCGGTACGACAAAGTACAGCCGTGTGGCAAGGCACGCTTAAGGATGGCAAAGGCACGGTTAGACTGGGTGGAGGCGCCTTTGAAGGCCCTTATTCGTTTGCCTCCCGCTTTGAGGAGGGGGCGGGCACCAACCCGGAGGAGCTAATTGGCGCGGCCCACGCCGGCTGTTTCTCCCAAGCTTTGGCCTTGATGCTCACGCAGGCCGGCTACAGTCCGGAACAGATCCATACGACCGCCAATGTTCACCTCAATAAAGTGGGTGATGGATTCAAGATTACTTCGATTGAGTTAGATACAGAAGTCAGAGTAACGGGGATAGACAGCAACACCTTCAACGAGAAAGCCCAAGCTGCTAAAGAAGGCTGCCCGGTCTCTCAAGCTCTGGCCGGAGTAGAGATTACGCTAAAATCAAAGTTGCTGGCTTAAAACAAGCCCTCGATTAACCATCCCGGCCCCAGCCATAATTGGCTAGAGTTTGGAGAATTTTTCATGCGCAACTTTTTTAACCAACAACTGGATGAGCTAAAAACCGAAACCCTGAGAATGGGAAGTATGGTGGAAGATGAGTTGAAGCTGGCCCTGCAGGCCTTGGCGAGCTTAGACAGAGACTTGGCCCGGCAGGTTTTCGAGGCGGATAAAGTGATCAACGATCTTCGCTTTGAGTTGGAGGCCCGCTGCACGAAGATCATCGGCACTCAGCAGCCGGTTACTCAGGACTTACGCTGTATTCTAGCGGCCTTGAATATGATCGTTGACCTGGAACGGATGGGTGATCAAGCTAAAGGAATCGCTAAAGCGTTACCCGGTATCCTCAAATACCCGGACCAAACCTTGCTGCCAGATCTGCAACATATGGGTGACGAGGCTATCCAAATGCTTAAAATGGCGATGGAGGCTTACACGACGGAGGATATTGAGTTAGCCCAAAAAGTCGTGGACCGAGACGAGCGGGTGGATCGTTTTTTTAATCAGATTCTGAGCGAGATCATGAAGCGAGTGGTCGCCAGCCAAAACACTCCAGCGGTTGAGGCTTACTACAAGCTCCTGTTGGTCGCCCGGGAGCTTGAACGCTTTGGGGATTTAGCCGCTAATGTGGCTCACCGGGTGATTTATATGGCCACCGGATTTATATCTAACCCCTATCTTGCCGAGCCAGCCCGCGAGCGGGTACGGGCGTAAGATCTTAAGTAGGGGCGTAAAATTTTACGCCCCTACTTCATGGAATTTTAACTACCGGTTAAACGGGCTTCGCGGTCTTCGACTTGAGCGTGGTCTCTCCACTCCAGACACTGGGTAAAGAGGGAAGCCCACTCGGCTCTGGAGTTGGCCGAGTCCAAATCAAACCGACCCTCCCATACTCAGCTAGGCAGTCTTTAAAGATAAATTGAGCTAATTTGATCTTCATCTACTTGAATTAGTTGGCCTTATCCCCGGAAAGCAAAGCGGGTTAGGGAACGATAGCCCGATCTGATGGCGCGAAATCACCCAAGTTAGTATGGGGTCAAGCCTGGGACAACGATACGATAGTTAAAAGAAACAGACTGAAAGATACACCACGAGTAAGGGAGGCAGCCATGCTTGGTGGGTTTAGCTTGGGCCGCATTTTTGGCATCAATTTAAAAATTGATTGGAGTTGGCTACTCATCTTCTTATTAATTACCTGGAATCTGTCCGTCGTCTTTGGGCAGGTCCACCCGGACTGGGGGTTAGGGCTGAGCTGGGGGACCGCCCTGGGGGCCTCCCTTTTATTTTTTGTCTCGGTCCTGGCCCACGAATTGGCCCATTCCCTGGTGGCCCAAGCGCAGGGAGTTCCGGTCCGGAATATCACCCTCTTCCTCTTTGGTGGGGTCTCCAACATCCAGCGGGATCCGCCCTCACCGCGAGCTGAGTTCTTGATTACAATTGTGGGGCCTCTGACCAGCCTGGCCTTGGGTATCCTTTTTCTGATCGCCGGTGGTCTCATGTCGACCGGGGTACTGGCAGCCGGCTTTACCTCGCCGCTGGAGCTCGCGGCCCAGTTTAGCCCGCTGGCCACTTTGCTCCTGTGGCTCGGTTGGATTAATATTCTGCTGGCGGTCTTCAATTTAATTCCCGGCTTTCCGCTCGATGGCGGCCGGGTGCTGCGCTCGATCTTGTGGGCCGCCACCGGCAGCTTGCGCCGGGCCACACACTGGGCCTCGTGGGTAGGACAGGTCGTGGCCTGGATCTTTATCACGATCGGCATCGCCATGATTTTTGGGGTGGAGGTGCCCTTCTTTGGCACCGGCTTAATTGCCGGCCTGTGGCTAGCTTTTATCGGTTGGTTCCTCAATACCGCTTCGGTCCAGAGTTACCAACAAGTGGTGGTCCGGGATATGTTGGAGGATGTGCCGGTTGAGGCGTTGATGCGGACCAATCCGCCCACGGTGCCGCCCAATGTCTCGATTAATGAGTTGGTGGATAACTACATGATGCGCACCGATGATCACGCCTTCCCGGTGGTCCATGAAGCCCAACTGTTGGGGATGATTACCCTGGATGATATTCGCCGCGTCCCCCGTGAGGCTTGGGACACCACCTTGGTCCGCGAGGCGATGACCCCGGCCGAGGAGCTGACCCTGGCCAAGGTCAAGGATGATGCCGCTCAGGCCCTTAACCAACTGATGCAACGTGACGTGCGGCAAGTCCCGGTTCTTAGCGCCGACCACCACCTGGCCGGCTTGCTGCGACGGCGAGATGTCATTAAGTGGCTGCAACTGCGCTCGGATGCAATTTAGGACACCACATAATCTGCCGGGCCAACTGACGCCTTTTGTCGGCCGGGAGCCGGAGCTGGCCGAAATTATCGAGCGCCTCTCCCACCCGGCCTGCCGGCTGCTGACCCTCATCGGCCCCGGCGGCATCGGCAAAACCCGGCTGGCGGTTCAAGCCGCCGGCGAACTGCTGGCCGACTTTGCCGGCGGTCTTTATTTTGTTCCTCTGCAACCGCTCGAGGCCCCGGACTCGGTCCTCCCGGTTATGGCCGACACCCTTAACTTCTCCCTAACCGATCCGCACCACCCCCAGACCCAACTGGCTCGCTACCTGGCTAATAAGCAGGTGCTGCTGATCCTGGACAATTTTGAGCACCTCCTGGCCGCGGGACCGCAGCTAACCGAGTTACTGCGGGCCGCAGCCGGCCTGAAAATGCTGGTTACCTCTCGAGAGGCCTTGAGGCTGCAAGAGGAGTGGCTTTATCCGGTCGAGGGCTTGCCTTATCCGGCAGATGACCGGCCGGAGGCCGTTGAGGGCTTCAGCGCGGTTCAGCTTTTCCAACGCTGCGCGGAGCGAGGGCGGCCCGGCTTCTCGCTGGCGGAGGAGCGAGCCGGGGTCGTCCAAATTTGCCGGTTGGTGGAGGGCACGCCCCTGGCCCTCGAACTGGCCGCTGCGTGGACCAAAAGCCTGACCTGCGCCGAGATCGCCACCGAAATCCAACAAAACCTGGATTTTCTGACCACCCGTCTGCAGGGGGTGCCCAGCCGGCACCGGAGCATGCAGGCCGTTTTTAACCACTCTTGGGCCCTGCTCAGCCCGCCGGAGCAGATGGTCTTTCAGCGGCTGGCCGTCTTTCGGGGGCCGTTTCGCCGTCTGGCGGCGGAGCAGGTGGCCAGTGCCTCCCTCGTCAGCCTGACGGCTCTGGTGGACAAATCGCTGCTGCGCTGGACGCCCGAAGGTCACTACCAGATGCATGAACTGCTGCGCCAATACGCCACCGAACAGTTGGCCCGCTCGCCGGACGATGTGGCTGAGGTGTATGATCGGCACTGCGCCTACTACGCCGAATTCCTCCACAGCCGCCGGGCCGATGTCCAGGGCCGGCGGCAGCAAGCAGCCAGCCTTGAGATCGAAACCGAACTGGAGAATATTCGGGCGGCCTGGCAGTGGGCCGTCCAGTTGGCCAAAGTGGAAGAGATTCAAAAAGCGGATGAAACGCTGGATCTCTTTTTTCAGTTCCGGGGCCGCTATTTGGAAGGCACCACCGCCTTTGAGCGGGCGGTACAAAGCCTGGATCAACAAGAGCCTACCCTGGAAATCAAGCACGCCTTAGCGGGGTTGCTATCGATCTTGGGCTGGTACTATATCCGCCTGGGCCGGCTGGCCGAGGCCGAGGGGGTGGCCGATCGCTGCCAAAAGCTCTACCGGCAGCTCGAGATCCCGCCGAAACCCAGGTATGTCTCGGATCCTCGTTTAATTACGGGGATGCTTGCCTTAATCCGGGGCGATTATGAGACCACCGCAGCCAGGGCGATGGAGGTCCTGCACACGACCAAACGCCGGCCCAACCCGAGCAACGAACAGACCGCCTGTTACCTGTTGGCCCGGACCGCTCTGCTGCAAGGCCAGGCCGAGTTGGCCCAGACCCACCTTCAGCAAGCCTACGCCATCGTGCAGGCCAGCGGCGATTGCTGGTTTCGGGCCTACTGCCTGATCGAACTGGGCAATGTGGCCATGGCGATGAAGAACTTTACCGCCGCCAAAGAGTATTACCAGGCGGCCTACAGCTTGCGCCAGGCCTTTAATGATCCCGAGGGGCTGGCGGTCGCCCTGAATCATATGGGCGAGGTGGCCTGGCAGCAAGAAGATTTTGCCGGAGCCCGCCGGCTTTTTGCAGAAAGCCGCTCGATCTATCAGGAAATTGGCGACCGGGGCGGTCTGGCCACGGCTCTCCATGGGCTGGCCCGGAGCGCCCTGGCCCTGAAGAACGTCCAGACGGCGCACCGGCAGTTTCAGCAGGCCCTTCAGATTGCGGCAGAGATGCAATTTATGCCGCTCCTGCTCTCGATTCTCGCCGGTATTGCCGACCTGCTGGCGCAAACCGGCCCCGCCGACTTGCGGTTGAGACTGTTAAGCCTGATCGCTCGCCACCCGGCCGGCAGCCCCGAGCTTAGAGACCGGGCCAAGCCTCACTTGCCCGAGCCGGACGCTCCCCCCGCCGCCGACCTGGCGGCACTCCTGCCCCAGGTGCAAGCCTGGCTGACCACGCCTCTCGTTACCGCCGCGCCGGCCGTTGCGGAGGCAGCCGCGGTCCCGGACGGATCGGAGCCACCCCAATTGGTCGAGCCGCTAACCGCGCGGGAGATCGAGGTCCTCCAACTGCTGGCCGAGGGTTTGACTAACCCGGAAATCGCCGAGCGGCTAATTATCGCCACCGGCACGGTTAAGTACTACACCGGCCAGATTTACGGCAAACTGGCCGTTCGTAACCGGGTCGAAGCCGTGGCCCGCGGCCGTGAGCTGAAGCTGCTTTAACCCCTGTCCAAACCGCCAAACAGTTCCAAACAAACCCCTAACCCAACCCCTGGCAGAGGAGATATTCAGCCAGGGCTGTTACACTGTGACTCAAGGATACAGTTTGCTTCATCGCGATAAGCACTTACCTAAAACAAACCGTACTTAACTAGGAGGCAATCAATGAGTACCAACGGAATTAATCAAGAAAAAGCAGAAGCGTTTGCTGAAAAAATGGTCGGCGTGCTCAATAATGGCGCGCTGGCGCTGATGACCAGCATCGGCCACCGGACCCAATTGTTTGACACCATGGCCATTCTGCCCCCGGCCACCAGTGCCCAAATTGCCGAAGCGACCGGTTTACAGGAGCGGTACGTCCGCGAGTGGTTGAACGCGATGGTGGTCGGTCAGGTCATCGACCATGACCCGGAGCTAAAAACTTACCACCTGCCGGCGGAACACGCCACGACCCTGACCCGCGCCGCCGGAGCCGATAATCTGGCTTTGTTTACCCAACATATCGGCACGTTGGGCAGTGTCGAGGACAAGATTGTAGCCTGCTTCAGCAATGGCGGCGGCGTGCCCTATACGGACTTTCACCGTTTCCACGAGGTGATGGCCGAGGACAGCGACGTTAACATTGTCGAGCCGCTGATCGACCAGATTTTGCCGCTCATGCCGGGCCTCAAAGCGCAGCTCCAGCAAGGAATCGAGGTCCTCGATGTGGGCTGCGGACGCGGCAATGCCTTGAAGCGGCTAGCCCAAACCTATCCCCGCAGCCGCTTTTTCGGCCTCGACTTTTCAGAAGAAGCCATCGCCTTTGCCCAGGCCGACGCGGCTAGGCAGGGTTTAACCAACCTGCGCTTCGCCGTCAAGGACGCCGCCACCTTCGACGAGTCTAACCGGTATGACCTAATCTTTACCTTTGATGCTGTCCACGACCAGGCCCAGCCGGGGCGGGTGTTGCGCAACATCAAGCAAGCCCTTAAACCGGACGGCGTCTACTTTATGCAGGACATCGCCGGCTCTAGCCACGTCCACCACAACCACGACCATCCCTTGGCCCCGTTTTTGTACACTATCTCGACCATGCACTGCATGACGGTGTCTCTGGCCGGCGGCGGCGAAGGCTTAGGCACCATGTGGGGCAAGGAGAAAGCGCTCGAGATGCTGGCCGAGGCCGGCTTCACCGACGTTCAGGTTGAACAACCCGCCCACGATCCGATGAATTACTTCTACATTTGCCGGCCGTAGAGCAACGCGGATAGAAATCCCCCCTCCGTCAACATCGAGAATGAAAATTAATCTTGGGTAGGGGCGTAAAATTTTACGCCCCTACCCAAGGCCGTTGCCTTTGGCGCAGGGTGGGTGTATTCATAAATAGGGAAGGAATAGGGTTATGATTAAGTCTCATACCGCCAAACTTAACGAGATACCGCTTCACTACGCCGAAGCACCGGGACCGGGGCCGGCCCTGGTCATTCTGCACGGCCTGAGCGGCTCTCACGCGGAATTTCTGCCCCTGGTCCCGGCGCTGGCCGCACAGGCTCACGTTTACGTCCTCGACCTGCGGGGCCATGGTCTGTCGGGCCGGGGGGAGGCGGGGGCCTATCACCTGGCCGATTACGGGCGTGATGTAGCAGCCTTCCTGCGTCAGGAAGTGGGCGAACCGGCCGTTCTGCTGGGCCATTCACTGGGTGGTTTGGTGGCAATTTGGTTAGGCGCCCATGCGCCTGAGCTGGTGCGTGGGCTCGTGCTGTCAGACCCGGCTCTCTACATCATACAGATGCCTCGCTTTGGCCAGACCGATTTTTACCCCTATTTCAGCCACCTACGCGCTTACTTGAGCCACTACCACGCCAACGGCGCCTCTGTTGAAGATCTCACCACCGACCTGGGCCAAACGCCGGTAAGCGAGGAACAAACCTGGCTGGATGTGGCCGGTCCGGATCCGGTGCGCGAGCGAGCCATTCAACTCGACCAGTTCGACCCGGCGGCTTTGACGCCGGCCCTGGCCGGCACCCTGCTCCAAGGCCATGAGCCGGACGACCTGCTGGTCCAAATTCGCTGCCCGGTTCACCTCATCGCTGCCCGGGCTGTCCAGGGCGGAGCGATGGAGGCTGACGATGTCCGGCGAGCCGTCTCGAAGCTGCCTCACTGCACCCACACCGTGATTGAGAATGCCGGCCATGACATCCATTTGGATCAACCAGAGGCTTTTAAGCGGATATTGAAGCGCTTTCTGGTCGACCTGGCCGACAGGTCCCATTCCAATTAAACTGTGGGGGCTGGCCAAGAAGCTCAACAGTTTAGGGCAGAGCTCCCAGCGGCATATAGCTTGAACAATTTAAACGATAGCAAGCTGGTATGGTATAATAAGAAGATATATTTTTTCACCGTATCGGTATTAGGCCAACGCGCTGAAAAAGTGAAATTAATCTAATGTTCGCCCCCTGGCCTCGCCCCGCCCAACAACGTCCTCACGAATAATGACCAGACCAACCGGTCTTTGCTCCAGGGATAAGTCCAAGAAAGAGATCTATATCCATGCCACAATCCACCCCCCCGGCCACCTGGCCTGTTCACCTGCTGGAACTCACCAACGACGTGGTCTGGATGGCTAACCGGGATGACCAACAACTCCTCTATGCCAATCCGGCCATGGAACAAGTCTACGGCCGGCCTCTGGCCGATTTCTATGGTGACCCTGACCTGTGGCTAGAGTTGGTCCATCCCGCGGACCGGCCTCTGGCCGAGCAGTCGAGCCGGGAGTTGCTGGCCCACGGGCAGAGTGATGCCACCTACCGGATTGTCCGGCCGGATGGAACCGTCCGCTGGCTGCTGGACCGCAAGTATATTATCGCTGGTGAGGGCGGCCAGCCCCAGTATATCGGTGGGATCGCGGCGGATATTACCGCTCAAAAGCAAACCGAACTGGCTCTACGGGAGAAGGAAGAACAGCTGCGCGAGGTGCTGGAGAACTCCCTCGATGCCTCCTACAAACGGAATCTGCAGGGCGATACCTATGATTATTTGAGCCCCGTCTTCGGCCGGGTGACCGGCTATACGCCGGCCGAGATGAAGGCCTTTTCCCTCGAAGAAGTGTTAGACCTGATCCATCCCGACGATCAAGCGGAAATTGGACGAGTGCTTGCGATGTCCACGGCCGGCCCACCCGGGACTGCCTATCAGGTGGAATACCGCTTCCGGCACAAAGACGGACACTACCGGTGGCTGCACGATCAATTCATCGTGGTCCGTGATGAGGAAGACCGGCCCGTGGCCTGGATCGGCAGTGTCAGCGATATTACCGAGCGCAAGCAGGCCGAAGCAGACCTGCGCCAGAGCGAACGCAAGTTCCGGAGTGTCATCGAACAATCACCCGATGCTATTGCCTTGACCGATCACACCGGCCAGATCATCGACTGGAACCGGGCAGCGGAAGAAATCTTTGGCCTGGCGAAGAGTCAGGTACTTGACCGAAAAGTCTGGAATGTTCAATTTGAAATCAGTGTCGTGGCCCAGTCGAACCCGGAGCGGTACGAATCGATTAAGGCCGGCGTCCTCAGCTTGCTGCAAACCGGTCAGGGAACTCAGGTAGACCGCCTAGCCGAGGTTTTGATCCGGCGTCCCGATGGCGAGCAGCGGATTATCCAAACGACGGCCTTTTTAGTTAAAAATGAACCCGGCTATTGGCTGGGCAGTATTAGCCGGGATGTAACCGAGCGCAGTCGGGCGGAGCAGGCGTTAAGAGAAAACGAACTTACGTTCCGGAGCCTGGTTGAAAAATCGGCCGATGCCCTGATCCTGACCGACGAGAGCGGCCGTCTGGTGGAGTGGAACGCGGCGGCGGAGCAACTCTTTGGCTTGTCACGGGCCAGTGCATTGGGCTGGCTGCTCTGGGATCAACTGTTCCGGATTTTACCACCGGAGCGGCAAATACCGGAGTTCTACGAACAGCTTAAGGCCGGCTGGCAAACCTATTTCCAGACCGGCCAGCACCCCTCTGTCAATAGCATTACTGAAGTGGAAATTCAGCGTCCGGATGGATCTCGCCGGCAGGTCGAGTCAGCTCGCTTCTCCCTGCCCACCGCGCGCGGCTTTGTGCTAGGCGCTGTGATCAGAGACGTGACCGCGCAGAAACAGGCCGAAGCCGAACGGGAGCGCTTAATCGATGAACTCCAGACCAGCCTGGCAAAGGTTAAGCAGTTAAGTGGTCTCCTGCCCATCTGCGCCAGTTGCAAAAAGATCCGCAATGATCAGGGCTATTGGCAGCAAGTGGAGGTCTATATTCGCGACCACTCCGAAGCCGACTTCTCGCACAGCATCTGCCCCGATTGTATGGAAAAACTTTATCCTCAGTATTTCACCCAGCAGTAGGGGTGTAAAATTTTACGCCCCCACCCCGGGCCGTTGCCTCTGGCGGCGGATAGATATATTTTCAAGGAGAGCAAAAATGAAAGCATCGGTCTACATTGCGACCAGCCTGGATGGCTTTATCGCCCGGCCCGACGGCGCGATTGATTGGCTGCCGGTCGGAGAAAGCGAACCAGGCGTCGAAGATTACGGTTACCGGGAGTTTATGGACTCGGTTGATTATCTGGTCATGGGCCGGGGCACCTTTGAGGTGGTGTTGAGCTTTGGCGGAGAGTGGCCCTATGGCGAAAAACGGCTGGTGGTCCTCAGCAGCCGGCCGGTCGAGATCCCGGACCGGCTCGCGGGCACGGTCGAGTGGCTGTCCGGTTCACCCCAGGCGGTGGTTGACCGGCTGGCGGAGCGAGGGGCGCAGCATCTGTATGTAGATGGGGGCAAGACGATTCAAGGCTTTCTGGCCGCCGGGTTGATTCAGCACTTGACCATCACCCGTATCCCGATCCTGATCGGCGAGGGCCTGCCCCTCTTTGGCCCCGTGCCGCACGATATTAAACTGAACCATATCGAGACCCGGAGCTTTGCCAACGGCCTGGTTCAAAGCCGGTACGAAGTAGCCGGGTGAGGTTTCATAACAACCAGCCCTGCCAGGGGGTGGCTAACGTCGCCGGGCAGGGCTGGCTTAGATCTATTTACTTTACGCTAAAGGCCCTCACCATGCCCAGTTCAGAATGAGCGTGGCCGGACGCCGGGTCGGGAATATGGCACACGGCCGCATATTCGCCCGGGGTCAAGTCCAGGTTTAACCAGCCCGATGCTCCGGCGTTGATGCCCTGGAAGCCACCGATTTGGCTGAAGGGCGGCGCTCCGTGCGGTGACTGTAAGAACGCCTGGAGGTCGGCCATGCTTTTTCCTTCAGCCAGCTTAACCAGCATAATCTCGTGCGGTTGCGGTCCCTCGTTGACGATCTGCCAAACCTGCCGGCCCGCTTTGATTTCAGCCGGCAAAACATAGGCAAAATCCACCATTTTAACGATGAGATCGGCCTGGGGGTTGGCTACCTCAACTTGTTCTGTCCGAGCCACCACTTCTAGCGGCCGAACCATGCCTTTGGCCAGGTGGGGCACGCCATCATGGCTGGGGATAAAGCAGAGCAAGACATACTGCCCTGGGACCAGATCCAACGTGACCTGGCTACTCAGGCCGGGATCGACCAGCCCGGGCCCGCCGACAAAGGCCAACAGCGGAAAGGCGGCTTCCGGACCCTGTTGTAGGGCGGCCTGAAATTGCGCCAGAGTGACTCCCTCGTTAAGCCGAACTAACTGAGCGTGATGGGGTTCCTGCCCTTCATTGACCAGATTGAGTTTGACCAGCCCGGCCTCGATTTGAGCCGGTGCCTCGAAGGAAAAGTCGGTGGCTTTGATCGTAATTTCCGGAATCTGTGCCGCCTTCGCCGTGGTCGTTCCGGCCGAGGCGGTGTTGCATGCGGCCAGTATGGCGATGGTTACGAGCGTGAGCAAAATAATAGAAAGTTGTTTTGAATTCATTGTTTAGGTTCTCTTTATTAAATTCTAATGATGCTACTTAACCGACAAACTACTCCAACGGTAGACGGCTGGCGTTTTGCGCCACCCATGCTTCAAACGTTTGCAGCGATGGGTTCAGCGAGCGGGCCACCTCAAGCCGGCGAGCGCCACAGAACGCTTCATTGAAATCGCGTTTAAATTGAAACATATTGCTCAGATCGTCAGCACCCGGGAAGCCGAAACTACGATACACCTCGGGGGCCACCGCGTTATAACGCACCTCCTGCCCCAGCGCCCGGGTCAAGGCCACCGCCAGCTCGTCCCCCGTCAGGTGCTCGCCGGCGATGCCAATGGTTTTGCCAACCAAGTCCTCTCCCTTCTGGAAAATGCCATAGGCACACCGGCCAATGTCCCCAGCCGCAATACCTGGCAGCTTCTTAGCCTCCATTGGAAAGGTGATCGCCAGCACCCCGTCCGGACCGCGCTGCGGGCCCATGCCAAAGTAAATGAAGTTTTCCCAAAAAAACGAGGTTAGCAGGAAAGTCGTGGGCACGCCCAGGTCAGTAAAGCGTTGGTTGGCTTCGCCCTTAGCATCAAAGTGCGGCACCTTGTACTTTTCCATGAGCGTGGGCATGCGCTGGTCGCTCAACGGTAACCAGCGGCGCGTATCTTCGAGCGTGGACCAGATGACGTGTTGCAGACCGGTCTGGCGGGCAGCCTGGGCCATCGCTGTCGCCTGGGTCACTTCTCGCTCCGGCGAGAAGTGTTCCCAGAAATTTGTGACGCAAAACGCTCCGTAGGCACCCTCAAAGGCTCGCTCCAGACTGGTTTGATCGTCAAGGTCGGCGGTCACCACCTGCGCCCCGAGCTGGGCTAAAGCCGTCGCCTTGTCTGAGTTGATGTTTCGGGTCAGAGCCCGGACGGTGAATTCGCTGCCTGGATCGGTGAGGATGGCCCGGACTAAGCCGCCACCCTGGGCTCCGGTCGCGCCAACCACAGCAATGATCTTTTTGTCTGCCATATCTAAGTTCTCCTTGGTTAAGATCCAACTTGATTTTTTATATCTTTGTTCGTACCTTCTTAATAAATCGCGGTAGCGTTGGTTGAGCCTGTCGAAACCAACGGCCTTCGACAAGCTCAGGCCGCGTTCACCCCGGAATATTGAAAAGATACCTTTGTTCTTTACTCAATCGTTGAATTAACTCGTCTTGGCCGGCTTGATATTCTGGTTCAGGCAGAAGAAGTTGGTGGGATCATACTTACGCTTCAAGGTCGCCAGCCGGTCATAGTTAGGTCCGTAAGAGGCCCGGACCGCTTCCTCTGTCTCGCCCACGATGAAATTAACGTACAGTCCCCGGCTGGCAAACGGCTGCATAGCGGCAAAGGAGGCCCGGGCCCAGTCAAGGTGCGGCTCGGCCGGACCTTCGTCCCAACCGGCTACGTGAACGAGCATATAATGAGGTTCGCGCAGGGCAAAGGCCGTTGCTTCGGGGCTAACCCGGGTGGCCGCGCCGTGAAGGTGGTGAATGAGGATGGCTGAGAACGGCGAGGTTCTCTTTTCAGCCCAGGAAATCATGGTCGTCAGGGCTTCATCGCTAAACTGTTTGACCGAGTAGGCCGGTTCGTAATAGTTACGCCCGTCGGGCGCGATCGGATCGAGCATCGACAGGAAATCGGGGTAAAGCATCGGCTGAATGAGATCGACCAACGGCGGGCCAAATTGGCGGACCGGCGCGAGTAACCGTTCCCCGGCCGCCAGGTCGTCGCCGAAATAGCCGGCCATCACAATCACCGCCGGGCCAATGTCCGGTACGGTGGCCAGGAAAGCGTAGGCGGTCACCTCGTCGGGAGTAGTCTGGCTGAACTCGCGGTAGAAGCGAAGGACCTCTTTAGCCTTGCTCATGGGATGGATCACCATCCCCGCCAGAATTTGACCAAGCGGGTGCAGTTGGTACTCAATGGCCGTGATGACGCCAAAGTTGCCGCCGCCCCCACGTAGGGCCCAAAACAGGTCAGGATTTTCGGCCGCGCTGGCGGTGAGCAGTTGGCCATCGGCTGTGACCAATTCGACAGACAGAACGTTGTCGATGGCCAGGCCATACTGGCCCATCAGCCAGCCGGTACCACCGCCCAAGGTCGCCCCGCTAATGCCGGTGCCGGCGCAGATGCCGGTCGTCGTCGCCAGCCCGAAGGGGGAGAGCGCCCGGCTCAATTCACCAAAGGTCAGACCGGGCTCGGCTCGAGCAACGCGCCTGGTCGGGTCAACTTCAATCCCTTTCATGGCAGAAACATCGATCACCAGGCCGTTATTAACGGCGGCAAAGCCATTGCTGTTGTGGGCACCGCCGCGGACCGCCACGGTCAAGGTATGGTCGCGAGCAAAGTTTACGGCCAAAGCCACGTCTTGCGGCGTACGGCAACGAGCGATCAGCGCCGGATATTTATCCACGCGTCCATTCCACAGGCGGCGGGCTTGATCATACGCAGCGTCGCCAGGCCGGATGAGGTGACCGCTGAGTTGAGCTTCCATCTGTTCGATGGCCGTGATAAAGGTCGACGCCTCAGGGGCCAGCGTTGGGGTAAATTGAGCAATTGTCATCATTTATCTCCTTACTGTGACTAATCTTTAGACTTGCCGGGATCATTGCGTTTTGGTCAGGTTTTCAGTACAATCAGCGCTCAGCCTGACCGGTTTTGATTTGACCCCATTTAATCACGATTTGAACGGGCAATGGTATCACCAGGTATACATCTCGTGATACCTGGAGTGGTACAAAAAGAGATACAAGCCCCTTTAGAAAATAGGATCCTGGCTATGGAACCGCCTACCTCGTTCGGGTTGTGGCTGAAAGAACGCCGCAAGCAACTAGATCTGACTCAAGCCGACCTCGCGAAACGGATCGGCTGCTCAGTTGTGACTATTCGTAAAATCGAGGCAGATGAGCGCCGTCCGTCCCGCCAAATTGCGGAACTATTGGCCGACTGCCTGGAGATCGCTGCTGCCGAGCGCGTCACCTTTCTCAAAATTGCTCGGACCGAACTCCGGGTTGATCGCTTGGCCGAGGTCTCAGCGGCTGAGCCGGCGGGATCTGTCCTGGCCGGTTCGCCTGCGTCGCTCACTTCATCCTTACCCACCCCTCCCACCCCTCTGGTAGGTCGCGAACCCGAACTGGCGACCATCGCTCGGCTTCTGCAAGATGGCCAGTGCCGTTTGCTCACGCTGGTTGGGCCAGGCGGGGTCGGTAAGACTCGTTTAGCGCTTGAGATTGCCGCCAACCAGCAATTGGCCCTGGCTAATGGCGTTTATTTTGTCTCGCTGGCCGGGGTTGGCGCGGCTAAATTTGTCATCCCGGCTATAGCCGACGGGCTCGGCTTGACCTTTGCCGGCCCCGCCGACCCGAAAACACAACTCTTCAACTACCTACGCGATAAACAACTGCTGCTAATCATAGACAATTTCGAACACTTGCTTGCCGCCGAGGAGGCCACAGCCGACTTGCCGGATATGCTCCAGGTTGCGCCGCGTCTCAAGCTGCTGATCACGTCACGGGAACGACTGCACTTGCAGGGAGAGTGGATCTTTGAAGTGCAAGGGCTACCACTCCCTCCGGATGAGCAAGTTGAAAACGTCGAAGCCTATAGTGCAGTGACCTTGTTTACGCACAGTGCTCGCCGGCTGCAACCGGACTTTAACCTGACCGCAGAGACGAAGCCGGCAGTGGTCCGCATTTGTCGCTTATTAGCCGGACTACCCCTGGGGCTTGAGCTGGCGGCAGCCTGGGTGCGCACCCTGTCGTGTCAGGAGATTGCTCAAGAAATCGAGCGTGGCCTGGATTTTCTGGCGGCTTCCACCCGGGATATGCCGGAACGCCATCGCTCCATTAAGGCTGTGTTTGACCATTCGTGGAAGTTGCTGTCCGCGGCAGAGCAACGGGTGTTACGCCAGTTGTCAGTCTTTCGAGGCGGCTTCCGGCGCGAAGCCGCGGAAGCCGTTGCGGGGGCCACCTTACCCATCCTTGCCATACTCCTGGATAAATCGCTGTTGCGACGCAGTGTCACCGGACGTTACGATCTACACGAGCTAACCCGCCAGTATGCCGCCGAGCGCTTGCAGGAAGAGGCAGCAGAGGAACGAGCGGCTCACAACCAGCACAGTCATTACTATCTCGCCCTGCTTAAAGCGGCCGACCTCAACTTAAGAAGTAGTCACCAGAAAGAGGCGCTGGCTGAACTCAACGCCGACATTGACAATATCCGCGCCGCCTGGGACACGGCGGTGGCGCACGAAGCGTTTGACCGGCTGCACGGAACTGCCTTTCCTTTCTGGTACTTCCATAATTTGCGCGACTCTTTGCGGGAGGGGGAAACCGCCTTTGCTCAGGCAGCCGAGCGGGTACAGGCCAGGCTGGCTACGCTTGAGCCGAGTCAGCTCACCGCGGATCGAGTCCGCTGGGAAAGAACACTGGGTGAGATCCTGTCCCATCAGGCTCAGTTCACCTTCCGCCAGGGCCGGAGTGCGGAGGCAGCGGCCCTCTATCAGTCTAGTCTGGCCCTCTTGCGTCCGCTCGATGAAGCGGGGGCCCTGGGCCAGGCCTTAACCTATTGTGGGGTGGTCTGCTGGGTGATGGGGGAATTTGACAAAGCCTGGCCCTATCTAAAAGAGGCGTTATCCATTTTCAACAAGTTAGGCGATGAATGGCTCCAGGCGCAAGGCCGCGCTTTTATGGGTATGGTCGCGCACGCCCAAGGAGATTATGAGGCTGCCCACAGCTACTTGAGTGACAGTCTGGCCGGCGCTCGCACGCTGGGCGATCCCCGGCTGATGGCCCTCATTATCGGGCAACTTGGCCGCGCCGCGCAGGCTCTGGGCCGGACCAGCGAGGTCCTGGAACTGTTGCGCGAAAGTCTGCGGCTGACCACCGAAACCGGCGACCGGTTAGGTATCGGAGCCACCCTCGAGCAGATGGCTGTGGCCATGCAAGCCAGCGGTGATACGGCAGAGGCGCGGCGCTTGTTAGAAGAGAGCATTAGCCAGTTCCGCGACGTAGGCGACACTTGGTTCTTGTCACACGCGCTCAACCTGGCCGGCTACTTTGCCCTCACCGCGGGAGAAGAGGCTCAGGCGTTCGAGAATTTCCGGCAGGCCGGTCAGGTCGCTGCCGCTCAGTCGCCACCTAACCTGCTCGATGCCCTCGCCGGGTTGGCCGTATTGGCGGCGCGTCAGGATCAAGGCGAACAGGCGCTCGAACTGGTAACCCACATTCTACAGCATCCCGCCAGCAGCCAGGAGGCCAAGGATCGAGCCGAAAGCTTGCGCGCAGAATTGGAAGCGCGCCTGACACCGGCGCAGCTCGCAGCCGTTCGGACCCAGGTCCAAACCCGGAGTTTTGAGAAGCTGGTGCCAGAGATCCTGTCCGCCAGGCGCTAACGCGACAAGTCAAGGGGTAACCGGTTGCCAATCGCGAGGAGGCAAAGCTTCGCTATGAGAAATGGCTGTTTAGCCGCCTGCAGGTCGATCACCCTCAAAGTATAAAAACAGTTCGATAGTCTGATGAGCCTCATCGCCTCTGCGCCACAAGTTATCCCCTGTCTTTTCAATCAAGAAGAAACCCCAAGCACGGGGCGATTGTGGCCCGGGCAGCGTGGCTACTTGGTCGGGCGATAGAGTTTTAGAGATTGGCCCGCGGTCCTGATCGGTGATAGGCCCTGGAACCGTTTTAGCCACAGCCAAAATCCGAATGACCACCGGCCGGTCAGGTTGAGAACCGTGGCCGTGCTCGATGGCATTCAAGGTTGCCTCGGCGACCGCAGTTTTAAGTCGCTCCAGGTTGGCCGGCGATAGACTTAAGGGCTGTAACATTACGGCAACCCGTTCACGGGCCAGGCGATCGCTGCCCGGCTGGCTGGGCAAACTGAACTCGCCAAGGATTTGCCAGGCGGGCTCTTGCCCGGGGTCACTTAAAGGGATAGGATTAGGCTGCATCTTCTCGGTCTCCGGCCCAGGAGTCAGTTGTTGCGTTTTTTATCTACTTCCAATTAAACTCCATAATTGGCCCGCGTTGGTATCACCCCTCGCCGGCAACCGATACAAAAAGCGATACAAATAAAATGCACGGTCTTTTCCCGCTTTAAGTACGCACAATTTGCTAAGCTAGACTTAAGTTTCAATGAGTAGCCACTTTACGTGGATAAGTAGGCTGAAAGACAGGAGAAACCTTATGCCTAGTTTAGCAAAATCAATTCTATTTTCTGTGCGAGACTCGATCGCGACGATCACCTTAAACCGCCCCGAGGTCTTAAACGCCCTCGATCTGGAGATGTGCCAGGCCTTAAAAGCCCATCTGCTTAAAGCGCGGCAAGACCCGGACATTAGAGCCGTGATCCTGACCGGCCAAGGACCGGCCTTTTGCGCCGGCGGCGATCTTCGCTTTGCCCTGGCGGCCAATCCCCATACCCCAGGCGACTCATTTCTGGCCCTCACCGAAGTTCTGCACGACTGCATTGCCCAGATTCGGACGATGCCTAAACCGGTCATCGCCGCTATCAACGGGCCGGCGGCCGGGGCAGGCTTCGCGCTGGCCCTGGCTTGTGACTTAAGGACTATCGCGGCCGACACCTATCTGAAACAAGCCAATACCTCGCACGGTCTCTCCATTCCGGCCAGCGGGACCTTTACGCTGCCCCGCCTGGTGGGGCTGGCTCGAGCCCTGGAAATCGCCATGCTCGATGAGCCGATCCTCGCCGAGCGAGCTTTGGCTCTTGGTTTGGTGAGCCAGGTGGCCCCCCCGGCCCAACTCTTGGCTGAAACGCGACAGTTGGCCGCTCGGGTGGCCCGGATGCCGGTTGAGACTCTCGGCCGGGTCAAGCAACTGCTGAATGAGTCCTTTGACTCCTCCCTGGCCGAACACCTGGACCGTGAACGCTGGCAGGTGGCCGCCAGCGCCAATTCAAGCGAAGGCCGCGAGGGAGTCAAGGCCTTTTTAGAAAAACGATCTCCCGACTTTGTCAACACGCCCGCTGCTTTCGGCCAAACAGTCAACGGCTCTGCGCGGCCCGGGGCTGCTGCTCCAAGCCGATCCGGCCGCGGATGGGGTGCTGACCGACGCCGAAGTAGCCTAAGCTATACCCTTTTTGGTTGAAAGGCATTGATCCTTCGGCCGGGTCACGCAACTCCTGAATGAGTCCTTTGACTCCTCCCTGGCCGAGCACCTGGACCGCGAACGCTGGCAAGTGGTCACCGAGTAATGAAATAGGAGGGCAAACCAAGGTTTGCCCTCCTATTTACAAGGGAGTTGGACAGTTCCTCGGGACGCCCCCGATCACGAAGCTTAACCTAGGGTAAGGGTGTAAAGTTTTTCGCCCCTACCCCAGGTGGGGTGTCCTCAGGAGAGGAGGGTGCTGCGGACCATTGTTGATTTTTTGAGTCCCCACAACTGATACATCGGTCGGAATCGATGAAGAAAGATATGTCTTCCGGCACTGCCCCAATTGCCTGCCTTACTGCTCGGTCACGGTAAATTCTTGAATGACGGCTTCAATATCCAGATCGCGAATAGCATCAAACACACTCTCCCAGATACCTTCCTGGCACAAACCGGCCCAACCGGCCCGCTCGTAACCCTCCTGCGCGGCTCTGAGACAAGCTAGTTGCACCGCTTTGGCCAAACGGCGTTTGGCCTGGAGACCTTTACGTTCCTCTTGAGATTTAGGTTGATCGATCATTCTCCGCTGGTCCTCGCTACTTCGTGTCTCATAGACTCATTCTAAACGCAAATAACTTTTGGTTGAAGGGCATATTGATCCTAGCATAGCATCTGCAGAGCTATCCATAAATACTAGCCTGAGCGATTTATGGGGTTAAATGTGATAGCCCTGTCGGATTAGACCCTGGCGACCGGCCACCGATTCCTTGCAGATTCCTACAAAATTCCCTTTTTTGGCACGTTTTTTGAACGCTAAGCTTGATAAACTGACAACACCTAAATCAAAAAAGGAGAAACGAAAATGGCATACGTTTACAACCACGGTATTCGAATTAATTATCAAGTCGAAGGTGAAGGACCCGCCTTGGTCCTCTATCACGGGCTGGGACAAGACTGGCAAAGCTGGTACGAAGCCGGCTATGTGGAAGCCTTGAAAAAGGATTACCGCTTGCTTTTGATTGACAGTCGCGGGCAGGGCGCCAGTCAGAAAATCTACGATCCGGCGGCCTACGGTCTCAAAGAGGAGGTCGGCGATGTGGTCGCGATGCTCGACGACCTGGGGATTGATCAGGCCCACTACTTTGGCTACGCGCTGGGTGGTTGGGTAGGTCTAGGGCTGGCCAAATACGCGCCCGGCCGGCTGCGCTCGCTGGCCATCGGCGGGGCACAGCCTTACGGCCAGGATATGGCTCCCTACCGCGCGATGCTTCAAGGGGGCATGGCGACCTGCCTGGCCTCGGTGGAACAAGCGGCGGGGGTATCGCTGCTGGCAGCCGCGCGGCAACGGTTCTTAAGCAATGATCATCAAGCCCTATCAGCGGCCTACGCCAATGACCGGCCCGACATCTCCAAAGGTTTACGGCTGGCCACAATGCCGGCCTTACTGTTTGCCGGAGCTAAGGACCCGCTGAAGCCAGCTATTGAGCGCTGTGCGGCTGAGCTACCCAACGCTACTTTTGTGGCAATACCCGGTCTCAGTCACATTCAGTTAGGCCTTCAGCTTCATACTGTTCTCCCTCAGTTAACCGATTTTCTGGCCAAAGTTGAACGCCGCTCTCTAGTCATAGCCTGACTCCCAAACCAACCTCCAACCCAACCTTTGAGAGAGGCTTTTTTTTAGCGGGAATGATAAAGTATAACTAAAGAGGTAAGTAACCAAGCGAGGTTTCACAATGAACGAATTTAACCGCAAATCACTATTCACGGCCGCCACCCTCTCCCAGTCCAGCCAACTCAAGACGCTGGCGGTCGGCGACTTGCGCCAGCCGTGGCGATCGGTCTACGGCTTTCCCATGGCAGCGGCGCGGCTGGCGGCCCGACAACCATTAATCTTGCACTGCCGCGAGGATGAGGTCTTTCAAAAGTTGGCCTCGCTTAACCACTTGCTGGCCCAACCCGATGTTTTGAACCAAGCTTATGGCCTATTAACCCAACTCCAGACGGAGACCCGGCAGAACCTCATTCGCCGGCTTGAATTGGAACAAGAAGCTATTTCCGAGAGCGAGGCCCTTAAGCTGGTGGCAGAACTGGAGCAAGCCCTGGCCCAGCCGGTACCGCCAACCACCGTTACTCGACTGGAGACTATTTTGTCCGGGCCAACGCCGAGCCACGAACTGGCCGGCTTAAAAACAAGTCTGGCCCGGCTGCAAGGTTTGATGCCGGCCTTGGCCGCCGTCAAAGATCAGGGCTTTCACGTGGTCGCGCAAGATCGCCGGCGCCAACCGGCTTATCCGGCTCTGGAAGCCCGCCGGGATGAGTTGATTCAGCGGGATGGCCAGCCCACCGAATTTCGGGCCGGGCTGCTGCTGCCCCCTCGATATCACTTAACCCTCTGGGCCTACCTGATTGTCCGCAGCGAGCAAGCTCAATCTCCGGTCTGGAACTGAGTAGAGAGATTTCTGCGATGAAAAAAACACTGTATATCCTTGTTGGCTTGAAAGGCTCGGGTAAAAGCTACATCGGCAGCCTGGTCGATCGGCTGCCAGAGGTACGCTTCTTAAAAGTTGAGCCGATCTGGGTTGAATATTTGAACGGGCATGATCATTCAAAATCAGGCTGGGAGGTCGTGGAGGCGGAGATAGATAAGCAGTTTACCGTCTATGACCGGGTGATGATCGAGTCTTTAGGAGCAGGGCAGGAATTTGAGGCTTTTTATGCCTCGTTGCGCCGGAAATATGCCATTAAACTGATTAAGGTCTTCGCCGATCTTGAAACTTGCCTGGACAGAGTCAAGCGCCGAGACGCCGCCAATCACATTCCCATTTCCGACTCGCGCGTCGAAGAGATCAACCAAATTGCACAGCACGTGACCTTGGACTGGGATCTGGTGATCGATAACAGGGGACCGGCGCCGGCCTCCGAGATCATCAAAGCAATTGAGGCCATTCTATAAGCTAACATTTCTGGAACGTTCTTTGGAGCGGTTACCGGTACATTGTCGGTGCGGTCATGAGCTATAGTAAATATGAAGTTTACCACGACAGGTTTGCCCAATTTTCAAGTGACGGAGGTTTAATAATGGATACCGAGCAAGTGGCCTTAGTGGCCGGCATAATATCAAGCGCCATGTTTGTCAGCAGTCATGTACCCATGCTGCTCAAAGCCTATAAAACTAGAGATTTACATTCCTACAGTTCTCTGAACCTGGTTCTGGTTAATATCGGCAATTTAATTTATTGGCTTTACATTATCACCCTGCCGGTTGGTCCGATCTGGTTGCTGCACACCTTTTACTCAATTTCCAGCGGACTGCTGCTGATTCTCTACTTTAAACTCTACCTGGGTCATCACTTAAACCGGTACTTCTGCAAAATTCATTTGATAAGATGTCTACAGGTATAATCGTAGCAGATCAAAAACTCGGGCTAACGGCAATTTCCGGAGCGGTTCGCAGCGTTTGCAGGACCACGCAGTACCGCTCCGTTAGCTTGAGGAGCGAGGCCAATTCTTCCTGAGAGGCGTCGGTATCTAACTCAAAATGAAGACGAATGCTTTTAAAGCCAACCGGCGCCTCTTTGGAGACGGCCAAGGTGCCGCGAAAGTCCAGGTCACCCTCAGCCAAGACCAGGCCGTCTCGCACCTTTACTCCAATAGCAGTGGCCACCGCTTGCAGCGTCACCCCGGCACAAGCCGCCAGCGCTTCCAGCAGCATATCGCCGGAGCAAGCGGCCAGGCCATCGCCGCCGGTAGCCGGATGCAAACCGGCTTCAACCAGCGCTTTGCCCGTTTCTACTTTGCAAGTAATTCCTTCGCCTAAGCGGCCTTGGGCTTTCAAGGTTACTACGGCCGCATCAGGGACTGCCCGATACTTCTCTTTGAGCGGGGCTTGCAAAGCCCGCAGTTCCGTTCTCTCCATCACTTTGTTTCCTTTCTCACCATTGTGCTGCTAGAGTTCCCTGCGTAACCGCTTTGTCTCCACCATATTATAGTACGGTTCCCCAAGGACTGAAGCTCGAAGAATTGCCGCCCGGTCGCTCCTTCGTCGCAGGTTTTGCTACAGTCATCTGCTATGCTGGAGCCAGATAAAATCGTCCATGTCTGGGTTAGTATACCATGAACTTATGGTCATTGGCGCAAGTCAAAAGGGACATATTGTGAACGTCATGATGGAAGAAGTTCTTGATGGAAGAAGTTCTTGATGGAAGAAGTTCTTGACCGGATCAAAGCCACTTATCGAGACAACTATGAGCGGTTGGCGGCCATCAAGAGCAAATACGATCCAAATAATCTATTCCATGTTAACCAGAACATCAAACCGATCAGGCAATAGGGGATCGATTAAAGCTTACCGATGAAAACGGAGGCCGTTAAAGCATCAAATAAGCCGTGTAGATGAAATCATTTCTTGATCGATGGGCCAAACAAGCCTTATAGAGCAAAAAATGTGCCGATCGATGCCCCAAACAAGCCTTATAGAGCAAAACATGCTTTGATCGACCTACTGAGTGAAAACTCAAGTAAAAAATTAAGGCCAATCGACACGTCAAACAAGCCTTATAGAGCAAAAAATGGGCCGATCGATGCCCCAAACAAGCCTTGTAAAGCAAAAAATGGACCGATCGACGCCCCAAACAAGTCTTGTAGAGCAAAAAATGGGCCGATCGACGCCTCAAACAAGCCTTATAGAGCAAAACATGCTTTGATCAGCCTACTGAGTGAAGGCTCAGACAAAGAATTAAGGCCAATCGATACGTCAAACAAGCCTTATAGAGCAAAACATGGGCCGATCGATGTACCAAATAAGCCTTGTAAAGCAAAACATGCCTTGATCAGCCTACTGAATAAAGGCTCAGGCAAAGATTTACGGCCAGTTGAAGCTTCAAAAATAATTTCTGATGAAATCTAGACCTAATTGACGTAAATAATTAGCGCCAACAGAAAAAAATAGGCTCTAATTGATACCTCGTGTTTAGCCTCAACAAAAACTCAAACGGGCTTATAACTTAAAGATAGCTCTATCGGAGCAGCTAGACTACCCGAAGTAGTATAGGCAATGCCACATGCCTGATGTTATGATCCATATACTAGGTAAGTTGTAAAATAGAGGAGAGATCTCAAGATGAAAAGCGAAGCTCACTTAATTGGCATTATGGTAATAGTGCTGGTCACACTATTTGGGGGGATGATGACCCAGATCCAACCGGTCTATGGCTCAAGTTGGGATATGTTTAAAGGAGAGCGCCAGCTTGTTGATCAGAACTACCGGCTGTCCGAACCGGTTACTGAATCAAACCCGATTCACTTGAGGATTCAGAGCAAAGCGCAAACGCCTGAAGTCAGTCTCGATGTCCCGGTCCGCTCCGTTAGCGTGTCAGGCACCGGCCGCGTAGACGTGCAACCTGACCAGGCTATTGTGCTGCTGGGCGTGCAAACCGATGCGGAGACAGCCAGTGAGGCCCTCAATCAGAACAGCAGCCAGATGCAAACCCTGTTAGAGAGCCTGGAAGAAAACGGTGTGCCGGCCGATCAACTGGAGACGCAAACCGTCCAACTGCTCACTCGCTACAGTCAGGACTCAACGCCGGAAGGTTACACCGCTGCCAATGTCGTAGAGATGCAGGTTAATGACCTGGAGCGGTTAGGCCAACTGCTTGATGCCGCGGTTGAGGCCGGTGGAAATACGATTCAAGGCATCCGTTTTGAAGTCAGCGACCGCGAGACGCAGCTCGATCAAGCCCGTCAAGCCGCGGTCGACGATGCTAAGCGCAAAGCTGAACAATTGACCTCGGCCTTTGACGCCCAACTGGGCCAGGTCCTGGCCATCAATGAGTCGAGCCAATTCCCGGGTCCGCTTCCGTTCAGCGCAAGTATGGCTGTTCAAGCTGACGCTGCCGCAGTGCCGATTGAACCGGGCTCCCAGACGGTAGAAGTGACGGTTCAAGTCACCTGGCTGCTTGAGTAGCCTCTGTTTATTGAGAGAGAATGATAATTTGGGGAACAGCAAACAAAACTCAATTGTGGCTAACGGCGCTAATTACCATTAGGGTAATTAGCGCCGTTTTTTGATGATTTTGCCTGTTGTCCTAATCCGGTGTCTCTGCCTCTTGAGAAGTGGTTACCGTCTGCTGGGAGCGAACCTCTTCCGCACTAATGCCGCTATCATCATAGAGTTCGTCTTCTTCATCAAAGGTGTCACCGGTAAACGTGGACTCCTCGTCAGATTGAACGGGTGACAATTCAAAACCTTGCTCGGACCAGTAAGTGTTGGCTTCACCGTCCCAGCCGGGCTGAGCAAAATCGGGCGGGTTGTCGGAAGTAAAGTGAGGTGAGCTTTGAATCGTTTCAGGGCTGGCGACCAGTTGGACTTCATCCGTGGCTGGCTGGAAGACCAACGCGCTAAAGGGGACCAAGAAGTTAGTTTCAGCTAAGTCTACGTCCAGCAGGCCGGCATCACTCGAAATAACGGCGTAACTGACGTGCCCCGTATTAAAGTCAAAGATAAAATCATCGATCTGACCCACCACTTGCTCGGTATCATCAACCAGTTGGTAGCCAAACAAGTTTGAAGCCGAAACAAACGTTTCCGTGGGAGCTTCTTCTTCACCAGTCCCCACTATAACGTGACCGTCGACCGAAGACCAAAAGGCATCGGCCTCGTTAGACCAGCTCGATTGGAGCCTAAAGCTGCCGGTTAAGTTACTAGAGTCAAAGCCTGGGGCTGTTTCTAAAACTTCGCGATCCACGTCGATGACAAGCTGGTTTTCGGGATTAAGGACGAGAATATCGAGGGGCAGGGCAATTGTTTCATCGGCGAGGTTGAACAGGCCACCCCCAAAGGTAACGATGGCATATTTAACTCGATTTTGTTCAACATTGATCGAAAAGTCAGACAGCTCGCCCCAGGTTTCACCTTCGGCGCTAAGGAGATCTGTTTCAAACAAATTAGACATGGGAAGTGGAGCGATGTCGCGGTTGGAGATAGGAGCCTGATCGATCACCGGCCGCTCTTCTGCCGGCACGTCCTCCGTCAGCTCGTCGATGTCCTCATCCGGGGCCTCCACCGTGGCTTCGAGATCAAAATCCGGAGCCACGTCCTCAAAAGTTTGAGCATCCAAGGTAGCCTGGTTGTCAGCCTCCTCCACGAGTTCGGTGAAGTCTGGATCATTTTGATCAACAGACGCTCCGCAGCCAGTGGCACCTAACAAAATAAGCAAGCTGAGTATAGTTACCCCAAGCAAAGGGGGCAAGCCTCTTAAATATTTCATAAAATATTCTCCTGTATACATTCACTGAGCGACTGCCCAAGCACACAGAGCGTGGCTAGGGCCCTCCTAGCATAACTGCTTCAGCGGATTATCCGCTACGCTGAGGTGGGCAGTCTTTATGAGTAAAAAGGGCTATTTTGGGCATAATTCAGTTGACGGAGCAGCGGGTGCAGGGTTGAGTAGGTCAAGTAGGCTATCTTAAATAGCTCACTTATATGAGTTAAATCATCCGGATTAGTATAGTTTGTTACTGACCGGCCTCTTACAATGAAGGTAACGGGAGGGGCGTAAGATTTTACGCCCTTACTCCCAGCCGTTGTCCCTGGCGACGGCGGGTATATCCACAAAGGAGAACAGTCTTGAGCACAATTATGCAAAATAAGCCGGTGAATGAGTCTAAGATGCAAGAGTTAGAGGATATTTCCTGGCGGTTAAGCCGCCAGATCATTGAAATGACCACGAAAGCCGGGTCGGGCCATCCCTCCAGCTCGCTCTCGGCGATTGATCTGATGACCGTACTCTTCTTTGGCGGAGTCATGCGCTACGACCCTCAGCGACCGGACTGGGCCGAACGAGATCGTTTTATTTTAAGCAAAGGACATGCGGCTCCGGCGCTCTATGCGGTCCTGGCCGAAGCCGGTTACTTTGGAGCCGATTTGTTGGGGTCACTCCGCCAGATGGGCAGCCCGCTGGAAGGGCATCCCAATATGCGGCTCCTGCCAGGCGTCGAGGCTTCCACCGGCTCGCTCGGTCAGGGCCTCTCCCTTGGCTTAGGGCACGCTTTAGCGGCTAAGTTAGATCGGAAAGATTTTCGCGTCTATGTCATTATCGGTGATGGCGAGTCCGAAGAAGGGCAAATTTGGGAAGCGACGATGGCCGCGACCAAGTATCGGGTTGATAATTTGACCCTGATTTTGGATCACAACAAATTTCAGCAGACCGGTTCAGTGGAGCAAGTGATGCCTAGCTTAACCCCGCCGGCCGATAAGTGGCGAGCCTTTGGTTGGCATGTCGAGGAAATTGATGGGCACAACCTTCCTGAAATTAGAGAAGTCTTCGGACTTGTCCAGCAGATCAAAGATCAACCCCAACTGATCGTGGCTCACACTAAGAAAGGCAAAGGCCTAACCACCTTTGAACAGGATCAGGTCAGCCGCAAACACGGCAAGCCTCTGGAAGACGACGCCACGGTTCAAACAGCTCTGGCTGAATTGGCTAGGCTCTACAACCGGGTAGAAGGGAACGGCGCATGAATATCGGCAAAAGCATCAATCTAGAGTACGGTTTGCCAACGCGCGACGCGTTTGGCGAAGCGCTGCGCGAGTTAGGCCACAAGAATGACAAGTTGGTGGTGGTCGATGGCGATGTGAGCGACTCAACCCGGACCGCCTACTTTGCCAAAGCGTTTCCAGACCGATTCTTTAATGTGGGGATTGCCGAAAGTAATTTGGTGGGCGTAGCCAGTGGCCTGGCGGCCAGCGGAAAAGATGTGGTGGCAGCCAGTTTTGCCTGCTTTTTGCTATGCAACGCTTACGACCAAATCCGGATGGGGATTGCTTTTCCGCACGTCAATGTCAAACTGGTCGGCTCACACGCCGGCATCAGCGTTGGCGAAGATGGGCCCAGCCAGATGGCAATTGAGGACATTGCGTTGGGGACTTCGTTGCCCAATTTTAGCGTCGTGGTGCCCGCCGACGGCGCGGCCACTCAAGCGGCCACGGCAGCCATGTTTGAGCACGACGGACCGGTTTACCTACGCACAGGCCGGCCCAAGTTTCCGGTGATCTACCCCGATGGGCTCGATTTTCAGCTTGGCAAAGCCATTCACCTGCGAGAAGGGAGAAACATCACTTTGATTGCCTGCGGCCTGATGGTCGCCGCGGCGCTCGAAGCCGCCGAAGCTTTGAGCCAACAAGGCATCGAGGCGCGGGTCCTGGACATGCACACCATCAAACCGTTGGACGAGGCGGCCGTGGAACAGGCGGCCCGCGAAACCGGCGCTATCGTCACCGCGGAGGAGCATTTGCTCCAGGGCGGCTTGGGCGCGGCGGTGGCTCAGACGGTGGTTAGCCGATTTACGGTGCCGATGGCCATGGTGGGCATCCGGGATCGGTATGCTGCCTCCGGCGCCGCAGGGGAACTGCTCACGATGTATGGCTTAACGGCGGTAGATATCGTTAAAGCGGCTCAGCAAGTGCTAACCCGGAAGATAGTAGTTTAAGCTTGGTTTTATTGTCCAACCGGGCAAATAAATTTCCCGGCTATAGCTCGACTAGTGCTCTCCTTGGTTTGCTCGCAGAGCAAGCTCTGCACTCCATTTTTACCCGCCCCTTGTCTTGGCTTGACGGGCCAGGAGGAGAAGCAAGGCACAGGTAGTTAGCCGGGCCAGAGGGGTATCGACCCGACTGATCAGTCCAATCGGTACCCGCGCGCCCAGCACCACATCGGCGGTCTGGGCTTCGCTTAAGTACTCCAACTGTTTAAGCAACATCGTGCCCGACTCCAGATCGGGCACGACCAGAATATCGGCCTGACCGGCAATCGGCGAGACGAGCCCTTTAGCCGCGGCGGCCTCCGGCGAGACGGCATCTTCAAACGCCAGCGGACCATCCACTACTCCCCCGACAATTTGGCGCCGGTCGGCCATTTTACACAAGGCAGCCGCCTCCATACTGGATTGCAGGCGAGGGCTGACCGTCTCGATGGCGGAGAGAATAGCCACCTTAGGTTTTTCCACGCCTAAAACATGGGCCAAATCAATGGCATTTTGGACAATGTCGCGCTTATCCTCGACCGTTGGATAGATGTTGAGGTTAGCGTCGGTCAAGTATAAGAGGCGAGCATAAGCCGGCACATCCAGGATGGCCACGTGGCTCATCCGCCGGCCAGTGCGCAGCCCGCTGCTTTTGGCCACGACGGCCTGCATTAATTCTCCGGGGTGCAGACTGCCCTGGAACAAGGCTTTGACCTCCCCGGCCCGGGCCAGAGCGACCGCGTGCGCCGCGGCGGCGTGGCTATGCTCGGTGGCATGCAAGGAATACGGAGCCAGGTCCACATCTTCGGCTTCGGCCACCGCCCGAATCTTAGCTTCCGGTCCAATCAAAATAGGAATGATTAAGTTGGCCTCGGCCGCGTCGATGGCCGCCAGCAACGCGTAGCGATCCACGGGATGAACCACGGCTGTTGGCACAGGCTCCAGTCCTGTGGTTAGGTCGATCACTTGCCGGTAGTGCGCCCCCGGATCGTGGAGGCGAATTTTGGGCAGGACGACCCGGGGCCGCCTCACTTTTTCGGTTGGGGCCAAGATTTCGGCCGTGCCGCTGATGACTACGTCGCCATATTGGTTGGTACATTTGGTCTCAAAGGTAATGCGCCGCTTTTCCGGATCCTTGGCCGCCGCGGTGGCCGAAACGGTGATGGTATCGCCCGGGGCCACAGGCCTGGTAAAACGCAGGGTTTGGCCCAGGTAAATGGCGCCGGGACCAGGCAATTTAGTCCCCAGAAGCGTGGAGATCAGGGCCCCGCCCCACATGCCGTGGGCAATGATCTTGTGAAACATATCGCTCTTGGCATACTCCTCATCCACATGGATAGGGCTGATGTCGCCGGACATAATGGCAAAGAGCTGGATATCCTCTTTGGTCAAGGTCCGGGTCAGGCTGGCGGAGTCGCCAAGCTGTATTTCGTCAAACGTCCGGTTTTCGATGTATTCCATCGTTTAACCCTCCGAAGTTATTCTCTCGGTAATAGCGTAACGCAAAAATGGGGCAAATGCACCGGGATTCTAGCGAGTTCGCTCCCCCGCCGGACAGATGGCTTTAGGTTGGGTCATTCGGCCAGTTTCTGGCCTCTGCGCTGAGTTAGCATTACTGTCCAGGGCTAGGAAATTCTAAACAAGTTGTCTAGATTGGTCATAAACCGGGACCGGCCCAACCAACCGGGCTACGAAGAGGATAACCCGGTTGTCGTTTCTAAATCACCTAGACTGGTATCGCCAGGTCCCTACCCGGCTGTTAGAATAAGTATAAGGCGGGTAAAACCGGCCAAATTCGGTAAACCAAATACAACAAAGTAAGGAGCAAGTATGACGTTAAAGTTTTCTGAGGAATTAATTGAAGCATACGATTATCAGCAGCCTCGACGCGGTGAAATCCGGTCTGGGGTAGTGCTCGAGATTGACGAACAGGGCGCTTTTGTCGATGTGGGCTTAAAGCGGGATGGCTTTGTCCCGCGCCAGGATATTGAAAAACTCCATGAAGAAACTATCTCAGACTTAGTGCCCGGCCAAGAGGTTAAAGCCCGCGTGGTCTGGCCCCGGGACCGTGACAACTGTCTCATTCTCTCCCTGGCTCAAGTGCAAAGCGAGAAAGATTGGGAGCGAGCTTACCGTTTGCTTGATCAAGCAGAAATCTGTCAGGTCATGGTGACCGGCTACAATCGCGGTGGCCTGGTGGCCAAGTTTGGACAATTGCAGGCCTTTATTCCAGCCTCCCAACTGTGGCAGCGAGAGCGTGGAGAACTCAGCCAGTACATTGGTCAGACCCTGACGATCAAGGTGATTGAAGTGGATCAGTGGCAGGACCGGCTGATTGGCTCCGAAAAACAAGCCGAAAAAGAGTTAAGTGAGCAGCACATGGATAGGTTGCTGGCTGAATTGGCGGAAGGCCAAGTTCGCCAAGGCAAAGTGACTCACCTCACCCATTTTGGCGCTTTTGTCGATCTGGGTGGAGCTGACGGATTAATCCACATTTCGGAAATCACATGGCGACGGATCGAGCACCCCAGCGAGGTGTTGGCGGTTGGCAATGAGATTGAGGTGTATGTGGTTAAGCTCGATCATAAGCGCCGACGCATCAATCTAAGCCTGAAGCAACTGGAACCCAGTCCCTGGCAGCGTCTGGCCGACTCTTATGAGGTGGATCAACTTATCGCCGGCGTGGTGACTCGCGTGGTCGACTTTGGTGCCTTTGTCCGGCTAGAGACTGGCCTGGAAGGTTTACTTCATGTCAGTGAAATTGCCGATCCAGAGCCAAACGACCCGCGCGAGTTCCTAGAGGCGGGTCAGCCGTTGGTTGTGCGTATTTTGAAGCTTGACTTCTCCCGGCAGCGGATTGGCTTGAGTCTAAAGCAGGTATCCCCGGTAGAACGGGCAGAATATATAGCCTCTTGATGATTCAACCGGCAGGATAATTTTGGAGGACTGACGATGAGTAGCATCACCAGAGACGAATTAAAAAGTTTATTAGCGGTTGAGGAGAAGCCCGCTGTCTCGATCTTTATGCCAACCCACCGGCTTGGGGCTGAGACTCAACAAGATCCAATCAGACTCAAGAATTTAGCTGATCAGGCCGAAGAACAGTTGGTTATAGCCGGGCTGCGCGCCCCAGAAGCCCGAACATTGCTTGAGCCGGCCCGGGCTTTGCTCGATGATCACCCGTTTTGGCAGCACCAGCAGGCCGGGCTGGTCGTCTTTTTAACTCCAAACCAGAGTTATACTTATCGTCTACCCCTGACTGTTGAAGAACTGGTGGTAGTTGGCGATCGCTTTCACTTAAAGCCGCTATTGGCCCTGCTTAGTGGCCGGGGACGCTTCTACTTGCTGGCTCTCAGCCAGAACGAAGTCCGTTTGTTCGAAGGGACCCGCGATCAGATCAACGATGTGGAACTGGAAGAAATACCCGAAAGTCTGGCCGATGCCCTGCGCTACGATGAATTCTTGAAGCAACAGCAGTGGCACACGGGCACGTCCGATCGGCTTGGCAAACGACCGGCCATTTTCCATGGTCAGGGCGTAGGCGTTAATGACAAAAAAGAGAACATCCTGCGCTTTTTTCAGCAGCTTGATCGCGGTTTACAGACGGTGCTGCCCACCGATCACACGCCTTTGGTCCTGGCCGGCGTGGAGTACCTGCTCCCTATTTACCGAGAAGCGAACAGTTACCCCGACCTGTTGGCGCAGGGGCTCACCGGCAATCCGGAAGAGTTGAGCGCGCAGGAACTCCACCAACAAGCCTGGACCGTGGTTGAACCTCATTTTCGGCAAGCAGAAGCAGAGGCTCGGTCCGCTTATCAACAACTGGCCCATACCGGCCAGGCCTCGTCGCAGTTGCGCGAGGCCTTGATCGCGGCCTATCAGGGCCGGGTGGGCTCTCTTTTTGTAGCCACCGACGAACAGCGCTGGGGTGCCTATGATTTCGACACCGATACCCTGACCTTGCATGACGAGCCGCAGCCGGGCGACGAAGATCTGCTCGATACGGCGGCGATCCAAACCCTGTTGCACGATGGCGCCATCTATGTCGTGGAGTCGCCGGACGTGCCGGCCGACTCGCCTTTAGCCGCGGTCTTTCGTTATTAGCCCACTGACTCCCCCGGTTTAGAGCTGGTACTGCCGGCTGATAGCGACGCTCAGATGAGCGCCGAAGAGCGTAATTAGGCTGCCCAGATAAATCCAAAGCATCATCGCAATCACCGTGCCCAGCGAACCATAAAGCAGCTCATATTGCACCAGACCGCTACCCACATACCAGGTAAAGGCAATAGTAGACGCTTCCCACCCAAGCGCGGCGACGAGGGCCCCCCACAGGGCCACGCGCCAAGCGACCGTGGTATTAGGCACCCAACGGTAAAGTCCCAAAAAGGTAAGAAACCTTAAGACAATAGGCAGCAGCCTTGAATATCCTTCTAACCAACCGGGGTCAATCGGCAGAAGAGCCGTGATAGGAAGGTTAAGCCGCCCCACCAGATCAAGAACCGCTGTCGAGAGAATCGAAACGATCAAAAGCAGGGCCAGCCCGCCAACAATGGCTAACGCCACCAGACGTCGCTTTAAAAAGTTACGCCCTTCACTCGTTTCCCAGGCCAGATTGATCTGATAAGCGATGGTGTCAAAAAAACCCGTCGCTGCCCAGAGTAAGCCGACTAAGCCGATCAGGCCGACCGGCCCACGTGTCTCAAGCAGGTTGGCCATATTTTGGCGGATAAAATCTTGGGAGACGGGCACGGTTTGGATGGCAAAATTGATCACCTGGCGCTGAACCCGGGCATTTTCGATGAGCACGCTGCCCAGCGTGATCAGCACCAAGAGTAACGGGAATAAAGAAAACAAGGCGTAATAGGCAGCGGCGGCCGCTGCCTGGGGCGCATCAGTTTCGTTAAAGCGCTCGATCGTGTACCTCAAAATATGCCAGGACCTGCTGATAAATCTAATTAAATTTTCCATAAGCCAAATTTTAATCCCCTTTTTCAACCCCTCTCCT
>CALMIS010000127.1 GCA_937864185.1 uncultured Chloroflexota bacterium
AGGTAACCCCCCGGCTGCTCCGTCGAGATTACCAGCGTTTTCCCCGGTAAATTGGCGAGTGCAAACCGGCTGCGTTCGATTTCGGCCAGACCCAACAGCCCGGCCCGGCGGCATAGCATCGCGTTAAATCCTTCTAGCATCGTGCTTTTACCGCTGCCCGGCGGCCCGTACAGCCAGACCGCTAATTCGTGGCTCGTGTCGATGGTTAGGGAATATCCGGCAAATTTTTGAAGAAAGTCTACTACCGCCGGTGATATCCGAGTCGATAAGTCGAGTAGGAACGCCATCCAATTCGGCGCTTTTGCTTCCGGGTCATAGTCGTAATCGACTCCGCTCGTGGCGTAATTGTCTGGACTGTGCGGCCTGAGTTCGAGCGTCGGAATGTGAAGCGTTCCATTTTTACAGACAAGCAGATCCGGGTCGCTGTCGAATTCGGAATCGTCTACAAAGATGTCCAATTTTGCCAACTCGGTTACAGAGGCAATCATAGAAGCGTTTGGCCTGATATCCTCCGCCTTGGCCTCGACCAAGACTCGCTTGATTTCAGCCTTGATGGTCAATTCCTTCACCGCCGGCCACAAGCCCGCGTCGTATCGCCGCCAATCACCAAGCCCGTAGATGGTATGTTTATGTCGCGTTTTCCACCTGTCGGCTAATTCATCGTGTGTCGGCTTGGCTACGGCTTTTTTGTTTTCGCCCGCCCCCGTGCCGTTCGTTTCTGGCAAGCGCTGCCGGATTTCCGGCCTTTTGACCAGGTCCTTCGCCGCCGCGCTAAAATCGCCGCCATACTCAAGCATAGTCTTGATTGCGAACGGACTGTAGGCTTTTTCGGCCTCGAAAGGTGACGCGTTGGAGCTAAAGACGTAAAAAACATCTTTGGCAACGTGCCCGAAAGTTGCCGAAACGCCCCGATCTTTTCCCGGCCTGGTTAGCAGAGTTGTTCCGCCTCGCTGCCCGGCTTCTTTCCAGCCGTTTCGCAGAAGCAGGCTGTAAGCCTCATCGCCGCCGGTTTCATTAAACAAGTCACCCGGCTTTTGTGCGCCGTTTGTGGAAGTAGCCACCGAATCGGCAACCCGGTTAAGCGATTTGGCGCAACCAAGTAGCCAGGCTTGTTCGTCTGGCGTCAGTTCTGGTAAATTTGTCCAGTCGCCCTGAATGACGACATAGCCGGGTGACGGCGCAATCATAAACTGACCACCGATTCCGCGTGTCTCAATTATGCAAGTTTTCTTAGACTTCGGATTTTTGGTCAGTTCATCCGGTGTAGGCAGTCTGTAGGCTAGCTTAAGATTGCCGAACGTTTCCCGGCATCTCCAAACAACATGAAAACCGCCGGATCTGGATTGCTCGATCAGTAGCTTGTTAACAAGCACTGGTACTGCATCGTCAACAAGTTCTTTCCACTTGCCAAACATAGCCGCGTCGTCAGGGTGTCCCTTGAGATCAAAGTCAAGCCCCAAGACGTTCCTGACGCCAATCCCATACTGACCGGATCGGATCTTGTCGACGATCTCTTGCTCTGTGAATTGCCGCGTTTCCCAGCCAGTGAATCCCACTGGGTATTTGTTTTCAATGTGGTCCGGTATCACGTCCAAGCCGGCCGCCCGATATCGGCGCACTGCATCAAGTAGGGTGTTAGTGTCATTGATTGTCCATTGTTGGGTTTCGACGGGTGATATGGTGAAATTAGAGGTATAACCGTCAGATTTTTTTGCCCTATCCCTACCCGCCGCCGTGCTGCTGCTCACAGTTCGGCGGTTTTGTTTTTCGGTCATCTCTGTAACCCCGCTTCCGATATGGACCGGCCCGGAGTATAATCCCCTTGCCGGTCATTTTGATCGGTGTTGTGGGCCGAGGTCGCTGTGCTCGCCAAAGTTTCGGCGGCCTCGGCTTTTTGCTGCCTGAGGAAATCGGCCCGCAATTGGAGCCACATGTAAAATTCGCCTAGGGCGCGTTGTTGCTCGGTCAATTTATCGCTCACTGGTCGACTCCACCGTTTTGACGCCCTCCCGCCTGAGTAGACCGCGTTGGGCTAACGCTTCCCGAATCAACCATGCAGCCTGAGCCTGCAGAGTTCTGCGTTCATGTGCTGCAAGCTCTTCGACGATCTCCCGCTCTTGGGGAGTCAATGGTGACACGACTCTAACATACATTTTTGCACCTCCACTCAAAAAAATAACCGCACCATTGTGTGTACGGTTATGATTATCCCAGACTATTCGGGCGGCGTCTTACGAAAGGTGTACGGGGTTTGTACGAGATTTTTACGAGGTTTGCACGAGGTTCTTGTACTTTTTCCAGCCGCTAAATGTCGAGCGAGGAACATTCAGGTCGGCGTCAACAGATGCCCCAAACGTCCTTTCTGACCAAACATCAAACGGCGGGAATTGGGTCCGATCGCGTTGTTCCCACACCGAGTACAAGCGCCCTTTTTCGATTTTGGTTAATTTTGTGTGGTCGATAAATCCCCCTTGTTCGGCGTCCGCCTGCGGCATCGGTCGGGTTGCCCACTCTGCTGGTGTCGGCTCCGGTTCGGTCGACGTTGCCGGTCCGCCGTACACCGCATGTAGCCAATCACTCAGTTCATCGCAGTATCTAGCCAGAGCCGAATTGCGACAAACAATATCGACTTCCAATGCTCCGCCTCCCTCGCTAACGACTAAGAACTCAATCAATTTTGGTGACTCGACTCTGACTCCGTCTGGCGAGTTTAACCAGCCGGCAATTGTTATCGACTCGTCGGCTATATGACTGCGCAGCATTTTGTCTAATCGGTTGATGGCCAAAAAATCAAAGTAGCAGCCATTACCGGCGTCATGGGTCAGATGAGAATCTCGTCGCAATTTGGCGTTCAGCCTTGTCAGAAAATTTTCAACCGTCGTTCTGATTATCATAAAGCCTCCGTGGGTTTGTTTGGAGGCGTCCGGCGGGGTAAAATGCCCACGTCAGCCGCCTATCCCGGTTGACTAGCGCCTTGGGCGTTTGCGTCACTGCAAGGCGTTTTTATTTTAGCACAAAAGTTCTCACCCCAGTAAAACCCCCTCGTTAGCGATCTTTGCCCTTTCAACGTACCTGAGCGGCATCGCCGGACTATTCCACCCGCCGGCGTCCTGGAGCCGATCTATCGGCGTCCCGTTACGAGCGGCCTGAGTGGCCCAATAGTGCCGCAGGTCGTGAGCAGACAGCCGATCTATACCGATAGCATTACCCAACGCGCCCACCCGCTTGGTGATGGCCCGCTCTGTCATTCCAGCGTGGGTGAGTTCTCCGCCCTTCCGACTGGCCAGCAAAAGCGGCCCGACCTCCCCCGCGTCCTGGGTGAGATAGGCCCGCGCTGCTGTGAGGGTGTCCGGCGTCATTCGGTGGGTCTGCGTTTTATCCACCTTTGGCCGGTAGAATTTAAACTCACCCGCTTCAAGGTCGAAGTCTTCTACCTTGAGTAGCGCCACTTCGCCACATCGCAAACCGTGGTCCAGTAGCAGACACATCAAAAGACAATCCCGCCGGCCTTGCGCCGTGTTGGGTTGCGCTTTCAGCGAATCGGCCTGCTGCCGGGTGATTGCCGTGTTATCGGCTTTCTTCGCGCCGGACCGCTCGAATCGTGTGGGCAGGTCAACCGCCCGGCGTTGCTCATTGATGCGCCGGGCTTCTTTGCCATCGTAGCCGCTTACCGCCCGGATTAGGGCATATTCGGACTTGTCCAGCGTTCCGGCCTTGAGTGCCAGCTTTGCATAGGTTTTGATAGTGGACAGCCGGACATTAACGGAAGAGACGCTATAGCCGGCTTCGAGTTGCCATCGCTTAAAGCCCTCAACCAGCCCCCACGTGATCACAGACCAGGCTGTAGAATCTGTGGCCAGATCCCCGACCTCGATTCCCACATCGGCCAGACATTTGGCGAATAGGGCCAGGTCATTACCTTGCCGGGTGAGCGTGTTTTGAGCCTTGCGGCTGCGGTAATCCACAAAGACTTGGGACGCGGCCCACTGGTTAGCGGCCTGGCCGATGTCGAGCGGATGAGCGAGTGACGACGGATTAAAATTCGTGAGGTCCATTTTAGTTCCTATTTGTATAAATAATAAGTACCTATAACTAAGTAAAGTTATACCACAATCTAAGCGTACTGTCTATCCAGGCGCATAGAATTTCTAGGTTAAAGCCATAAGAAAAGCGCCTCGTAGGCGCTAATCATTTTAAAAGAATCGATTTATTTGGCCAGGGTTAATCTTAGCCACCCATTGAAGTATGCTTACAATATCACTTATCTCTTACTCCAATAGGCATGGACCTTCTTCAATTCCGCCACCCAGCAGGCCAGAATATCCGAAGTATCCCGGCCAAGCGACTTCGCCAGTTCAAAGAAGCCATGACCGGGCTGCATATCGCCCAATTTGTGGACTACAATGACGCTGAGCATGCCCCGCCCGGCTTTATCCTCTTCAGCGGAGATCTCGCCGAGCATTGCGGCTAAGGCAAAGTCATTGGGAGCCATACGAACGGTGGTAAGCTGACCGACCAGTTCCGAGTAGGGGATCATTCCTCTGAGTTTGGCTCGCTCAGTGAGGATTTGGCGCATTTCTGCTTTGGCCGCGAGCCACTGTTCTTTGCTGTAACCATATTTGTGAAGTTTCTTGTCCATTATGATCCCGCTTTCACTTCTTGCTCAAACTGCTTTAAAATATCTAGCGCCTCTTGTAATTCGGTTTCAAATAGTGGCTCGTCGGTGTAATGTGCCCCCAAGTTGAGTGCCCGGCTCCGTACTTCATTGACCTTATTAACAACGTTGATTAACTCCCTTAGTTTTTGTTGCTTCACATCCCTGGCAGCGTAATATGTACCGACAAAATCAAAAATCTGGGTGCGAAGATCGTTAATTTCCCCAAGTAGCGGGCCAGTAAGAGTACCATCCCCGGTAAACCGCCCGGCTTTAAGGATAGTTACTTTTTCAGCCGTAAAATTCTCAGAGTTCATCAATTCTGCAAATTGATTGAACAAACGCGTTTTATCTTCCTTTTCAACGTTGCTCAGGGCATTAGCCAGTTTCTCCAGCACGGTGAAGCGAGCCAAATTTTCCAAGGTAGGATCAAAATAAATCCTAATAAGCTCCTCGGCCTTTTTGCGAAGGTATAGAGCGCAAGCTTCATAATCTTTCTGCTCCAGATACTCTTCGGCCTTAGTAATAGAATCTTTACTGGATAAAACAAGAGGATTGGCGTATTGGCCGTTGATCTGATTTTCGTAAAATTCCAAAGCCGACCAGCCCTCTTTAAGGGCCAAGTTTTGCCGAACGACGTTGAAAAAGCTCCGGTCGTGGGTCATTATAATCAGTTGGTAGTCCCTGAATTGGCCCAAAATAGTTTTGATCACCTGCATCCGCAGCGACATATCGAGGCTGATGAGCAGGTCATCTAGGACCAAGATTTTAAGCGGCGCGTCCTTTAAGAAGTTTTCAAAGGCGGCGAAACGTAAGGATAGCGCTAAGGCGGTTAAGCGGGCTTCGTTCAAGAGCATGTGGGGCCGGTCTATGTTTTCGACACCGTGGTAGTTGGATAACACGGCCCGGATAGTGGGGGGATGGAGAACAAAGCGATTTTTCGAGACGGGATCGAGGGAAAAGCCGGTGGCGACCAAACTCACCGTGATCAGTTCGTCATCCAGAAAATAGACTCGGAGGAAATAGTTGGCGGTTTCAATCAGGCTACGCAGTTGTATCGTTAGGACATCGTTGAACGTTTCAAGCTTCTTTTCAAAGTCTTTGTAACGACGATCGTTGCGCCGGACTTTGTTAAATTCTAACTCGCGTAACTCAGTCTGCAACTGCTGATACCAAGCTTTGTACGTAACCTGCCGGTGTAGGTCTGTCCAATAAGGAAAGAACTCGTCGCGGAAAATAGGAAACAAGTCGGCTTCTTCTGAGTTGCGGAAGTTGTAAAAGCTGTATAACAGCCGATAGTTCATAAAGTCACTGGCCTGGTTAGCCAACTGCAAGTTAACGTCACCAACGGTGTTGCCATCGAGTGCAAAGGTGTAGGTGGTTTCATTCTCGTCGTCGATCACCAGCCGCACATAGGCCGGCTCATCATCCGAGCAAAAGATGTTGCAGTTAAGGGCCCCGGTGGCAAAATGCTCCTCAATCTGCGCCTGATCATAAGTACTGCTTTGCAGCAGGTGGCGGAGAGCCTGGTACAGCGAGCTTTTGCCGCTGCCGTTATTGCCGTAAACAAGCAGGTTTTTGCCGTTGACTTCAATTCGTTCGGCGGATTTGAAGCCTTTGTAGTTTTGCAGGTGGATGGCTTTAATTCTCACGCCAGACCCTCGGTGATCAGTTTGATTTCATCAACTACAATTTTTTGCTTGATCAGCCGGTTGCGTAGATCGCTACGGGGCTCGCGTAGAGCCTGGTAGCCGGCTTCAATGATTTCACGGATGATCGACGCCTCGGTTTCCCCGGCGATGGGCAGCAATTCCCGGTCTACTAAATTGATGACGTTGACCTGCTGGGCCTGCACCGCTTCCGGGAAGTAGAGTTCAAACACGCAGCCGTTGAGCGCCTCTTCCAGCAAGGTGATAACGTGCTCATTCGGCACGTGAGGATTGACCGGCGGTTCGGGGTTTTGTTTGAGAAAAAGGATGTAGTTTACCAATAGCTCCAACACGCCTCGCTGTTCTGTGTTAGCTTCTGGGATAGGGATTTGCTTCATGTAGTCAGAAAATGCCCGCAAGTATCCGCCTCTTACCTTATTCGAGACCAATGAGTAGAACCATTCAACGGTAGTTGAGTTGAATAGAGCAATCATCCATTTTTCGCGCGTTGGGATGAAATAACAGGTATTAACAGCATAAAAACCAACGTCATCCCACGCAAAGCTTTGGTGTTCATAAATATCCGGGTAGAGAATCTTTAGCTGCTCAAATTCTTCCCAATAGGCACAAGCTCGTAGTTCCCAAAAATACTTACCTTGATCCCAGCGTTTGATAAGTTGCTGGCGTTGTCCCTCGAACCAGGCGTGAATCGCCGGATAGGTACGGGCAAACATTGTTTCGGCAGCCTGATGTGGTTGGCCTGTCCAGGGATGTTCCTTATTTTCCGAGGACTCGATTTTGATCAGGTACTGTTCGGCAAACTCTACCGCCCAACGTTTGACATCGCGGCCTCGTAAGAAGGGCTTGAGTAGCTCCGCCGAAGAGGGATGATCGGCAATGAGACGGTCGCGGGTGAGGCGGTCGACCACAAAAGCCTCGTTGAGGCCGGTTTTGATACCGTAGTAAAAACGGCCTTTGATGTAATCTCCCAAGGGCGTACCACTGCGGCGCAGCCGCTCCAGCAGCCGCAGCACGGCGGGCGGCTCCAGGCGCCAGCCCTCGGCGGTCAATTTGCTCTGAGCCAGGGCAAAGCTGTCCGTGGCGGCCACGGTCGGGAAATCCGTAATGGGTGTCCCAAATTCCCAACTCAGGGCTTGGATCGTGTTGTCGGTCGGCTTTTGTTTGACCAACACAATAATGCTAGGGTAAGCAATGGCGGTAAAAACCGGGGCGTCGCCAAAATCTATCAGACGGCGGATGGTAGCTTTCTGGCTTAAGTAGCGGCGCAGTTTTTCGCCATAACCGGCCCGGAAATATTTGTTGGAAGAGATAAAGGTTAGCACGCCGCCGGGGGTAAGGGCTTTAAAGCCGCGCTCAAAGAAGTAGACGTAGAGGTCGGCCGTGCCTACGTAGCAGTCATACAAAGTTTGGAGGGCGGGCTTTAGCGTTTTGATCTTTTCCTGGCGCACGTAGGGCGGGTTGCCAATCACAATATCAAATCCGTCGTCAGGCTTAAAGATAAACATCCATTCCGGGTCAAAAAAATTGGCGCTGGCGTTTTGATCGTAGGGATCCCATTGGGCCAGTTGGTGGGCGGCGGCGGGTTTAAAGCCGCTCTGTTGCAGCAGTTGGTCTAGCCGGTTGCGTAAGGCTTTATCTTCGGCGCGGTATTTCTTTTTGGTGGCCGGACTGCGGGCGCTAAAGTAGCGATGGCGCACCTCTTTAAGCCGGGCCCGAGCGGCGGTAATGTCCGGGTCTTCAAAACCGTACTGCTTGGGTCGCTCCACGGCCAGCAGGCTGTTGGCGGTCACAAATTTGGTTTCCAGGTTGGGCAGGGGGCGGATACCCCGGTTGGGGGCGGTCTCGTCAATCGTTTGGTCAACCACCAGCGAGATAAAGAAGCGCAGTTTGGCTATCTGGGCGGCAATGGGTTGGTTGTCTACGCCATAAATGGCATTTTCAATCAGATACAGCTTGCGCCCATAATCAGAGGTGTTGTTCTCGAAGACCTCGTTTATTTCCAGCAGCCGCTGCTCCCGTTCCGTTTTGTCGCCCAGTTGAAAGGCTTTTTCGGTATCGCTCAGGGCCTTTTTGCGCTGGATGGCCCGCCACTGCTCGTTGTCGGGGTCTAACTTACCCAAGACAAAGACCAGCTTGTGCAGGCTGCCCATTGGGAACGCGCCGGAGCCGGCGGCGGGGTCAAGAATTTTAATAGCGTCGATGGCGTCCACGAGGCGACGGATTTCAGGTAGGTCAAATTGAGGCGGCGCGTCATTGTACGCCAGCAGGTGGCGCAGCCGGGTAGTCACCTCCTCGGTTTCCGCAGTCTTTGGGGTTTGGAGTTTCCTCTCAAAATAGGCCAGCAAACTTTCATCCACCATGTAGTCCACCACCTCGCGGGGCGTGTAAAAAGAGCCGGTTTGCTTGCGAGCGGTGGTATGGGTTTCTTCGTTGTAAGCAGCCAGTAGGTTTTCAAAAACGCGGCCCAGCAGTTCGGGGTCCAGGGCAATTTCTTCCTCAATGGGCGTGTTTTCGGCCACGGTAAATTTGTAGCTGCTCAAAATATCAATCAGGCCGCGCACCTGATAGCGGCGGTTACTGGTGCCGTAGATCTCATTCAGGTCAACCGAGTGGCTGGTATGGAAGAAGAGGGAGTCCGGTACGGCCAGGAGATTATCAGGCCGGTCAGAAAAGCCGTCAATGCGGATGGATTTGTTGTTTTCATCTTTCCTGTCCAGACACTCGAACAAGCCGCCGTTGAGGAATGGGATGTTAGCAAACAAAGTCAGGGCTGCGTCGGGGTCTTTAAAATACCGGCGATAACGGTAAAAATTCGGGTTTAAGTAATCCTGATCCCGGCCGCCACTGCTCGCGGTGCGCCGGAATTCCCGGTTAGGCTTTTGACCCGGCTGGTCCATCTCCTGGTTAAGGGTCGCAAAAAAGAGATTTTGTAGGATAGCCTTATAGTAGGTTGAGTCCTTCGGGTCGTCGTAAACCAGCAACTCGGCCAGGCGGCGCTGGTTGAACAACTCATCGGGGATCAACCCTTTTTCCTTGATAAACCAGACAAAAATCAGACGGGTTAGTAGCCGGATCAGGCTAATGGCGGTGCGAATTTTAGGATCGGGATGGGCGGCGTCGGGAAAGGTGACATGTTGAGCGGCCCAAAAATACCAATAGGCAATCTCCTGAAAAAAGCGTTTATTCAGTTCGGTACTATCCAGCGTTTTCTGCCAGGCGCGATGGAGTTCAACAAAATTCCGGAAGCCGTGGACCCGGTATAGTTCCGGCAACGCCAAATCGGCTAGAATCTCTAAATGGGCCCGGTGGGGCTGGGTCAAATTGATATCTTTGATGAGGGTTACTTTTTCCAGGACATCTTTGCTGGTATCGCGTTTATGCAAGCGACGATTGATCACAGAGATAGTCAGGTGTGGGCCGTAGCGAAATAGCAGCATGACCGGCATGTTGAACTGCTTGTTAATTTCGCGGGTTATTTGGGCCAACTGGGTGCGGGTGTAGGCGCTGCCGGTCAGGGCAATCGCCATGAATAGGTAAGATTCGATGATGGTATTATCGAGTTGGTCATTGGTAAACAAGCCCAGTTGGGGACTTTGGCTGATTTCATCTTTGGTAAGCTGGAAGAGGAAATCAATAGCTTGCCAATCGCTTGTGTGAGCGCGGTCCGGGTTGAGTTTATTGTCTAAACCAAAGTTTTCAATAAATCCGGCAGCGGTATTGGGGGAGAGATCAAGGCGGCGATCGCTGCTGTAACCCAAGACCTCCAGCAGATTCAAAGCACTTACTTGCAGGCCACCGCTGGTAAATTGAGCCAAGGCTGTTTGAATTTTGTACCTAAAGTCAACACTGCTCATTTTATCACCAGCCAGGTAATAAGCTCAAAGTCGGTCGTCTTGCTGGCCTGTTTACTTTTGTCCACCAATACCCCACCGCGCCCGGCATTAGTCAGTTGGCTGGCGGCTCGTTTCTTGAAGGTTTGTTCTATCGAGTTTACAGCGGCGTCCAGTAGAGTATTGTACTGACTCATATCCGTGCCGTTTTGGGTCTCGGCATCAAATAACTGGCAGAGCGCGTCGTAAGGCACGGTTTTATCAACGCACAATTCCCGAAAAATATCCAGAATCTGCTTGGGCTGGGTAAAGCGAAATCGAACACTCTTATCAGTCCAGACATAGACCAGGAAATAGGGTTGCAGGGGGTTAACACTCTCGGTCCCCTCGGTATCGCCTTTTTGCTTCAGGCAGTAAATGACCCCCGGCTTGATTTGGGGGATCTCCGGGTGGGGTGGCACCACGGCATATAATCCCAAGGGAGCATCATTGAGCGCCCGGCGATTGCCCTCCAGATACTTCAGTAGCTCAATGCGAAAATCATCCAAGGTGAACTCATTGAGAGCCACCGTTTCGCTAAAATCTTCGAGATCAAGAATTTCATCCTTCAGTCGCAAAAGCTGTTTATCCCGGTAGGTCAGTTCGTCTTCAATCAGGCCCTGAATCTGCTCAGGCGCGAGCAAGTTATCTTCCATCGTGGCGGCAATATCGACCAGCGCCATGCGGGCCTCCACCCGATTTTTCAAATTGATATACTTGTTCAGGTCAGGCGTAGGCCAAAAGTTGACCAACTGCACGGCTGGGTTGATACTGCCGATACGGTCAATCCGGCCAAAGCGTTGGATTATCCGCACCGGATTCCAATGAATGTCGTAATTGATCAGATAGTCGCAATCCTGTAAATTCTGCCCTTCGGAAATGCAGTCCGTGGCAATCAATAGGTCAATCTGGTCAGCCTGAGGCATGGTGGGCATTTTCTCACGCCGTTTGGAGACGGGCGAGAAGTTGACCAGGATATCTTGAAACTGATTACGGCCCAGAGTGGTTTTGTTCTCTTGTGTGCCGCCGGTCACCATCGCCAGATGAATATTGAGCTCATTTCTGGCCCACTCTTTAAGCTGAGCGTAAAGATAACCGGCGGTATCGGCAAAAGCGGTAAAGACCAACACCTTACGATTGGGTTGGCCCTGGTTGTTAGTCGACGGCTGGTTAACCTTAGCCGCAATCAACTCTTTTAATTTCCCCAACTTGGCGTCGCGGTCAGGGGAAACCCCGTTGGCCGAATTGTAGATTAAATCGATTTGCTGCAAATCTTCGAGCAGGGCCTGTTTCCAGGCATCGAGATCGAGGTGAGCCATTTGGTATTTAAGCTTGCGGCCTACCTGTAAAGCTGCTTGGAGTTCTTCATCGTCCAGGCTATCAATCTCCAGATCATCTAAATCAAATTCGGGATCAGCCTGTAACTCCCGATACCGATCAATGCGATCCAGCAACCGCTCTATTTTTTCAATGGTGCGTTCCATCGTAATCCTGAAAGCGTCAATGGAACTCTCCAACCGTTTGAGGAAGTTGACCTTCATCATACCGATCAGGTAATGCTCGCGACGGCTTTGGGTGAAGGCGGCCACGGTGCGGCCATCGTCGTAAAAGTGTCGATATTCCGGCAGCACGTAAGCCGAGGGATTAAACAGCGACAACCGGTACTTGGAAATCTCTTCGTTTAGCCGGTCGTAAGACATAAAGCGGCTTTTGGTATCAATGTCCGGGAAGAGTGCCTCCGGTTTGGTGCGCCGGGGAAAGCCGCCCAAGGTAGCGATAGTCTCGGCATAATAACGCTGGATATGCTTGCGTGAGCGGGCAATGGTTAGCTCGTCCAATAGCTTGAAAAAGGCCGAACTAAGTTTATCCAACAGCACCCGCGTATCCCGAGTTTTATTTTCGCCGGCCCACTCATTAAATGTGCGTTGAGCAGCAGCCAGGGTGTCCTGCAAATTAGCAACACCCATCGACTCTTGAAAGGCGTTATCTTTTCCTTCAGTAATAAAGTAAAGCTGGTTACGCAGGTCTTTCAAGTCATTATTAACCGGCGTGGCCGACAGCAGCAATACTTTGGTTTTTCTACCGGTCTGGATGATGTCTTCCATCATTCGTTCATAACGGCTTTTGCGGATAACATTGCCATCCTCATCACGCCGGCCACGGGTGTTATTGCGGAAATTATGGGACTCATCGATCACGACCAAATCGTAATTTCCCCAGTTAATGTTGGCGAGGTCAATATCGCCGGATTTTCCGCCATCGCGACTCAGATCGGTGTGGGATAAGACGGTGTAAGTAAAACGGTCCTCCACAAAGAGATTCAATTCACTGTTATTATGAGCTTGGTAAATGGTCCAGTTTTCTCGCAGCTTTTTGGGGCACAAGACCAGCACCCGATCATTGCGTAACTCAAAATATTTTATGACCGCCAGCGCCTCAAAAGTCTTACCCAGCCCTACACTATCGGCGATAATACAGCCGTTGTGGGCCAAAATCTTGTTAATGGCTGCTGTCACCCCGTCTTTTTGGAACTCAAACAGCAACTTCCAAATTTGGGTGTCGTAGAGGTGGGCCTGTTCGGCCAGCAGGCCGCTTTCATCCTGTTCTTCTAAGTATTGCTCAAATAAGTGGTATAGCGTTTTGTAGTAGATAAACTCCGGAGCATGGTTCTGGTAAAGCTGCTCTAAATATTGCAGGACTTCCGCCTTCACGTCTTCAACCAGGCCCTGGTTATCCCACAACTCGTTAAACCAGTTGAGTAAGTCTTGACGATCCCGGCGACTATCGACTTCTAGATTCAATTCAATGTTATTGAGACCATTAGGATTGAGACCCAGCCCACTCACCGTAAAGTTAGAACTGCCCAAAATAGCCTCTTCCACCCCGTTGTTATCAATGTGGTACATCTTTCCATGCAGCAAACTGGTCTGCTTCACCGATTTAATTTCTACCTTGTCCCGAATCCAGGCTGCACACTCTTTGGCCGCCTGGCGCTGCTGCAAGCGATTTTGCAGCGTCAGGCCGGTGTCTTCAATACCAAAGGATTTTTTATCGGTTTTACTAGGGTCAAGTGCTCTGATAAAACGAGGCTCGCCAAACAGGAAGCGGAGTTTATCGATGCTCAGGAGTTCTTGCTTTAAGCCCTCAAAGGCATAAATGGTGAAGTAAGCCGAGACGATGGAGAGCGCGGAGCCGTTCTTGATCTTGCTCCGCAGAAAATCGGCCACCGTTCCACGGCTGAGATTATCTCTGATTCCTGATATTGGCATGTTGGCCATTTCCACTTTACCTCGACCTAAAAATACTATTCAGCCTACCTAAGATTACCGTAATTTCCGTAGTTCATCAATAACGTGCCACTCACCGGTCTCGGAGTGCCGATACCGCCACAACGTCCAGCCGTTGCACGATTTCCAGCCGGTCGCCACCTGGCCGGCTCCGGACGGCGATTGGTACTCCGCGCCGTTTAAGCGCACCCGGCCATCGCTGCCCAGCAACTGAGCTTCGAGCAGCTTCCCCTGTACCAGCGCCTGAATCAACAGAGGATACTCTACGGTTGGGAGCGGGGACGGCTCAGCTTCCGGCACAGGCTCGGCCTCGCCGGCCACCTCGCCCCACCACTCTTCATCCAGGGTGTGGACCTCGTGCTGCGCTTTGATCACCCCAATCTCGTATTCAATCAGCAACTCTACCAGTTGCTGCCCGTCGATCAGGCTGATCGGCGCTTTGCCGGGTGCTTCCGCCTCGGCAATCGCTCCTTTGGAAAACTTGCTGGTGGTGATGAAGATACCATGCTGGTGGACCGTCAGCG
>CALMIS010000128.1 GCA_937864185.1 uncultured Chloroflexota bacterium
ATCAAGCGCCGTGGTGCCCCCGCCCCCAAAGCCGAGCAACCATTCCTCTGTGGCGGCTTTGCTGTACTCGATGCCCGGGCCCTGTGCGGCCGTTTCACTCGGGTCCAGCAGGCTTGCACCGAGTGCAAGGCCAGTACCAGCGCCGTACTTGAAAGTATGAATATCCCCTATTCATTTATTGATGATTTTGTTCCGGAAGCATCTTGGTCAAGATTATGGGCAATTGCTTCAGACATTACTTGGGAAACTATTGATAAATTATGTTATGGTAATGTTAACCTTGGGAAAAATACCCGTTCAGCCATATTGCGATATCTTAAAGGATATGATCTAAGAAACCGGGAAGATATCGTTCATGAATACGCTTTTAGCGCCTTGGTTGTCGCCGCAGCGGCGACTAGAGCAATAGAGCAAATAGCACCATCCCGAATCTTTATGTCGCATGCCGTATACGTGGATTGGGGACCTGCCTGGAACATCGCTTTTTCTCAAGGCATACCCACTACGGCATGGATGGCTTCTTACTTGAAAGGACGCTTCTATTTTCGACATCTCAAAAATCCCGGGAATATGGATTTCCATAATATCAGTTCGAGAGCTTGGGAGGCGCGCAACCAGGCTGATATTTCCCCTTCTCAATCTGATCGCCTCGATAAATTCTTAAAGAATCGTTATCAGAAACATATCAGTTTTGATATGAGACGCTTTAAAGAGTACAGCGGTGACACCCGTTTCTTGCGCAAGAAGTATAATCTAATAAATAGCAAACCGGTATGGGGCATAATGACTCACATTAATTGGGATAGCGTTTCTGATTATTCACCCATGGCGTACTCACTCTTCGATGACTGGATAATAGATACGCTCAATGAGATTATAAATTTACCTGACATCCAGTGGCTCATAAAAATACACCCGGCTGAAACTTGGTGTAATCCAGACAGCGGAGCGCAGCGTCTTATTGAAAAACACTTTCCGTCACTCCCGGATCATGTGCGAGTTATTCCAGCGGAAGCGGAAATTAACCCCTTTGACTTCTTTCAGATGATTACTGGCGGAGTTACCGTATATGGCACAGCCGGTTTAGAAATAGCGCTTCTGGGCAAACCCGTCATTCTGGCTGGTGAGGCTCACTACGGACAGAAAGGATTTACATATGATGGTTTAAGTCAAGACAGATACAGACAATTCTTAAGACAAGCAAGTTCTTTACCTCCTCTTAACAACGAACAGTGGCAGTCTGCCAGAAAATATGCTTACTGCTACTTTATTCAGCGGCAAATTCCGATTCCCGTTGTAGAAAACCCGGATCCTGAGGCGGAATGGTGGGCCTTTCAGGCGAGTAAGACCCATTTGTTAGCACCAGGTCAAGATCCATACATAGATTTTATATGTAAACGAATACTTGACGACGAAGATTTTATCATGGATGAGAACTTGGTCTCATCTTTGTATGACGATGAAAGCGATAAAATCGCTTTACCGCCTAACAATTTGATTGCTCCGGTAAAATCTAAACAGTCACCCAGTCAAAATCAAGTGGTTAGTACCAATGGTTCGCCTTCAAAACTACTGGGGTTTGACCCGCTTGGCGAGGTCTTCACCTATCAAGGTCATCTACTTCGCGGAATTTTTCCCGGTTGTGGGTTGGCTGTCAAAAAAATTCTTCAGGCTTACCAACAACAGCAACTATGGAAGGTAGGTATTGTTAAGACTACTCTAAAACATATCCCCGACGTTTCAAACTGGGGATACGACCTCGTGTTAGAACATGAGATCGTTCCGTTTATCAGTTACGCCCATGAATGGGCGCCGGAAATGCTAAAAGATGCAGCTCTTTTTCAATTGAGGTTAAACAGTCAACTGCTAGTCAACAATTTGTTAATCAAAGATTGTGGGGTTAGTAGTAACGTTTTGTTCAATTTTGCCCAACCCGTATTTGTAGATTTTCTCTCACTGCTTTTTAGCAGTGATCTGGCGCAAGAGTCGTGGCTAGAACCGACGGTCCTACGTTCTCCTTTCCAGCTATTGTGGAGTAAAGAGTCTAGCTATTTCAACGAGATATTTTGTCGCATGTTCTACCCCGGCCTTTTGTACCCACTTTACCTAATGCACCAAGGGAGACATAGCTACGCGACCAAACGCTTGCTTGAAACAGCCTTAAATACAACAACTGAAGCGATCACCGAGCAAGAAACGTTTGTCCACGCTGACTCTTCTTTGAAGTTATTTTACCAACAGGCCCTAGCAGCTAAAGAGTATACTCTAGTTAATGATGGGCTGTTTGAGTTCTTGAAAATTTTACAGACTGAAATCGAAGGCTTGCAGGTATCGCCGGAGCGAAGTGGATATTCAGATTATTACGACCAAAAAAATGAAAACTATGACTTTGTGCCGTCCACACTTTGGCAGTCGAAACAATGGGCCATCTATCAGGCACTGCAGAGATTACACCCAAGTTCTGTATTAGACCTGGGAGCGAACACTGGCTGGTTTTCAATTTTGGCGGCAAAAATGGGATGCCAGGTAGTAGCAGTTGACAATGATGTTGCCAGCTTAGATATTTTGTATCGCCGCGCTAAACACGAGGATCTATCCATTTTACCGTTGTTTATGGATGTGCTACAGCCTACTCCCAATGTTCCGGCAGCGACAGGTCTGGCTAATGACCCTCATATGTTGAACAGCAAAATTACAGGCGAAGTACCGTTACTTCTGGCCGCTAATAAACGTTTAAAATGTGATCTTGTTCTGGCTCTGGCTCTAATCCATCACTTGACCTTGGGTAGAGGATTAAATTTTAAACAGGTCATCGAATTGCTTACTCCATTTTCAAAGCGGTACTTGCTATTAGAATTTGTAGCCAAAGATGATCCTTTAATTGCGAGCGAGCCGCAATTCTTTGTAGAATTTTCCCGGAGTCCTCACAGTTTTGAGTGGTATACTCTTCAGAAATGTTATGAGGTAGTGATTGAATACTATCAAGATGTAGAAATCAAGCAATTAACCAGTACTCGGGCCTTGTTTATTTGCTCAAATAAACGGAGTTAATTTATGCTCGAAAGTTCATTTACACCCGCTTCTTCTAGTAATCTCCTAAACCTTAATTTTACTGAAATTAAATCCTCCCCTGAAGTAATCTTGCGACAGTTGGATCAAATTCACAATCAGACCCAGGTCCCACTTCGCGGAGAATACTTGGCCCGAGGTCTATGCCTGCTTGTCATGTCACAACTAAGTAAGGCCATCCTTTCATTCGAGAAGGGATTGGTAGAAGACCCTCACAATGAAACATTAAAAGCCTTATTAAATAAAAGTTACTTGACCTATAACTATCAACTTCAACACTCAAAAGAAACCGTTGCTAATTTAATAGAGTTAGGAGTCAAACAATATACTCAACGAAATTTGAGCAATGCTGAAAAATTTTTCTTACAAGCTTTAAGTGTAGCTCCTCAAAACGAAGCGGCCATAGTGAATTTGGGCAGACTTTATTATGATATGCAACGGTATGAGGAATCGCTAAACTACCTGCAACAAGCCATAGAGATCGCTCCAAACAATACAGAAGCCTGGATTATTGTGGTACTGATTGCTAAACAATTCAATGATCGAAAAACCTGGCAAGCTGCAATTAACCACGTTAAATCACTGAATCCAGTGCATCCCCAAATTCAGGAATTAGATAACTGGTAATCAGTGTAAAGACCAGGTGAAGGACACTCATAGAATGATAACTAAGATATTGTTTACCTCACCGGAGTTAAGCCACCCTCCAATCGGAGGGCCAAAATTGAGAATCGAAAATTCTATTAAAGCGTTAAGGCAGGTTAGTGAGTTACATATTATCTCCCAAGTTAGCCGGTCAAATATGGGTGGTGAAAGCGCCGAAAATTTTTATCGAAAGTTATGCGCTAACTTTGAGTATGCTCCTTCAGTTTCTAACATGGTTTCTCAAGACACAGCTCAAAAAAATGCACAGTTTATTGCTGCTTATGCTGAGGCCAATGCTATTGATATTATCTGGTTTGGCTATGGTAATATCTCTTTTGCCTTAATGAAACTGGTCAAAACTCTACAACCTAAGTTAAGAATTGTGTGTGATACCGACTCGGTCTGGTCACGGTTTATTCTGCGTGAACTGCCCTACGAGCCATCTGCCGAACGTCGCGCCCAAATTCAGCGGGCTGGCGATCAGAAACAACAGGAAGAAGCAGAGTGGGTAAATTTTTGTGATGTAACCACAGCTGTGTCAGAAGTGGATGCAAATTATTATCGGGCGTTAGCCGATGACCCCAAACGGATTCATCTTTTTTCAAATGTCATCGATCCGGCTAGCTACAATGAGCAGCCGCCCGAGCCACCAGGTCTGCGCAAGCCGTGCTTGTATCTGGCCGGCAGCTTTTATGCAGACCCTAGCCCCATGGTCAGAGCGGCAAGATGGATGTTAGATGACATTTTGCCCCGCGTCCAAAGTATCATTCCCGAAATCCATTTCTACATTGTTGGGAAAGGTTCGCGAGAAATATTCGCCGGTATAGAATCTCAACATGTCACTGTGACCGGTCAACTACCGTCCGTATTACCCTACTTGAAACATGCAGATGTGGCTTTAGTGCCCCTGATGTTTGAGTCTGGCACCCGCTTCAAAATAATGGAGGCCGGAGTCTGCGAGGTTCCCTTAGTCTCGACAACTTTAGGAGCCGAAGGGCTACCAGTGGTTCATGGCCGGGATCTCTTGATTGCGGATGAAGCTAGTGCCTTTGCCAGGGCCATTATCCAACTCGTCAAAAATAAGTCACTTGCCTCTAATCTGGCGGCAAATTGCAAACAGCTTATCTCCAAATTTTACAGTATTGACTCACTCGTTCGAGAGGCTAGCACCATTATTCAATTCTTAGCCGATCAAAACTCTGCCGAACTACGCCTTCACGACGTTGAGGCCTGGCTAGCGTTAGGCAAGCAATCTTATCAACTTCGGCAGTATGAACAGGCTCTAGTTCATTTTCAGCAAGTAATAGAACTTGATCCTAAAAATGTAAAGGCCTGGTACGGTGTCGCTCAAATAGCTAAACAGTTTGATGATCTACGCACGTATCGAGCCGCTTCAGCCATCGTTCAACAATCGACTCCGCTTGATAACCACCTTACGACTGCTTGGCTAAGGAAAACAGCGGAATAGACGAATAGGTTGTCCAGCGAGAAAAATTGAGCAGAAACCACCTAGCCCCAACGATTTGAGATAATCATTAAAGATGTTTTAATCCCTTACCCCTTCCCGTTCCAACGAAATAGCCGAAACCGTGACAGTTTCTTATATGCCCTCTTTACGTCCCCTTTATCCAATTTTTACTTACA
>CALMIS010000129.1 GCA_937864185.1 uncultured Chloroflexota bacterium
GCGCTAGCTTTTCAATGGCGCGTATGAGCCGCTCCTGGTACTGTTCCGGTGAGCCTCGAATGATAACCTGCCCGGCCGGCTGAAAGTGGAACGGCGCGGCACCGTTGGCGGAATGTAGCGTATAGCTGAGTACCGTCTGGCCGACTTCAAGCTGCACACTTACCCGTAAGTCTAGATCGGGTGGCGGGGCATAAGAGCCGCCGAAGTATACCCGCTCCGCTGGTACCTGGATTTGGGTCTCAACCGGGCCCTCTTGGGTCACATCAATCTGCAGCCGTGCCGTGCCGATGAGCGCCCCATTTTGCCAGAAATCTAGCGTCAGAAACTTGCGGCCGAGGCCGACGGCCTTTACCAGAAAAGCTGCCGTCTCGGTGTCCCGGTCCGGCTCGACCATCAGCCGCTGCACCGGCTCGCCGATCACCTCAAACCCATCCGACTGAGGGTGCAGGAAGATTTCCACATACCGCTTGAGCTGGAGCGTCAATGACTGGGAGGCGAGGCTGTCTGGCTCAAGCGCACGGGTCAGACGGACGGTGATGGCGCCGCGCTCACCCAAGGCCAAACGGTGTGGGGTGATGATATCAGTATAACGCGTTTCGAGCGGTGGCTCCAAATGCCCACTCAGTTCGCTAAGGGTAACTTCCCAGCCAGTTGGAGATACTGTCGTCGTTTCGTTGCCTGAACGTGACCCCCTTGATTCCAGTTCTGCATCGAGGCGTTGCACTACCGCCCGCAAGCGGTCTCTGGCTGGTGGATACTCCCTCAGCAGCATGATAATATCGGCAGTAAGCAGGGCGCGTTCGGTGTCGTCGCGAGCAGTTTGGAGTTTGCGAATCAAAGTCTGTACGCGTGGGAAGAGGTCAACCCAGGCCGAACCGACAAGTGAGGGAAGCTGGTCCCATAACTCATTCAAGGCATTCAAGACAGCTTGTGGATTCATACGTCACTCTCCTACAAAGATAAATGGTGCCCAGTAGTACGGTTCGGCAAAGGGCCGCTCCTCAGGCGATAATAGGCTAAAGCGGATCACGCCTTTGGCAGTCGTGTCCGCAGGCATCCGCAACCGTTCCCGCTCGGCGTCGTGCAGAGCCTTGTGCTGATTGAAATAGTCTAGCAGCTCCGCGGCAGTCACCTCCCGCAGCCAACACTGAGCCTGGCGTAAGGCAATGACTGGTGGCATAGGCCCCATCCCGGCGGCCTGATCTCCTTGCCGATGATACTCGTAGAACTTGATCATCAACAGCGCGGTTGACAGATCATTAACCGACCATAAGGTGCCGACCACACCTGGCAACCCCGCCTGTAGAAATCCGGCAGGTAAGCCGATCGCTTCGTCGGGAAGCTGGTTAAAATCGGTGATAGCGGTTTGGCAGGCAGAGAGCACGGCCAGCCGGGCGGCGCGGAAGGGCGAGCGGGCCAGCACATCACGCAGGGTCAGCCTGTCACCCCCACTCAGGATCAGACCAGAGTCGAGCGGCTGGGTTGGGTCAAATTGGCCGTGGCAGGCAAGATGCAGGTAGGTGGCTGTGCCGAGGCCAGTTTCAACAGCCGGGCGGGTCGCTTGGGTTTCAAACAGTGCAGTTGCACCCTCACCAAAGGTTAAAGCGATCTCCTCAACTTCCGCCTGAGCGAAGGCCAGTGGCTGTATTCCTTCTGGCAAGGGCAAGGGGTTTCCGATGGCGAAGAGCGTAGATGAACCATTCGGATGTACTAACACCGCTGCCCTGCTGTGGCTAAGCGCGCTGGCGGAGGGAGCATAGGTGACGGCAAACTCATTCAGGAAAGTACGTTTCTGGCCGTTGACCGGATAGGTTGCTGCATGCAGGGGGAGCAAAGCCAGGCGGCCGGTAGGGATGAGGATCACTGAGCGGGGTTTCTGATCCGTTGGCGGGTGTGGTAAGACGTCAGCTAGGGCGGTGGCCGCGGGCTGCATGATCTCCTTGCCAATACGAGGCAAAAGATCGTCCAATGCTTCGTGTAGATTTGCCTCTCCCAGTTGCCCCGCCAAATAACCACCGATGATTTTTTCACCATCGAGCCTCACGAGCCAATTGTCCAAGTCATTTACGGTAAAGTTGAGCCATACGTGCTTGACGCCACCCGCGTAAATGATCAGTGCTAATCCGCCCGAAGACGTGGCTGTAAGGTAAACACCTACTGCTGGCCCATCAACACTAGAGTGTGATGCTGTAAGTGCCTGTTGGATCTTTTTAAAGCTTGGGGTGCGGAAGAAATCTTCGTAGCCAGGGATTTGCTGAATGGCAACTGTCGTTGAGGCCAAATCCTGATAAGCTACTTGCAGTTTTTCTCTTAATATCGGATCCAGTGATCGCTCTTCGCTAAACCCAACTTGTCTCTCTAAATATACAATGCGATTTGCAGCCTGTTCGTAGCGGTTGGCTAGTTTGGGATGTGCGTTCCTTAAGGCATTGAGGTTGGCGTGGTCACGCTCTAGTGCCTCTGACAACAGGCGGGCACAACCTGTCTCGACAATTTCAACTGCTTTTAGAAGATTGTCAGGTTCGTCGGTTTTAGCTAAGGCATAAGCAATATTTGTGGAAAGCCCCTGAGTCTTACGTATCCAGCTCTCTTTGTGCCTGCGGACAAGTTGTATCTTAAAGAGTCGCTCACTAAACTCACGGGCATAATCGTAGAGTCGAGTGGCTTCATCCCAGATTTGTGCTTCAAATACAAGGTTCACCCAGTTACCAACACTAATTAGGCCTGTTCCAGCCGCGCTCTTTAGACCTTCTTGCGCTGCCTGCTCGTAAATCCGGCGAGCCTGCTCAAGATCAGCTACATTCTTTGTCCAACAGTAGCGGTTGAACAGGGCAGTGGCTAAACTGTTCAAATAGACCGGCAGATCAGGATCACCGAGCCAGTGCTGCGCCACTGCTCTTTCAAAGGTCTGTATAGCGTGATCTAATTCTGTGAGGTTTTCTGTCAGACCAGCGTGCTCTGCCAGTCCTGCACCGAGACTGTTCAGGCAGTTGGCGAAACTGGGTGAACCAATTGACACTTGCTCCATTTGTATCGCTGCCTCTTGATGAAGCTGGATAGCATACTCCAAATCAGCAATATTTTTGATTTGGCGATAGCGCTCTCTTAGAGCGTTGCCAAGGTTATTCTTGTAGGTTGCCAATTTGGGCGATTTGGGCGAAACACTTAGGGACCGATCCACTGCCTCTTGGTAAACTGAGATAGCTTCTTCCAAGTCAGCTAGGTTCTCCGTCACCTTAAAGCGATCTCGTAATGCGGCACCCAAGTTACTTAAGGCTGCTGGAAAAAGATGGGAACTAAGTGCAGGGAATGCGACTACTTGTCTATGGGACTCGACGGCGCGATCCAAATCAATGAGATTGCCGTTTCGATGGTAACGTTCCCGCAATGCGTTACCCAGATTACTTAGAAGATCAGGCAAAACAGATGAATCCCCTTGAACCCACGTTAATGCTTCTTCGCAGATAGCAATTGCCTCCTCCATATTTGCGGGCTCCCCTAGATGTTGATAACGCATTCGCAATCCTCTGCTCAGAGCAACTAAACAAGAGGCAGAGTGGGGTGAGTTAAACGGGGTCTGATTTGCTGCTTGGCGATAAAGAGCAAGCGCGTGCTCGAGATCTGCGATATTGTTCGTAAACTCATAAAGGTCTTCTAGTGTAAGGCCATGATTGATCATTGTTATGGGTAGGTTTGTGGAATCGGGTGGAGTCTCGGCGACCGCCTTTTCGCAGATGTTGACAGCACGTTCCAAATCAGCTCGATCTCTCAGCAGATGATAGCGTTCTCTCAATAACATGCCTAGATTATTCAAATGGTTGGGTAGGTCAGAAGAACCTAGCGGGGTTGTTGCTACTAATCGGTCACAGATCTCAACTTGGCGATCCAAATCGTTTCGATCCCGTGTCAGACGAAAGCGCTTCCACCGCACTTGAACCAAGTTGTTTAAAAATGTAGGCAGGTCAAATGCTTTCGGGCGAGATTTTCTTACTGCTTGCTCTTGAGTTTCAATCGCTTGGTCCAGATTGACGGATTCGCCCGTATTATCGTAAAGAGCATTCAGCGCCATACTCAGATTATAGAGATAACTCGATACATCAGGCGAATCATCTGAGGCCAACCCCACGGCCTGTTGCCAATATTTCAGAGCGCTGTATAGGTCTGGAAGTTGCTTGGTGGACTGATAACGATCAAAGTACGCTTTTCCACTATCATTGAGGACAGCTAACTGGAAATCTATCACGGAAATTGAGAAGTGAGGATGGTCTAAGATAAATTCCCAGATCTTCACTGCCTTATCCAAAGGCCTTATATCACCAGTCTGCCGATAATATGCTTCAAGTTTTCCGATACCCTCCCATTCGGCTTTAAATTCAGAGGGTATGGTCATTTCCACGCCATCCAATCCATATTCCCAAAATGCAGCTTTTATGCCCACCTCCTGGCAACGACGCAACACACTCCAACGTTTCTCCACGCTTCGCTGGAATTCAGCGGTTTGATGATATTTTGTTATCTGTTCTTGAATCATACGCTCCACGCGCGTGGCAAGGTCCTCATTCAGGAGTCCAGGGTGTCGCTCGACAACACGACGTGCGTCAGTCCATGTAGGAGCTTCGAAAAAGGAAGTGATTATTTCCGTAATGAACAAACGCTCGAAGAAACTTAATTTTCTTTTGTGATGGGCCATAAATCCGACTCCCAGTCAGTAAGGAAAACAATATATGTGTATCTCTTGGTAGCGAGTCCTGATCTTAGTGTTATAGGGACTCCAGATTCATCTGAGCGACCAGTTCTAGGCGTTTATCTCCAATGTGTTGAGCAATATTTTTAGCTTCGGTATACAGCCTGCACGTCTTCTCATAATCTCCAAGTGCGGATGCGACCGACCCAAGGTTGACAAGAACTCCTCCAAAAGCCCTAAGATCTCCAAGGCGACAGAAGATGTCAGCAGCCTTGAGAAGAGCCTCCTCAGCCTCCCTATGTTCTCCCACTAATGAGTAAGCCTCACCGATCTTTGCCCAAGTTGCGCCGATTGACTGATCATTGGCTTGTCTCTGAAACAATTCTAATGCTCCCCGATAAGCATTCAAGGCGCCCCGGTTATCGCCGAGGCCAACCAATCTCATTCCTTGCTCATAGAAGCTGTCAGCCTCGCTATCGTGTCCCTTAACCGAATGAGTTAGTTGCTCCTTACTTAATGCCAAAATATCCCCGAGCATGTCAGGCAAAAAGGGGCCTCGATAATGCATACGGCCAAAATTGTCGACTACAGAATAGAGCAGTTCGTCTAGTTGAACTACAGTGAATCTGACCCCAGCATGATCAAACTCAAACGACTTACCTGGCTTCAATCCTAATAACCGGTCGAGTACCTTCATTCGTCCACCAGAAGCATCGGCGTCTATAATACCTCCCCCAAATATACGCTTGAAGAAGCTCATCAGATATTATTCCTTTCCCTGCTCGTTATGAGTAAATAACTTAACGATATACTCTCCCATTAATGTCAAAACCTAATTTCTTAATCCGGAGATGACCAATTGAAAGATATTAGATCCCCTCTTTCTGCCAAAAACCGCCACTTTTGGCTTCAGTATATCGCCTTTTTGCCTAACTAACCTGACCAAACCTTACAATTTTCCTGACAACTTTTTCGCTCCACAAATCTATGTATCTCCTCCGTATAGGGAGAATGTAGGTCATAGACATGCCGGAGCAGCCCGGAGGCTGGCCAGATCTTTGGTCACAACTACAATATTAGAGAGCTGGTCTTTCTGATTGTCACGGATAGCTCGCAGGTAGTGAAATAGGGATGGTGGATGGTTTTGGAAAAAGGCGCCAAAATTCTTACAGAGGAGAACAATTCGTTGCCGGGGTCGATAGCAAAGCGTATCCAGGCTACGCTCGATCAAGCGTTGGATCGGGGACTGGTGGTGTAGGCGCATGATTTCCGCAACGATCACTGGGTCTGCACCGGCCGAACCGAATTGGCATGGCTGGCGATTCAGGAGCAGGTGGTAGACTGCCGCCTCGGTCTGTTCAACTAGGGCGAGCAAGTCAATGAGGACAAAAGCGACATCCGCGTAAGCTTGCCCCAGGTAATACTGCCGGACATCATCACGCTGCAGAAAGGCCAGGAAATTGGACGTACCCGCCCCGCGCAGGCGGATGCGACAACTCGATGGTTCGGCTTTGAGCCAGCCCATCACCTGGCGTGTCTCAGCCGCTCGGTATGCTAGCGTGTAACTGTCTAACCTCATGGGCATCGTTGCCTCTTTACGTTTTTTCAAGACCTCACTGGTGAAAAGGGGTGGAGTCTCAGTAACTCCTGGTGGCATTATGTGGCAGAAACTCAAGGCAATTTATCTGGATTGTAGGCCGGCCCACCCCGCCTAATAAGGGAGCGAAGAATTGGGGAAGACGTGGGGAGGCGTTGCCTGATTCGGGTCACAGCCCCGCCGAGGGCGAGGCCACACTTTTATTTTAACATTATTGGTGGATTAGGGCAATGGGAAGATAGCTTTACCTATGTTGCATGAACATTCATTTGTTTCAATAACGCCAACCTGCAGCAAATTGGTGATATTTAACCGCTGTGCAAAAGTGCGATCTTCTGCCACATTGTATGCGGAAAATAAATAACTGAACCGGAGAAGTCAGAGATTTTGGTGGGAGGA
>CALMIS010000130.1 GCA_937864185.1 uncultured Chloroflexota bacterium
GGTGGAGGGGTGGGCTTGTTAATTGTTCATTGTTAATTACTAATTGTTCATTGCTAACAAGTATATCCGTGACCGCCGGTTTGCCCGCGGTGATGGTTCCGGTCTTGTCGAGAATGACTATGTTGAGTTTGTGGGCTAACTCGAGGGCGGTGCTGTTTTTGAAGAGGATGCCCTGGGCCGCGCCTTTGCCCAGGCCGACGACGAGGGCGGTGGGGGTGGCCAGGCCCAAGGCGCAGGGACAGGCGATCAGCAGCACAGCGACCAGGTGGAGCAACGCGGTGGTGAAACTGGCCCCGCTGATGAGCCAGGCGGCAAAGGTCAGCCCGGCGATGGTCATCACCATTGGCACAAAAATGGCCGCCGTTTTATCGGCGATGGCCTGAATAGGGGCCTTTGAGCCTTGGGCCTGCTCGACCAGGCGAATGATCTGGGCCAGGGCCGACTCGCGCCCGACCTGGGTGGCCCGGATTTTGAGCCGGCCTTGTTTGTTGAGCGTGGCCCCAAAGACTTCATCGCCCGCCCGTTTGTCGACGGGCAAACTCTCGCCGGTTAGCATCGACTCATCGACGGTGGAGTCCCCAGCGATGACCAGGCCATCGACCGCGATCTTCTCCCCCGGCCGGACGATGACGATATCCCCGGCCCGGACTTGTTCGACCGGCACCTCTACCTCTAGCCCCTCGCGCTCGATCCGGGCGGTTTTGGCCTGTAAGCCAATTAGAGTCTTGATGGCTGCCCCGGCCTGGCCTTTGGCTCGTGCTTCCAGGACCTTGCCGACTTTGATCAAGGTGATGATCATCGCCGCTGTTTCAAAATAGGTCGGGGCGTTGAGCCAGCCCAGAGTGGCAATGGTGGAGTAAGCAAAGGTCACGCCCGCCCCCAAAGCTACCAGAAGATCCATGTTGGCCGTGCCACTGCGCAGGCTGCGCCAGGCGCCGGTAAAATAATCTCGGCCCGTGTAGATCATCACCGGGCTGGTTAAGGCCAGCAGGGTGACGTTGATCCACCAGGGATAGACCCACTGCTCCAGCGAGCCCAGCCCGTAAACGGTCAGAAACAGCATCAACCAGTTGTGCGAAATCAAAAAGAGCAGGCCGGTGAAGAGCAGGCCGACGTAGAGTTGGCGAGTCTGCCGCCGAATATCGGCCTCGCGGGCCTGATGTTCCGCCTCGGCCGGATCGCCGGTTTGGGCCTCGAGCGGGACAGCGCCATAGCCGGCCCGCTCGACGGCGGCGCTGATCTCTGCCAGGCCGGTTGCACCGGGAACATAGCGAAGCGTGGCTCGCTCGGTGGCAAAGTTGACCGTCGCCTGGAGGACGCCGGGTATTTTTTTGTTGAGCACCCGTTCGACGCTGGCGGCGCAGTTGACGCAGGTCATGCCGGTGATGGCTAACTCGGCCTCAGCGATGGGGACTTGATACCCGGCCCGCCCAAGGCGGTCGATGATCATCTCCAGCGCGGTCTGGCTGCCATCAAATTTGAGAGTCACTTTTTCGTTGGCAAAGTTGACGACGGCCTCATTGACACCAGCGACCTTTTTAGCATTTCGCTCGACGGCGGCGGCGCAGTTGGCGCAGGTCATCCCGATCACGGGTAGGGTAATCTGTTTGGGTGCTTTCATACTTGTTATTTTGGCACAAACTCGGGGCGACAACAAATCATCACCGGGCTGAAGATGATTTTTGAGAGGAATTTTTTTAAGGGAGACGGACTCAGCCTGCGGCATAGCCCCGAGAATGGAAATCCGCAGGAGTCCCAAAGCTAGCTTTGGGACTCCTGTCCAACACCTTATTTTTACAGGAGAAGGAATTTAGCTAACGCCGCTTAAGATACTGCGAGAGACCAATCCCGGCCACCAACATGACGCCTGATAAGGCCAGGGTAAAGAAGTCTATGTCCGGGGCGCCGGCCATCAGCTTATCGATACTGCCCAACGAGCGGCCGAACAAGACAAACATCAAGATCCCCGGCAGTGAGCCGATCACCGTCGCCAGGCTAAAACTTCTCCAATCCATCCGCAGAAAACCGACCACGTAGTTGACCAGATCAAAGGGGACGAACAGCAAATGCAGCATCAGGACCGTTTCAAAAGTATTGGCGCGTAGCCGGCTAAGGTACCGCTGGATAAACTCCGTCGCAGCGGGGTTGGACTGGAGCATCCCGCGGCCAAAGAACCGGCCGACCAGGTAGCAGACCTGGGCGGCACCATTGGCGCCCAAGGTCACATAAAGAACCGCTTCGAGGGGGCTGTACAGGATGCCACCGGCAATGCCCAGCAGGAAAGAGGGAAAAAAGACGAGGGGCTGGAGCGCGAAGAAGAGGATAAACAGGACCGGCCCGTAAATGTGGTCGACAAAGAGGCCGGCCACCAGTTTGATTTTCTGTTCCGGGGTCAAGTGGTACTGATCGGTCAACCACCAGTAGCCGCCGATGACGACCAACCAAAAGGCCAGGGCGATCAGCTTGGAAGCGTGCTGGTTGATGAACCCGTCTATTCTTTTCGTTGGCCGCTGCGGCCAGAAGTCGTTTTTCAAGCTCACGTCTTACTCCAAAGTAGCCCCGCTGGCTCTCATTTCGAGGCCTTCAGAATCCGGTTATCTTACACCTGCGCTTTAGCCGGGACAGGCCAATATCTTCAATTATGCTTTACCGCGTTAATGAATCGTTAAGAAAAGACCGGCGGGGGTTCGATACTGAGAATGAAAATGAGTTTTGGGGGGGCACCCCCTAAGCCCCCCGGCCTGCGGCGCTATTTTCAGAGGAGGCAGATCCGGCCAGAGGAAGATTGGCCGGCCAAAGGGGTTAGTCTGCAGCGGCAGTCAGCTTTACCAGCACCACCGAAATGTTGTCCTTGCCACCCGCGGCATTAGCCGCGGCCACCAACCTGTCCACGGCCTGGTCCAGGTGGTCGCCGGCAGCCTCCAGTTCGGCCAAGAGGCGATCATCGTCGACCATGTTCCACAGACCATCGCTGCATAGCAGCAGCGTATCGCCCGGTGCCAGATCAACGATAGAAAACGAGGGTTCCAACGGTGGGCTTTGGCCGACCGCTTTCGTCAAAATATGACCGATGCCCGGGGGCGCCTGTCCTTCTGCCCCGGTTGACTTTCGCACAAAGTTGCTCCACGAGTCGTCTTCGGTCAGTTGTTTTAAAGTTGAGTGGTGCAACAAGTAGGCCCGCGAGTCGCCGGCGTGAGTGATATAAGCTTTGCTCGCTTGAATAAGGGCCATCACCAGGGTGGTGCCCATCTTGCGGTCTTGTTCGGCCTGGTGCGCGGCCTCGAAGACCGCCTGGTTGGCCGCTTCTCCGGCCTCGAGCAAAAGCGCCCGCAAGACTTCCGCGGCTAAAGTGACCGGCTGCTTTTTGAGCTTTTCGGCGATATAGTGGCCCGCCGTGGTCGCTGCCAGCTCACTGGCAATTTCCCCGGCTTCATGGCCACCCATGCCGTCGGCCACGATATATAAGCCCACCTCATCATCGACCCAGATGAAATCTTCGTTTTGTCGATTTTTGTTGAGGCCGGGATCATTTTTGTAAGCGGACCGGACAGGCATGTTTAGAGATATCTCCTGACTACGGAATAATTTCTGTTGCCCCGACTTTTCAAAAAAACTCAAAGTCAGTATATCATCTGTCTTTATATCTGGCAATGGGATTTTCATTAAACGCAATGGGGACACGCCGATGACCAATGTTCGTCTCTGGTACCGGGCCTTCTGGACCGGTTGTCTGCTGGTGGTGACCGGCCTGCTGATCACCGCCGCCGACCCGCCGCATCCGATCGAGCTTGGCCCGCAGCGAACCGTGACCACCATCAATCCGAAGATGGGCCTCCACACTCGCCTGACCGATGAGGTGGAACCCTGGAAGATCAAACGCACCCTGGAGATGGTGCGCGAGATGGGAGCGCCCTGGATTGTCGAGTACTTCCCTTGGGCTTACCGCGAACCTTTTCCCGGCTTCTTTGATTGGTCTCACAGCGATCTCGTGATCGATCACGCCGACCGGCAGGGCCTAAAGGTCATTGCCCGGCTGGGCTTTGTGCCGGAGTGGGCCCGGCCGGCCGACTCGGCTTCCTCTTACTTGGCGCCGGAGCGATTCTCGGACTTTGGCGATTATGTCGAAGCCTTCGTCGATCGCTACGGTGAACGGATTCCGGCGGTCATTATTTGGAACGAGCCGAATCTGGCGCTGGAGTGGGGCTTCCAACCGATCGATCCCGAAGGCTATACCCGCTTGCTCCAAATTGCGTACCAACGCGTCCAACAGTCTGACCATCCGGAGGTGCTGGTCTTGGGGGGCGCCTTAGCGCCAACGTTGGCTCCGCCCGGCAGCGATCAGGCTCTGAACGACTTGATTTATCTCGACCGGATGCTGGCAGCCGGAGCCGGCGAGGCGATGGACGGGCTGTCCGCGCACGCTTACGGCTGGATCTTCCCCGCCGATGATCCGCCCCACCCCGAGGTGGTCAACTTTCGCCGCACCGAACTGCTGCACGACCGGTTGGTCGAGGCCGGCTATGCCGGCATGCCGATCTACATCACCGAAGGCGGCTGGAACGACCATCCTCGCTGGACTCGGGCGGTGAAACCCGGCCAGCGCATCGAGAACACCATCCGGGCTTACCAGTTGGTCCAGGAGTGGCCCTGGGCGGAGGCCGCGGCCCTGTGGGCTTTTCGCTATCCCTGGCCGGCCCGGACCTATCTGGACTACTTTACCTTTGTCACCCCGGATTTTGAAGCCAAACCCATTTATCTCGAACTTCAGAGCTACAGTCGAGGCGAACTGAGTGGCCGGTAAGCGGGCAGGCGGGCGGGCGGCAGATCTGCGTCGGGCGGGAGGATTTTGGGACGCGGATCAGCGCGGATTGACCGGATTTTTTCTTTATTCGCGTTGGCGGGGGGGGAGCCGCCTTCAATTTTGGGTTGGGGCCCTGCTTGTCGTAAGTTTTGGCCTGCTCCTCTTCTGGTCTTTGTTCCCCACCGATGACGGGACCCTGTCCGCCATCCGGCAGCGCGGGACGGTGCGCGTAGGGTTGGATGCCAGTTTCCCGCCCTTTGAGGCGGTCGATGGGGCGGGCCAAATCGTCGGCCTGGATGTCGATTTAGCCCGGGCGATTGCGGCCGATTTGGGCGTCGAGGTCGAGATCGTCAACATCGGCTTTGATGGGCTGTACGATGCCCTCCTGGCCCGGCGAGTCGATCTGGTCATCTCCGGCCTGCCGTACGATCCGCGCTGGACTGAAGACGTGGCCTATACTCGCAACTACTTCAACGCTGGGCAGGTGCTGGTCACCCGCCGCGACGACCTAACGCTCCAGCACGTTGAGGATTTAAGTGACCAGACTCTGGCTATCGAGTGGGGCAGCCAGGCCGAGATGGAGGCTCGCCGGCTGAGGCAAACCCGGCCCCAACTCGATCTGGTGCGTCAGGCCACCGCCGCCGAAGCCATCGAGGCCCTGCTGGCCGGGCAAACCGAGGCCGCCGTCGTCGATGGAGTCAGCGCGGTGGGAGCTTTGCCCCGTGGCCTCCGGATCGTCACTTACTTGACCGACGAATGGTACGCCGCCGCCGTCCACATCGAGAGCCAGGATCTGCTGGCCGCGGTCAACGACAGCCTGGTCCGTTTGGAGGAGCGGGGTGAGCTGGCTAAAATGCAGGCCAAATGGTTGCAAGGAGCAAACTAATGTCTTTCACGACCCTGATCTCAACCGCCGATCTGGCGGCGAACCTGACGGCCCCACACTGGGTCATTGTCGATTGTCGCTTTAGCCTAGCCGATCCGGAGCAGGGCCGGCGCGGCTATGAAGAGGCTCACCTGCCCGGCGCGGTCTATGCTCACCTGGATCACGACCTGTCCGGTCCGATCATCCCCGGCCAAACGAGTCGACATCCGCTGCCGGACGCAGCGGTTTTTACCCAAACCGTGTCCAACTGGGGTATCGGCCACGACAGCCAAGTGGTGGTCTATGATGCCGGTAACGGGTCGATTGCCGCCCGCCTGTGGTGGATGCTGCGCTGGCTGGGCCACGCAGCGGTGGCGGTGCTCGACGGCGGCTGGGCTCGCTGGCAAGCCGAGGCGCGGCCGGTCAGGCGGGGTCTCGAGTCGAAACCGCCCCAACATTTTGCAGCCCGGCTCCGCCCCGAGCTGCTGCTAACCACCGCCGAGGTCGAGCAGATCCGGCTCGATCCGGCCTACCGGCTGCTCGATGCCCGCAGCGCCGATCGTTTCCGGGGCGAAAATGAAACGCTCGATCCGGTGGCCGGCCATATTCCCGGTGCGCTCTCGTGCCCCTTTGCGGAGAACCTCGATGCCGCGCAGGGCTTTCTCGACGCCGAGGCCCTTAAGGCTCGGTTGGCAGCGGTCTTGGGCGACACCCCCGCCGAGCGCACCGTCTTTTACTGCGGCTCCGGCGTAACCGCGGCCCACAATGTCCTGGCCATGCTCCACGCCGGCCTGGGCGAAGCCAAACTATACCCCGGCTCCTGGAGCGAGTGGATCACCGATCCCAGCCGGCCGGTGGCAACGGGGCCAGCATAAGTGGGTAAAAATCCTAGACAAATTGGAATTTCTACTCGTCCCTAGCTTTCGATATAGATGTAAAAACGATTTAATAAAAAATTAAGATACTCTTAAAAAACAGTTAACAAGATATTAACCCTCTGCGACTACAGTACGGAT
>CALMIS010000131.1 GCA_937864185.1 uncultured Chloroflexota bacterium
ATCCAGGATGTGGCTTTGGCTTTCGAGGCCGGTGAAGCGGGGGCGATGCGGCGGCCGCCCCGCCGGCCCATGGAGGGGATCTTTAACAAGTTGATGGTGCAACAAACCGTTATCTCCGGGGCGACGATGGGCCTGGTCTGTTTTGGCGCCTGGTATGGTCTGTTGGAGGCTGGCTGGGATGAAGCGGCGGCCCGTAACCTGGTCCTGCTGTTGATGGTCTTATTCCAGAATTTCCACGTCTTTAACTGCCGCTCCGAGTACGTCTCCGCCTTCAGAGTCCCCCTCCAGCGCAATGTTATCCTTGTGGCCGGGGTGGTGGGGGCGTTGGGGCTGCACTTGTTGTCAATGCATTTGCCGTTTATGCAGACGCTGTTGCGGATCGGCCCCGTTACGCCGATAGAATTCTTCTATTTAGCGCTTTTGGCCGCAACGGTTTTGATGGCGATGGAGCTATTTAAGCTGTTTGGCTTTCCTGAGCGCCTGTATAAAGGCCAACCCGCCGGCGTGAGATAACCCGGAGATGGGGTTAGAAAGGATGAAAATCTGACAATGCAGCGCTTTAAAGACATTCTCATTGTGGTTGAGGATAATACCCTGGGTAAAACGCTCCTGGCTCAGGGCGCGGCTCTGGCTCGGAGAAACCGGGCGCGGCTAACTGTGGCAGTTTTGGTCGAGGCGGTCACATACGAGCCATCTCGGTTAGTCAGCGCGGGAACAGTGGCAGAACCGCCCGTTCCCATCATCGAAAAACCGGGTCAGCCGTTAGAACAGCTTATCAGTTCGCTGCGGCAAAAGGAAATCGAAGTCGAAGCTAATGTCCTCAGCGGCACTCCCTTCCTTGAAATTATCCGAGCCGTAATTCGCAACCGGCACGATCTGGTAATGATTATGGCCGGGGGCGAAGGCGGACTGAAGGAAAAACTGTTCGGCGGCACGCCGATGCAACTGCTGCGCAAGTGCCCGTGCCCGGTCTGGGTGATGAAGCCAACCCACCCCAGGCCTTACCGGCGCATTCTGACGACGGTCGATCCGGATCCATTCGACCAAGAGCGCCATAGCCTCAACAAGACGATTATGGAGCTGTCAACGTCGCTGGCTCAATTGGAGCAGAGTGAACTCCATATCGTCCATGCCTGGACACTGTTTGGCGAGGCCATACTCAGGGGACCGCGAGGCAATCTGTCCAAGCAAGAGATGTACCGGTTGCTGTCCGAGACCAGACAAAAGCAAGAAAGTTTGCTAAACGACTCGCTGCTGCCCTACGGTTTAAACAAGCTGAAGCACCGGGTGCATTTGTTGAAAGGCGAGCCGGGGCGGGTCATTTCTGAAGTGGCCCAAGCCCAAGGGATAGACCTGATCGTTATGGGCACGGTCTGTCGCACCGGTATCGCCGGCTTGCTCATCGGCAATACCGCCGAAACTGTCCTTCGCCAGGTGGACTGCGCCGTGCTGGCGGTGAAGCCCGAAGGCTTTGTTTCGCCCGTAGGATTGGTATCGAAGATGATGGCATGATCCCTTAGAAAACAGCCAATAAACGAATACCTTCGCGCTCTTGCTCAAACCTCACCGGGTAAAAACATAGGACGCTTATGACTTTTTTTGATTATCTTCTCTTGGGTGCCGCCATTTTACTCCTGTTGAGCATTATTTCAAGTAAGGCCTCCGGCCGATTAGGAGTACCGGCTTTGCTGCTGTTCCTGGTCATCGGTATGTTGGCCGGTTCAGAAGGGCTAGGCGGTATTGACTTCGATAACGCCTATGTGGCCCAATCGTTGGGGGTCGTGGCGCTCATCTTCATTTTGTTTTCAGGCGGGCTGGATACAAACTGGGCCAGCGTGCGCCACGTGCTGCCCCATGGGTTGGTTTTGTCAACCCTGGGGGTGCTGTTTACGGCTCTGGCGGTAGGCGCATTTGCGGTCGGCGTCCTTGGTTTTTCCTGGGGCGAAGGTTTACTGCTGGGGGCGATTGTCTCATCGACCGATGCCGCGGCCGTATTTGCCGTGATGCGGTCGCGCGGTGTTGGTTTAAAAGGAAGCTTAAAACCGTTAATTGAACTGGAGTCGGGCAGCAACGACCCGATGGCTATCTTCTTGACCACGTCCCTGGTGGGGTTGCTGACCGACCCGGCTACCTCTATCTGGGGCTTGGTGCCCACGTTTTTTATCCAGATGCTCCTCGGGATTGGGGCCGGGTATCTGTTTGGGCACGGCATGGTCTATGTTATCAACAAACTCAATTTAGAATATGATGGCCTTTACCCGGTTCTCTCCATCGCTCTGGTCTTGCTGGTTTATGGGGGCACGACCCTGATGAGCGGCAATGGCTTTCTGGCCGTGTATCTGGCCGGTCTGGTTATGGGTAACACCAATGTCATTCACCGGCGCAGCCTCATGCGTTTTCATGATGGTTTGGCCTGGCTGATGCAGATCGTGATGTTCCTGACTTTAGGGCTACTGGTGTTTCCGTCACAAGTTTTCAGGGTGGCCGGAATCGGCCTCCTGACCGCGGCATTTTTGATTTTGGTGGCCCGGCCCATCGGGGTGTACCTCTCCCTCCTCCCGTTTCGAGTAGACTTGCCCAAAATGACCATGGTTGGGTGGGTTGGCTTGCGGGGGGCGGTGCCCATCATCCTGGCTACGTTTCCCTTGCTGGCCGGCGTGGAGCAAGCCAATACAATTTTTAACCTGGTTTTCTTTATTGTGCTCACCTCAGTGCTGATCCAGGGTAGCAGTATCTCTTTAGTGGCGCGTTGGTTGGGCGTAGCCGCGCCGCTGCGACCCCGGCGCCGCTCGCCCCTGGAGTTTGAGTCGACCAACGGCATTCAAGGCGATCTGGTCGAGATTGAATTGCCGTTGGTTTCACCGGCCGCTGGCCGCCGGCTGGTCGAACTTGGTTTACCCAAAGGGGCTTTGCTGGTCTTGATCGGCCGCGACGACGGTTTTCTGGTACCGAGTGGCAACACCCAGCTTAAAGCGGGAGACACGCTCTATCTGCTGGCGGACAAGGAGGTCTTAAGGCAAGTGAGAGAAATCATTTAGCGGGCTGATTAAAATCCACGCCGACCCGGGCAACTCCCCGGTAGAACGAGCTGATGAAGCGATAGGGCAAAGATAAGAGGGATTTGATGCTCGCTTTAAGCTCACTATAATTCCTGGTAGAGGGTGAGATCGATGAGAGTCTGGCTAGCCGCAATGAGGCGCTGCTTCTTAACCTATTTCGCCGGACCGCGCCGGGGAGCCCTGGGGGGCGCTCTGTTGGCCCTCGGTCTACTGCTGCCGGTCTGGTGGCAGGCCGGGCAGTGGTACCAAGCCTGGCTGCTGGCCGATCGGCGGGCTCAAGTGGCGGCCGATTTGACCCAGTATGGCACTGCCTTAACTTCAACCCTCCGGCAGCACTTTGCCGCGCTGAATGAGCTAAGTGTCTTTGTTCAGTCTCTTCCCTACGCCGCCTCTGATCCGGCGCTGGCGAACGAATTTGAAATCTTTGCCGCCGGGCTTTACTCCGGCGAGGTTGGGGTTCGCTACTTTGCCGTAGCGCCGGGAGGCATTCAACCGTATGTCTACCCGGTGACCGGGAATGAAGCCGCTCTCGGCCGCGATTGGCTTTCGGAGGAGCAGCCCGGGGTGCAAGCCGAGGTCCAACGCGCCCTCGACTCCCGCCAGATGACCATAAGTAGCCAGCCTGGCTCAAACGCATCCGCTCTGGAACTGACCGCTCGGCTGGCCGTCTATCGAGGCGATGATTTCTGGGGCTTGGTAACCATGGGGCTAGACGCTGCTCCCCTTCTGCGCGAGGCC
>CALMIS010000132.1 GCA_937864185.1 uncultured Chloroflexota bacterium
GTGTCGGCCAGGCGGGTGAGCAGCGGGTCGTTGGGCGTCTGCTGCTGTAACTGCTCGATAAAAAGCTCGCTGGCCGGATGACCCTTGAGGGCGTGGTTGGCCAAAATATAGCCCAGGTTTTTGGCAAAGGAGGATTTACCGGAGCCGAAGAAGCCGGAGATCCAGATCCCCACATTTTCGGTCAGGTCGCCGGGCGCATCGGCGATGCTCTGGAGCACCTCCAGGTACTGCTCCTTGATGCGCCGGGTGGCCACGTACTCCTTGATTTCGTTGTAGACCGTCGTCTCATCCTGCTGGTCGAGCTTGATGACCTCTTCGATCGGCACCGATAGGTCTCGCGTGAGTAATTCACGGATGGTTTGCATAGCTACTCCTTGAAAAGAGTTACGATGACCGGATTTGCCGGCAAAGGTTTGGCGCTGCCTGGTTTTTTACGTATCCGTGGCCAGCCCGGTCTGAAACTTGTAAGCGAGCGGTTCCAGGGCCTCGTCCGCCGGCAGCCAGGGTTGAATGAAATGAAGTTTACCTTTCGTGCCCTTGGGTTCATCCCCGTTCTCCACCACTTCTATCCCGGTCACGATCACCAAAGCGGTTCGAGGATAATGCGCCCTGGCCCACTTCACTTCGTTGGCGGTTAAAAATACGTGGCTGCCGCCGTGTTGGGTGCCCTTGACCTCGATGAAGAGGGCTTGGTCGCCCTTAGTGGCCAGAAGATCGTAAGGTTGGCTGGCCGAATGATCCTTGGTGGTCCACTGCTGTTTTGCAAAATGTTGCTTGGCCACGGCCATGGCCCGCAATTCGATGGCCTTGCGGCGAGCGGCCGCAGCCAAGCGACCCTGACCTGTGCCTGACGTGTCGTTTTCTTCGCCGGTAATGACCGCAGCCGTCCCCGGATCGATAGTTTGATCGGGCCTTATTAGATTTTCGCCGTGATACTGCGCCACAAAATCGGCGATGTCTTCCAGCCAGCGCAGATTCCGCTGCCGGCCGGTCTCATCGTAGGCATAAAAGACGTTGGAGCGGACCATCCCATCCGAGCTATGCGGAACCGGTAAGGCCCGCACAGCCGGCGGCAGTAATACGGCGTCAGTGGTGGCGGCTTCAAAGTAGTAGCCAAAATATTCGTCATCGAGCGAACGGCGTTTGTCCGTTTCCTTTTGGTAATATCGATGAACGCGGGCGTTGTTGTACCAGCCGATCACCACTTGCCCACCCTCCGGATGGCGAGCGGCAAAGACGACCAAAACCTGATCCAGCGAGTCCCCGCTGGCAGCCGGGTCGATCCGCTCCAGGTTGAAGCTGCGATATTTTTTGGAAGGCGCTCTGGACCAGCCCCGGACCCGGCCTCCCAGATCGAGGAAGTTACAAACCTCATAGCCGGTATAGTCTTCATTGTAAGAGCCACCGCCAACGGGATATTCGTCGCCAGGCACGGAGCCGGCGTAGTAGGTCATCCAGCCGCTGCGGACGATCAGCATGGGCGGGAGTTTGCGGCCGCTACCGGCCGGTGCGTTCGTCATTTTTTCTTGGCCTCCTTTTCGAAATTGATGTTCATTTGTGACTCCACAGGAGTTCAGGGCGTAGGTGCTGTAAAACGTAAAACGTAAAACGTAAAACGTAAATTTACGAATTACGTTTTACGTTTTACGAACATCCCCCCGGAATTACCAAGGAGCCTCATTTATTTCCGGTATACAGATCTTCCAGCCCATGTGCAATGGCAAAAGACTTATTGGTCTTACACTTCTCCCGAACCCGCGCCGGCCAGTAATGCATAGCGATGTGGCTCCAATCGAAGTCGCCGTTTTGGAGGCGCTGCCAGTGCTTTTTGGGTTCGCTTTTCCAGATGGGGATCAATTCCCACAGCGGGGCCAGGCGTAGAATGACCCCGTCGTCGATCCAGTTTGCCTCCGGCTCGTAGCCCTCCCGGACCAGGCGGGCGAGGGTTTGGGCAAACGCACCGATTTCATCGAGCTGCTGCGTAACCTGATCGATCTTGCGCTCGGTTTGTTTGCGGGCCGCGCCGGTCAGGCTCTCGAGCTGGCCTTGCAGATCGCCAATGTGCAGCCGCAGCCCGTTGAGCTTGTGGTCCAGGTAATCCCGCTGCAAAACGTAGAGAGTCTGCTTCGCCACCCGCTCGTGAAAGATAACAAAGCCGTAACTCCGCTTGGCCGACTGCAACGGCCAGTAAACCGGCCGCCCCCGATAAAACTTCTTGGTCACGTGCCACTTGGTAAAGTAGTCCCGCTCCAGGAACTTGCGGAGATTACCCTTTGCCCCCAGGCGGATGACCTCCGCCGTCTGGGGAGCCTCGAGATCCGTAAAACGTAAAACGTAATCCGTAATGTCTTCACGTTTTACGTCTTCACGTTTTACGTCATTACGTTTTACGTCATTACGTTTTACGTCTTCACGTTTCACGTCCAGCATCAGGCGCAGGGCTTTTTCCACCAGGGCCGGCAAATCGCGGGGATGGCCTTCGTCCAGGACGGCGACCCCGTCCGGCAGGGCCAGAGCGCGCAGGGCGGTTTCGACCTCGGTGGGGAAGCGGTGGCGGCCTCCCTGGGCATCGACATAGGCAAATCGCTCGATCGAGCCGACCAGTTGGTCGAACTCAGCCTCGTCCGGCGCCGGCAGCGAGCCGACGGCGAAATCGCCGCGGCGGTAGACGGCCGAGCCAAGTTCCCCCGCCACCCCCGGCCGAAACCGGCCCAGCACCACCCCGACGGCGTAGCTGATCCAGCGGATGGCCAGCTCTTCGGCAGTGATGGGGGCTTCGACCGTTTCTTCGTCATCATCGTCAATCGCAGGTTCTTCTTCCGCCTCGTCGTCGGCGGTGAGAGGGCCTCCCGTCAATTCGGTCTCAATCGCGGCCCGGTCTTCATCGCTGAGGCCGTAGAGCCGGTAAACTTCGTCATCGATTTGGGCTTCCAGATTTGCTAAACGGTTTTGGGTCATAGCCAGGTCGCTCAAGCCAGTACCCCAATGAAGCGGGGCAATCAAGTCGAAGGTGGATTCGTCTGACTTCGATTGCCATGCACCTACTTGTAAACAGGTTTCTACAACCGATTTCAAAGCAACGATATTTTGAATCAAAGGTATTGGAAGTCTTGCCAAATCACCAACTTGAAAGTGCATTGTTGGGTTTAGGAGACTAAGAAGATAACTAGTACTACTTGCATTCATAGTTGCAAGCAACCCCATAATTTCCTTTGTTTCTTGTGGAAAAGCACACGATCCACTTACATCAAAGATAAATCCCCCGGGACTGATTCTTGCCGAAAAACCAGAAGCTCCTAAGTCTGTCCAAGTTACACCTTTGCGAAAATAAAAAGCCGTGTTTTGAGGTCGAGATGCTAATCGACCGCCGGGGTTGTAGAGATTCCTGATCTCTCTACCATCGTGCTGCCAGTTAACTATATACTCTTGATTTCCATACCATTTTCGATAACCTCCGCCTTTCATGTATGGAAACCAACGTTTTTTGGTCAATTGAGCTTGTTGTTGATTTAAACAATCAAACGCAATTCGCTCATTTCCTACCTCCCACCAATATCGCAAAAATCTCGCATTTTCACCTGTTTGTAATCCAACAGTTGGTTTTGCAATTTCTTCCAATTTCGACAAGGACTCAAACAAAGTACGAAGAGACTCACTTATCCAATACACCCAGGGGCTGCCAGGAATGGCATCAAAGCGGTGCTGAGCCAAGGTATAGGTATTACTACCATCACGTAGTGCTTGTTCAAAGGTCAGCCGCTTATCGTCTCCTGTTTTAGCATATACCAGACGGAAGTAGGTCCCTATCGCATTCTCTCGACGTTTCATATCTGTTTCTTTACGAAAAACAAAGGCTGCAGTCTGTAACGTGCCTGGATTACCAACCTCAAACAAGCCGGGGCCACAATGTGCCACAATCTCAATCGCAGACTGGTTTCGGATCATTTGCCGAAGTGATTCATAAGAACTGATGAACATAAAGGAATGCATAGTCAACATACCAACGTAGCCGGTATCTAAAGTCAATTCCAGGTTGCGCAGGATGAAGGCGGCATAAAAGTCGTTTTTCCCTTCAGGGTAACTATCGCCAAGTAACTCTGCTAATTGTGAGCTCATCTTACGGCGCGACAGATAGGGTGGGTTGGTTACAACCACATCGTAGTGGCGCAGCATCAAATTAACTAAATGCAATCCCTTCACTGCTTCGCCAGTAAAAAAGGTATAGTCGAACTCGCTGTGTTGACGGGTAAACTCGTCCAAACCCTGGACAATTTGGGCCGAAACAATCTGCCAGAACTCTTCTTCGGCCGCTTCCCGCTCAAACTCACCCGGCAGCCCGGCAAAAAGGGGCGCCTGCTCGTAACGGGCTTTTTCCTCGGCAATCAAGCTGTTGATCTCCTGTTCCAGCCGCAGCAAGCTGCCCAGTTGGTTGACGTCTTTTAAGCGGGTCCACAAGGCCCGGATTAGCCGTTCATAGATGGGCCGGCTGAAGCGGGCTTCCTTGAGAAAGGCTCCCAGCCGGGCCCCGTTCAGGGGCAGCACGTCGGCGCAGGCCAGGTTGCTGGTGGTGATCTTGGCTTTGGGGTTAAAGGCTTTGGCTTTGAGGTAGAGGGCCAGGGCGCTCAACTGGACCGCCCGCAGGTCGATATCGATGCCAAACAGGTTGTGCTCGATGATGGCCGCCGGGATGTCGCCCGGATCGGTGACGGAAGGGGTGTCCGGCCAACCGGGCTGGCCGGCCTGCGCCAACTCTTCCTGGTACATCGCCGCCAACAGGTCAAAAGCGACCAGGCCAAAGTGCATCGTCCCGCAGGCCGGATCCAGCAGAGTCACCTCCTGGATGGGGCGCAGCGGTTCGGGGGGCACGTCGCCCTGCAGCGGCACCAGGTAGTCCAGCAAGTCGCTCCCGATCAGGCGGGTGTCGGGATGCATCTGCACCCACAGCCGGCCGAGGGTATTTTGCACCAGGAAGCGCACAATCCAGTGGGGCGTAAAAAGCTGAGTGGCAGAAGGTATGTCTCTATCCTCAAATTTTGCTTTGTTAACCCGCACTTTCTCAAAAGCAGCCTGAAGTTCAGGCTCATTGAAGTACTGATAAACCCAGCCAACGGTCTCATCGGCTAGCCAGCAGTCGGCCAGCTCGGGCCGGTTCAGCCGGTCCAGCAGCGCCTGCAAGGCCCGGGACCGGGGGAAGAGGCGGCTGGGCAGGGTGTCGGGGTCAAACAGAACTCGCACCTCCTGGGCCACCTGGCCGGCCTGCCACAGCAAAAAGCGGCGGTAGGCGGTCTCGGCCTGGCCTTGCTGGTACAGGCTGTAGTCCTCGGCGTGGGCCGGATCGGCCAAATAAAATTTGAAGGCGTTGGAGTCGAGCCCCTTATTCAGGGTGCCCCGGATCAGTTGGCGGGCCTCCATCATCTTGAAGGCCACCAGCCGGTTGAGGTGGGTAAAGGCGATCTCTTTGATCAGCTTGGTCACGGCCTCGGGCCGGGGCAGGCCGGCCCGTTCTTCGTCGGCCAGAAATTGGGCCAGCCGGCGGTAGGTTTCGCCGGTCTCGGGGTCGCTTTGTACCTGGGGGAGTTTGCCGGCAGGCTCCAGGCGGCCGTCGGGGTAGAGGCCGTAAGTCCCTTCCAACAGTTCTCGGGCGTCGCGAGTCAGCAGGGCACGGCCGTCCAGAGCCAGGTCGTGGATCAACTTACGCTGGGTGTCGGTTAAAACTTGTGGCATAGCAGGTCCTCAAGTTATCGATGTGAAACGTGAAACGTGAAACGTAAAACGTAAAACGTAAAATTTTACGCGTTACGTTTTACGTTTTACGCATTACGCCCTTGCCAAATCAACCCAAGCTAGCCTTCGTGCCTTGGTGGCCCCCCTCACGTCTCGGCATAAACTTTGGTGTGGTAACTGCCCCGGCCTTCATTTTCGGCGATGCCCATAAAACGGAGGCTGGTTTTGCTTTCAGTTTTGGCCGGCATAAAGAGCACGCACGGCACTTTAGTCCGGCCTTTCATCTCATCCAGCAGCTTGGAGACGCGGTAGATGCTGGGAGCCAGCGCCCCCACCCGGATAATAAAGGCCAGGTGGCGGCTGGGATCCAAACCCGCCAGCCGTTCGTCCAGCAGGTCAGGCAGCGGGCGCCAGATGGGGTCCGACAGGTAGTCCTGAAGCTGGTGCTGGGCTTTGTCGAAATTGGTTTGCCGCTCCAGGGCAATCAACTCATCTAGCCCTTCGCTGTCGTCAACCGCTTGCCACATTAACTCAGCCAGGGAGATGAAGACGATGGCTCGGTGAGTATCTTGTTCCAAACGGGTCCTGAGCCGCTCGATCTCGCCGCGCATGAGCCACTCCTGGTCAGGCCGGTAGCAGAAGATGGCAAAGGGCAGGTCGTGGTAAATGTGATGGCGCATCGGGTTCGCCTTGAGATCGGCTTCCAGGGTTTTGACCCGTTCCTTTAAAGATGGCATACGGCTCCTTATTTGCTACAAAGACGCGGAGGGTGCCGAGTCTTAAGGCTCAATGAAATTTCAGGAGGCGGCGTGAAACGTAAGGTGTAAAACGTAAAACGTAAAACGTAATTGATTTTTACGCGTTACGTTTTACGTTTTACGTTTTAGAAGTGTGCCACTCCCTTGGGTTCCAAAAGAGCCAACTTTTTTTCTCCGCGTCTCCGCGGCTATCATTTCTACCCTACTTTTTCCAGCAGAAACCGGGCATAATCGGTCAACGTCTCGGCCGGAAAGTCGATGCGGATGACCGAGCCGGCGGCGTGGTAGCTCAGTAGATGCTCCTGGTGAGCTTCGATAAAAAAGCGCTCCACCCCTTCCACCGGCAGGAAAAAGAGCTTCCAGTCGTCACTTTGCAGCACGCGGTCCCCGGAGCGATCGCGCTGCTTGAGCCAGAAGGCGATCAAGGCAAAGGCCGGGGTCGGCAAGAAAACCGGGGCGATACGCTTGTTGACCGTGCCTTGCAGTACGCCGAAATCTCGTAACGTAGCCATAATCCCTTGGGCCACTCGGCCGGTGGTTTCCTTATTCCAGGCGGTCGTCATTTTGCCCTCGGTGACCCATTCATTCAAATGACGGTTCACGTACTCAACAGTCAGATCATTGTAGCCCGCCATTTTTCGGGGATGCACGACTTCGATCACGGTATCGCGCAGGGTTCGATCATTTTGGGCCGAGAAAAAGTAGAGCAGAGAGTCCAGCCACTGGGCCGGCGCGCCGCCTTGAGCCAAGGTCACCAGAGCCCCGCCGATGTCCGGGTCAGCAAAGTAGCGCTGCCGGAAAATCTTCAGAATATCAATCACCCGGCGGCGAGAAGCCTTGCCAAAGATATTCTCTCGCTGAAGGCGATCTAAATTCTCGGTGACGGATTGGGTCAGGTCCCATTCGCTCAACAGGACTTTAGTGTCGGGAATCAGAGCACTGGCCTTGATAATCCGGCTGGTATAAATCGGCTCAGAGGCCTGTGTTATATCTTGAGTCAATGATTGCGTTCCTATCCACATCATTTTATTTTAGGCCCCGGACCCAAAAGGAAACACGGCCTGCCCCGGCGCTCCTTCCAGGTAAGCCCAGGCCAGCGTTTTGGCTCGATGCACTAGGGGCGAGAGGCCCCGGGGAGGTGGCGGCAGCTCGATCCGGAGCGTCTGAGCCTCGCGGCGGCGAGTTACTTTGTAGGCCGCGGGCCCGCCCAACAACTCAAGCAACGCCTGGCGCAGAGCAGCCATCGACGCGATCGGCTCAGCCGGTACGGCCATGGGCCAGAGTGGCTCGTGCCGGAGGGCCAGCCCGTCCAGGTTATCAAGATCCAGCCGGTAAAGATGCAGCGCATCCTGGATGGGAGCGCAGGCTGCCTGGTGCCGGACCTGCGCCGCTCGCAGCGCCAGGCTGCGGCCGGCCAAGGCCGGCGCAACTGGAAAAAGCCGATCCAGCAGAAAACTGCCGGAAGCGGTCAGCGCCTCATCATCCCACCAGGCCAAACTATCCTTATTGGCGGCCCGGGCAATGAGCAAGCGTAGGCTTAAGATTAGCCGGACTTCATCCGGTTGTAAAATATCGGATCGGGTCTGCTCTGCCATCTGGGTTGGTGCCACAATCCGGTCACTTGGAAGCGGTAAGAATCTACGGCTCTTGGGGAAATTCGTAAAGCGTAAAACGTAAAACGTAAATTTACGCCTTACGTTTTACGCTGCCCCCTGAAATCCGGTTGAGCCAAATCGACTTATGTACACCGTGTAATTCTATCACATCCGATCCACGGTGGCAATGGGCTATTTTGGCCCTCGTGTTTTAGGAGCTAGCAGGCGTGGCTGCTACTAGATCACCAAGCCGGATCCGCCAAGTCGAAGCAAAAGCCCTCAGAAAACTTCGCCATCCGATTCGAAAGAGGAAGCTGGAGAAGTATGCTTAAAGCTCGGCAAGGTTAGCCGCGCCAACCCCCAAATGGAAATAGAGGTGCCTCGGCTTGAGCCTAGGCTTAAGCACCTCCTCGCGGCGCGGTACTTCTTTCCGACCCAGGTCGCGCTGACGGCTCCCTTTGGCTTGATGTTGGTCCGACTCGCTTAGCCTGCTATTACCACCAGCTCCATCCCGAGACCAAGACCCTCGTTCATTTCTAGAGTAATGGCCAGGCGTGGTCGACCACCTGAACGGCCTGGTACAGGGGTTGAGTGAGTGAGATGCTGGATGATACGGAGCCGATCATCAAGCGGCTCAACTTGCCGCCGGAGGGGTTGGTTTTCTTTGGCCGTTCGTGGGCTCGATTTAGGCTTTGGAGGCGCCGCTCGCTTTCCAGCCACCGCCGGTCTAATCCTCGAGAGCGGCATCGCCAGGAGAAGAGTGCTAGGGCAGGACGGCAAGGCCTCTCTCATTCATTTGAATAAGATCGCTACCTTCTTCTGAATGATGACTCTTGTTTTGCACTTTGCTATAATGACTGTAATCACGGGCATTTTTATGTCAATTTTTTAGTGCAGGTTAGTCTTACTTGAGATTTACCAATAACAATGAACAAACGGGACTATTCGAGGAAACCTTTTACCGGTATGGTAGACTTGCTTGTTAGACGTCAAACCTGAGTCAGAGATCCCTGCATCGAAGTTGGGTAAGGAAATTATTACGGAGAAAATTATGGAACCAATCAGACATATTCTCAGGAAATATCCAAATATGGGGGAAGATATACAAGATTGGGTAATTGAAAAAACTCCGGATCCGTTGCGAGACTTATACGACAGACTCGATGACCGCGTAAAGCAACATTTTCGTTATACTGCAAAAGGAGAAGAAAGGGCTGTTTTTCTGATATTCGGCACTTGGGCGCGTTTTTTTGTAGCCATAACTCTCATGGCTGCGGCCTTCCTTTTTCCAGAAGACTATTTTTCCAAACCTGACTCCTGGATAGGCTGGATGACATTTGAACGAAGCTATTTCTTGGCTCTGGACTTCTTGTTGCCATTAATATCTATAAGCTCCTATTTTATTTATGCATCTGCTTTGCTAGCGATTATCATAATCAAGTCATCTCAGCAACTACCCGGCAAACAATTGCAAGTGCTAGCAGATATTGTCCTCGCATTTTTTACACTCTACCTGCACCATACGCCTATCAATGAACTGTACATTATGTTCATTATTCCCATAGTATTAGCCGGACGTTATTTCCGTATTATAACTCTGGTAGTTATCTGGAGTCTTGTGGCATTGGTTTTTGGTTGGACAACAGCAAACAGCAGCACCCCTGAATATTGGCGGTCTATCAATGAATACCGAGCCATTCCACTCCCATTTTCCGTGCCGTGGTGGTTCTTTTATATTTGGATTCCAAAGATGTTTGTACTCACCATCATTGCTGGCCTTGCTTTTTATTATAAAAGGACGAAAGAATATGTTGTGCGAGATCGAGAAGAAATCGTCAAACAGCAATGGGAGACGGGCCAAGAACTGCAGCAGGAATATGAGGAAGACAAATTGGTTATGTTATTTTGTAAGAAAGCCAAAGAAACCATACCGGGAGCAGAAAATAGTGTCTTGCATCGTTATGACCCAACTACCCAGCGGCTTAAATTGGCAAAGTCTTATCCTACTAACACAAAGGTAGATGCAGGGATGACCTTCAAACTCGGTGAAGGCATTGCAGGGATTGCTCTTAAAGACAAAGAGAGTATCAATGTGCCTGACGTAAGGACGGATAAGAGATACATAGGAAAACCGGGAGGGCGTAGTTATTCTTCCTTGCTGACCGCCCCACTTTACGTAGGGGAAAAACACATTGGTACCATAAGTGTGGACAATACTAATCCCGACGCCTTTAGCGAGCTATCCGAACACTTATTAGATGTTCTAGCAACGCAAGCTTCAACTGCGTTGGCTAACGCAATAGAGTTTTCAGAACGAGGGGAGAGACATAAGCGACAACAACAAATCCTCCTTTACGGGCAAACAGAACTGACACCTCGGGCAGGTATGAAGGAACTGCTAAAGAAAGTCGTCTACGGTGCCAATGAGCTATTGGGTCACGAAAAGGCGGCGGTCTTTGTTTTCGGGTTTATCCCGCTCCGTCTTCCCGGCGTTAATTTAGATAAAAATTTTGATATGGGCAATTTCATTCGCGATGAAACACTTCAAAAGAATCTAAGAATCTTCATAGAGGAACGTAATTTTCCCTATTCTTATCCTCCAAATCCCAGACTTGAGGATTATGATTGCTATACACCCCTGATAGGAACAGATAATAATTGTATCGGCTTACTGGCCTTAGGATGCGATGGAGGCCGCCTCGATAATCGAGATAAAATCCATGATATTTGGTTATATACAGGCACTGTGTCTAGAGAAATAGAAGAAGCCATTTCTTTGGAAACACAGGAGCAACTAATAGATGTTGATAAAAAACTGCAGAAAACAGTTGAACCAGAGAAAGATGCCCATACCCTTAGCAATTTCTTTAGTGGTTCTCTTGGTTTCCAGCGTGGCGTTGTAAAAATCTCTGCCTTTTTGGGTTGGGACGATGGGTTTGAACCCTTTGGGTTGAGTGATGAAGAATTCGATATTGTGCGGATTAATATAATGCAAAAATCAAGAAATCCTCATTGGATAAGAGAGAATCGCACAAAATTGAACAAATTAACTATCATACCCGGCGTCAAAAAAAATACTATAGCCCTAATTTACTTTCCCTGGTACGATGAGTGGGTTCAAAAAGAATTTATGCATGAAACGATGAGGTTTGAGGGAGCGCATGGATTCTTATATATTTCCGCTTGGGGTACCCAGGAATGCCCTCTTTTTGAAGCCGTGTTGAATGTATCTAAAGATATGGTACCCCCCGCAGAAGGAGAGGGGCAACGTTTATACGCGTTGGTAGACTCTATGATCAAAACAGCAGATAATGTTCGCCTGGCGGCAGCTCACGCCATAGAAGACACGCGACAGGCTGAACGAGGATGGCTGCGCGCCGATATTCACGACGCGTTGAATATCCTTCAAGGTGGGCCTATGTTCCTTACAACGGCAGCACGCAATGAATTGGTCAGGCAACTCTCTGAATTGCCTCAGCAAGACGCGATCCTAAACATTGTGAATTGGTTGGAAATCAGCGAAAAAGGAACTCGGTTTGCCTACGATAATCTATCGCGCATTATGGAAGAGTTTGGCCAATCTACTTTGCTGAATAAGGGACTGGTAGAGGCATTGCGTGAGTTTCAGGAATTGTTTCTCTTTAAAGAGAAATTACAGATAAAAATAGACTCGGAAATTGAAAAGGAACTGCCGTCTGAAACTCGATACGGCCTCTACCGCATTATCTTGGAAGCAGTTAATAATGCTTTTAAGCATGGAGGGATTAAAGAAAAAGAAGACGGTAAGGTAATAGTTTCATTAAAAAGAGCCAACGTGAACTGGATTTTACACATTTTAGACAACGGTCAAGGATTTACTGATCCCGTAGAAATAATAAAAAGCCAAACTACCTCTTTTGGATTACGCCAAATGGAAAAATGGTCCAGAATGTTGGAAGGAAATTTAGAAATCAACACAGCCCCTACCGGGACCCTTGTTCAAGTGCGATTTAACAGTTCAGAGGATAATTCAGCCAATGATCGCCAATAAGGATACACGCCCGACAAGAATACTAATTGCTGATGATGAAATGATGTTTAACTACGGCTTCGAAACTCTTTTGAAATCTCGTCCTGATTTGAATATCGAGGCCGAAACAGAGTCCGCGAGCATCGAGGCAGTCCTGCAAAAGGTACATGATGCAGATTTTGACGCCTTGCTTTTGGATTTGGACTGGTACGGCGACCAGAGAAAAAAAACGGAGTTACCAACTCTACAAGCCATTCAAAAACTCAAAGAAATGCGACCTTCCTTGTTTATCATCGCTATCAGCGCCTTTCCAGAGTTGATAAAAAAAGCTCAAAAGGATAAAAAAGCCGATGTTGTCCTCTTGAAAAGAGAAATGACTCCCGAGAGATTGGCAAAAGAACTGAACAAGAATAAAGCGGAACAGCAATGATGACGCCACTAAAAAAAATTAAAGTCCTCGTTGGCGATGATGACCCACTGATGATACTTGGACTACAAGCTGCGATACAGCAATATCCCGACTTAGAATACGTAGGCTCAATCGCGTCCCCGGCCGAAACTCTGTCGCTCATCGAAGAAAAACAACCTAACATCCTGATAATGGATCTAGCTTGGTGGGGCAATGAACAGGCCGGGATTGAGCAAATCAGAAAAGTTAGAGAAGAATTCAAAAAAGTAAAGGTTATCGCCATCACTGCCTATCTGAAGTTAATAGAGGCAGCCAAACAGGCCGGTGCGCATGAAGCTCGTGGTAAGGGGTTCTCTCCTGACGATCTGGCCACGATTATCTACGCAGTATACAAATTGCCGGATGAAGCCCCTCCATCTATGCCCATTGAATCGCTGACCGAACGAGAAACAGCGACACTACGGTTACTAGCGCAAGGGTTAACAGATAAAGAAATTGGTGATGCGTTAAACGTTGCCACCCCAACCGTGAAGACCTATGTAAGAAGTATCATTAGTAAGTTGGACGCCAAAAATAGAACTGAGGCCGTAGCCATTGGTTTCAAAAGTGGTCTGTTAACAACCAGGTCTATGGGCGCTGATGAGGAAGGAAGTAGTAAATAATGTTATCTTTGAATAACTCATCGCAGCGCAAAAAAAATATAGAACGCTTGATTGAGAGTCATTCTCGTCGTTTGCAAGCACTCGAGGAACAGAAAGCGATTGAGGGAATATCGGCTGATCCTAAAATAGGTATGGAAATAGAAGACATAGTGAAAAAAATTGAAGAACTACAAACCGAATTGGAAACTGTTAAGAGAAATATAGAGCCACCAGAAAAACAGCCTGGTCGGTCTTTGGAAGAAGCAAAAAGAATCCGAGTTCTAGTCGGTGACGACGATCCGCTGATGACCCTTGGCCTGGAAGCCTCAGTGCAGCAATATCCAGATTTAGAGTATGTTGGGCAAATTTTAACGCCAGGCAAGGTATTATCCTTAATTGAAGCAAAAGAACCAGATGTAGTGATAATGGATTTGGAGTGGTGGGGCGATTCTCGAGCCGGGATTGATCAGATTGAACGAATAAAAACAAAATACAACAACATTAAGGTTATTGCTTTCACCGCTCATAAGGAGTTGATAGAACAGGCAAGACAGGCTGGTGCCGATATGGCCATCAAAAAGGGAGTTTCGCCTAACCAATTGATCGAATGTGTCCGTGATGTTGTAAGTCGGCGTTGAATAATCAAAATATTATTCATGATTCCCGCTAAAAACAATCCCACCAGACGAGAGCGAAGGCAATCCCTTCGCTCTTTTTCATTCGTTTGATACAGTTACGCTAACCTTTTGAACGATGAATCGAGGGGGGTATTGGGTTATAATGGGGCCAAGAAAGTAACTCTCAACTATTCTTATCGCAGATTATATCAACAAGACTAGAAGGTTTCGATATGACAATAACTTCCTTAAATGCACAGGTAATACGCAAATTTGCCGCAAAGCAGGCTGTTCTTAATGGGTTGTCAAGAATTCTTGAGTCGCTGAACCACCCTAATGCGATAGCTCGCTTGCTCTCTGATATCTTCAACCCAGCGCTGGTTATGGTTGGATTGACTATTGGCGTCGTAAGTTATGGCTCGTCTGGCTATAGTGGGTGGGTTTGGCTGCTGTGGTCGTTACCTGTGTTGTCGTTGCCGCCGATAGCTTACATCGGGTGGCTAGTGCGGCACGGCGAGGCAGTTGACATCCACCTCCCGAATCGCCAAACACGTTTGAAACCACTGATTTTTACGCTGGTCTGGATGTCAGTCTGGGTCGTTCTACTATCTTATTTTGATATGGCGGAAGTTCTTGTCTCGCTGCTTAAGGGCGCTTTGCTACAGTTCACTATCTTGAGCTTGATTACGCTTTTTTGGAAAATCAGTTTTCATAGTGCAACAATTTCAACCGCAATTGCTATCGCAATAGCCCTTGACAACGTCCCATCAGTATGGCTTATTGCTATTACCACGCTTGTTTTTCTTATCGGCTGGGCTCGGATCTACCTGCGACGGCACACATTGGCTCAGGTCATAGCCGGTGGTTTGGTAGGGGGAGTAGTGGGGTACTTCATCCCACATGTTTTTTCACTGGGAGTTATTTAAGCAGCCCCGAAATTGTTTACCAGCGTTAAAGAGCAACAGGCGATCGCGATAATAGCTCGTTCTTTCAATAAAACGGTTAGCGTGCCAAAGTGAGGGAAAAGTCGCGATTGTGGTGGAATAGCAAGAAGTAGAACTTAATAGTTCTGCTAATATGCATCCTACCCGCTGTTGAACGTCAGGGAGCGCAGGGCAGCCAAATTATGACTATCGGTTCACTCAAACGTTCATGTAGTCTTCTAAGGCTCGCCTGGTCACGATACGGCCCCATTGAAGATACTGTCTTGAGCTCTTTTTCCAAACGTGCGTTCCATAACTTTGGCCCACTAACAAGAACATTTAAGTTATAGGAGGCTCTGATGAAAAATGCAAGCGCAATGGTTATCAGTTTTCTGACAGGAGTGGTTATCGCCATTTTGACCCTCTTTTATCTGGTTGGTCGATCTGGCTCGTACTAAATAACATTACTGGACGTAATTCAGCAATTGTCGAGAGGTGAGTCAATGTTTCAAAAAAACTCAATTGTGATCGTTTCACTATTTGTCACCTTCGCTCTGGGTTTTACAGCAGCGTTGGGTGTCTCTTACTGGGAGTGGACGAAAACTCCTAACATCGTTTTTTATATTGTGGTCTTAGCGGGCGTTTCTTACGCTGGTTTGCAAACCGTGCTGGGTATCCGAGATTATCGTCGGGCACTGGGGCGTAAGCTAGAAAGCTCTAGTCAAATATATGTGCAGCGAGTGAGTCTACCGGCACTACCAAAAATAGAAATTCTTAAACTGGAGTCTGATTTTTTGGATACACTGGATAAGGTCATTGGAATTCAAGATACGGTTGTTGGTCAATCAACATCTCAGGGGAGTCAGCAATGAACCGTCGAAAAGAATTACAATATTGGGGTATTCGTTTGCAAGGGGCTTTGTTAGCACAAGGTTATTTTCAGTTAGCGGTCAGTGGCGCGCCCTATCAAATCAGCTTCAAACGTGTCTATGCTGACGAACAGCAACCCTACGGGTTTTACCAGATCGATCTTGATAGCATCCCCGCTGAGGTTAATGTGGAGGCCCTCGCTACTTCTAACACAGCACAGTTGTTGTCCACGATGATTGGTCGACCAGTGAAAGCGATTAACGGAACAGACCTGACATACTGCGTAAAACTGTAGAGGATTAAAGTAATAGAGGGCGTTTGAAATCAAGGTGACCGAAACGTCAAATTTAGGGCGTTTCGGTCATTCTTTGTCACATGAGCTCCGCGTAGCCAAACTGAACAAGGGTTTAACTGACACCTGATTCTGTACTCGATTGCCCCGCTCATTACAGCTTGTTACTTCTTCCCTCCGCCAACCACAACCGGCAGACCCAGACCGACGCGGTACCGAGCTTCTCCACGACCGGCTCTAAGGCCGCGACGATGGTTTGCGCGGACCGGCCAAGATGGGTGGGTTGCTCCGCGACGGTTCTGGCGCTGTCCAGGCTGCGGCTCAGGAGATTGATGGCTTCGGCCAGGTTCTGCTGCACCGATTTAGCCCGGGCCTGATCGACCGGCCCCGCGACCGCTTCAAGCGCGGCATTGAGGCTGGCGGCGGCTCCCTGGATAGTGAATGGCGCTGAGGGCGCAATTTGCTGGAGTGTCTCTGGTTGGGCCGCAAGCTGTGCCATGTCTTGTTGGAGGCTGGCCAGCAGCCGCTTGAGGTCATCGACAGTGGGCATTTTTTCAGGCGACGGCGGGCTGCCGATCGAGATGTTGACATTGTGCACATCCCGCCCGGCAATAATGCTCCCTTCGATATTGCCGCTCACGTTACCGATGGTAACCCCGCCAGTATGGCCCCCCGCAGGCGAGGCGCGACCAGAGGGAGGGCTGGTGGGCGCTGCTTCTTCTGCCGGCAGGGAGGCCAACTCGGCCCGCAACTGATCCAGCTCGGCCTCGATATCTTCAATCTGGATCACAATTTTTGGATCGGCCGATATACCTTCGATGGCCCGCTGCTCTTTGAGCAGTTGCAGGCGGCGCTGGTGTCGTCTGATTAATGTTTCAATGTCCGTTCGATATGACATAAGCCTCCTCTGACAAAATTTTGAATTCGGGCCGCTACCGCGGCCTTTCTGGGCCTGGCTCGACTTTTCTCGAATTTGTCTTTGTGTCCTGTTACTTGACTGTCCTTTTTTTAGAATTTTGGGACCATAGTAGCTCAGAGTCCAGTATCAAAAGAGGGAAACCACAATCCTTAGACCCCAGTCGCTATCTCGGTCGCTTGGATGGTTCCAGCTTCGGCACGCACAACGGGTGATAAATTCATCGACGGAGTCGAGCCACGAGCTGCCCCGCATTATGCGAACATCGGTTCCGTCAAGGTATTTTTCGCTCCACTCATCTTCAATGCAGTAAGGATATTCTTTATCTACGTTCGTCGTGCACCATTCCCTGATATTGCCGATGCAATCCAACAGCCCATAGGGACTTGCCCCGCTCGGATAGATGCCTACCGGCGTCGTAGCGTTGACTATTTGCTCGCCGAAATCCATATTTATCCACGTTTCATCAAATTCGTTACCCCAGGGATAAATCCTCCCGTCTGGGCCCCGCGCTGCTTTCTCCCATTCGGCTTCAGTCGGCAAGCGCATCGTTTGCATCATTTCCTTGCTCCACCAGCGGCAATAGGCGACTGCTTCGTACCAACTGATCCCCACCACCGGTTGGTTTGGCCGGCTGAAGCGGCTGTATCGCCAAGTGGCTGGTTCTATCAAGCTGCTTTTTTCTTTCTCTCGCCAGCCGGCCTCGGTCCACCAGCGTCGGTCTTGGTACCCCCCTGCCTCAATAAAGTCCGCAAACTCGGCGTTGGTCAGCGGATATTTGCCAATACGATACTCAGGTAGACTCAGTGTATGCTGGGGTCCAACGTCTTCATCGCCCATCACAAACCTACCAGCGGGGACGGTTACCAGCTCTCCCAGGCGGGGATCGCCCCGATGGCCCAGCACCTCTCCGGCCGCAATGCGGACCCGCAGGGCCACCTCGGGTTGGGCGATGGTTTGCAGCAGCCGGTCGATCACCTTTTGACGGGTCGCTCCATCGACCCGGGCTGGTCCTTCGTGCAAGCAGCGCCCGGCCAACACCGGGTTGATTCCGATCAGGCCGCGCACCAACTGATCGTCATTTTCCGGGGCTAGCCCGGCGGCCAGGATGGTTGTCTCTTCCCAGCCGGTCGGCGGTGGCGGTGGCAGCGGGTCCCAATCACCCCGCTTGCCCACAGGCGGCATTTCGCGCTCCAGCCAGGGCCAGCGCCAGAGATCGGTTAGCTGACTTGGCTGCTGTTTGAGCATGTGACGCGCGGCAAAATATTCTTGCAACAGCTGGTGGTAGAAGCGCACGGTTGAACGGTCGACCGGCATCTCGATGATGTTGGCGCTGGCCGCCAGTTTGAGCACCTGATCAGCCGGGGCGGGACGCGGCGGCCACTTTGGGTCGGGCTGCACCTGGCTGGGCATCACCGCCTTCACCGCCTCGGTCTCTACTGTAGTGCCGAAACCATCCCGTTGCTGCATTTCGAAGGCCAGCTGGGCCAGAGCTTCTCGCTGGATTGGCACCGCCAGCCAATCACCGGGTGGGCACTTTTTCTGGGCCCGCCGCCACAGGGTTTGGGTGAAGCTGTCCATCAGCTTGGCTCGATTGTGGCTGAGCCGGCCCTGGCGTCGGATAAATTCGGTGACCATCATCGTCAACACGTAGGGATTGCGAGCCATCTTGAGCAGTTGGTGGGCGGCATCGTTGCCGGCGACGAGCGCATCCCACATTCGTTGCCAGTGCTGGTTCAGCACCTTTTGCAGCAGACTTTGAATCTGGCCATCGCTAAACGGCTGCACTTCGACCCGCTGCAGGCCGTGCAGTTCCTCCCCGTAATCGAGCACCCGGCAGGTGACCACAAAGCGATTGCCTTGAGACTGCCAGCGGTCGATGAAATCTCTCAGTGCAGCCGCCCGGTGAGCATACTCTTTGGCCGGCATCTCGTTGAGAGCGTCGAGTAAGAGACAGAGCCGGCCTTCGGTCAGGTAGCCTTCCAAGTTGGCGGCTAACTCCGGCGCGGCCCAATGATCGCTCTGCAGAGAGCCACGCCAGCTAGTCACGATAAAATCCTCCACCCGTTGGCCCGGTCCAAATTCGCTTAAACGCAGCAGCAAGGGCATGACCCCCTCCCCGACTCTCCCCCTGCCAGCGGAAGGGAGTTCTTGATCAGCCAGTTCGTAGGCCAGGTGATTGAGGGCCGTGGTTTTGCCGGAGCCGGGGTCGCCCAGCAGAATGAGACAGCGGTAGCGCTCCAGCCCTTCAGTCAGGCTATGCAAGCGCACCCGCTTCAGCTCCTGGCCGCGCACCTGGATCTCGTCGAGCTCGGGCATCGACTGGTGCTGGCGCAGCCAGTCGGCCAGCCCGGCCATATTGAGTTCATCCGCCTCCGGCGCGGTCCGGTCACCCCGCTCGTAGGCGTCGGCTTCAAGCTCGACAAAGACCGACTCCGGTTTGGCGTAGCGGTCGCAAACACGCTTCAAATAGGCCTGCTCATGCTCAGGCAGGCTGGCCAGAGACTGTTCCAGTTCGGCGATCGTGGCTGCAACCGCGGCCTTTTCCAGCGGTTGGGTCAGGTGCGGCTGAGCCTGCTGCAAGGCCTGGAGCAGGGCCGGCTGGTTGCGCGGTTGGGGCAGGGTTCCGCCGGCCTGTTGGATGACCTGAACGATCAGCTTGACATCCCGTCCGGCCAAGATCGAGCCGTGGATGCCGCCCTGAATGTCGCCGGTGGTCAGGCTGTTGTGGGCATCTGATTTGGCTGAATCGGCCATTAGCTGTTGATCTTGTGGATCAGGCAAAAAATCAGTCATCTTTAACCCAGTTATTGATGCCAAAACTAAGAATCTGTATTGAACATCATCTAAGGATTTGGCTACTTTATGGGTGATTCTACAATAATTTTGAGAGCGTTATCCGAAAGCCCTGCTCTAAATACCTCGTAAAGGGGAAGTACCAACTACGTACGGAGCAGCATATTTTGTCCTTATCATAGCTAAAAGATCCCCCTCGTACTACTCGTTTTTCTACTTTTTCATTATCATTCTCATCCAAATAATAACTATCATAACTGGCGTGAAATCTGGTTTGACACCACTCCCAAACGTTACCGGCCATATCTTCCACCCCGTATGGACTTGCCCCATTTGGGAAACAACCAACTGCCGTTGTTGTACCTATTCCAGTTTCGCTGAAATTTGCATGGTTAGGATTAGGAGTATTCCCCCACGGATAAACACGTCTACTTGTAGCTGGACCTCGAGCCGCTTTTTCCCACTGGTTTTCAGTAGGCAAGCCAATTACTTCATCCTCATTAAGGACTTCTTTTTGCCGCAACCGCACGGTGAGCCACGAGCAAAATGCAACTGCTTCGTACCAAGTAATTCCAACGATAGGATGATTGAGCAGGTGATACGGGAAACCATAATAATCTGGCGGTCTATCATCCCATCGTTCAGACAACTCTTCATCACTGTAAAAAATGATTTTAACCTTTCCATCTTTCCAATAACCAGCTTTTGCGGCTGCTCGCCAGTAATCAATTTTTTGGTAACCATCGTCTCTTACAAAGGCGTTATATTGGCTATTGGTAATCGGAAAACGGCTAATTCGATAATCTGAAAGGTACACCTCTTGTTGAGGTCTTTCGTCGCCATAATATCTTGCCAGTCGCCCTCGTTCAGTAACATAATCGTTGCTGCCACGCATGAAAGGTCCAGCTGGAATCTCGCACCAGAGAATATCGGGCAAGCCATCTTCAGACAAACCTACACCTCCACGCGGATCGCCCAGACGAGCTAAGGCACGACCCGCTAAGGGCCGGGCTTGTGGGGATTCCTTTACGTCAGTCATCCTTACTATGAGATCGGTTATGATACCGTGTTTGGTCGCTTCGGTTGCTTGAACACCTGCATCTAATAGGCAGTGAGAGGCTAGAATAGGGTTGATGGGCGTTAACTTCTCCAAAAAACTTGAGACATTAGATACTAACCCTGCTAATATAATAATAGTTTCTTCCCAACCTGATGCTTTCCACCAATGCTCCGAAGGCCAATAGAGACGCAAATCGTGACCTTTGGACAATTCGTGTCTAAGTTTGTGAGCTGCAAAATATTCATGAAACAGCTGATGGTAAAAGCGCACTCTGCTGCGGTCGACCGGCATCTCGATGATGTTGGACCCAGCCGCCAGGGTTAAAATGTCATCTGGGTTGGGGATCGGGTCGGCCGGACAGTCGGGGTCGGTTTGAATTTCGGCCGGGATGAACTTCTTGACGTGACGGGTGGCCATCGCTGCGCCGGCGCCGCGCCGCCGCTGCATTTCAAAGGCAATCAGGCTCAGCGCCTCGCGTTGGACCGCCTCGTCCAGCCAGATAGGAGCCAGGTGAGGTTTTCGTTTGGCCCAGGCCAGCAGTGTCTCGGTGAAGCGGGTCATCAACTCGGCCCGGTTGACGCTTATGTAGCCCCGACCGCGCACAAATTCGCTGACCATCATGGTCAGCATGTAGGGGTTGCGGGCCATGGCCAGCAGCCGGTGCGCCTCGCCACTGCCGCCGGTCAGCGTGGTCAACATTTTGGGCCACTGTCGGTGCAGCACCTTCTGCAAAAAAGTGCGGATTTGGTCATCATTGAACGGCTGGACCTCGACCCGCTGCAGACCCTGCAACTCTTGCTCATAATCCAGCACCCGGCAGGTGACCACAAAGCGGTTACCCGTCTTCTGCCACTGCTCGATAAAGTCGCGCAAGGCAGCCGCCCGCTGCTTGAAACCTGCGGCCAGCATCGGCATCTCGTTGAGGGCGTCAAAGAGAATCAGCAGCCGGCCCTCGGCCAGATAGCCCGCTAAGTTGTCCGCCAGGGCTGGGGCAGACCAATGGCTGCTGTCCAGCGAGCCGCGCCAGCTGCGGTCGATGAAGGCCTCTACGGTCCGGTCGGTCGAGCCAAACTCGCTCAGACGCAGCAGCAGGGGCAGCTTTGGCGACTCCCGACCCTGGCCGGCCTCCGCCAGTTCATAGGCCAGGTGATTAAGGGCCGTGGTTTTGCCGCAGCCAGGGTCGCCCAAGAGGATAATACAAGCGTAGCGCGCAATGGCCTCAGCCAGGCTGGGCAGCCGGACCCACTTGATCTCCCGGCCGTGGCGCTGCAGCTCCTCCAGCTCGGGCATTGTCTCGCGCTGGCGCATCAGCTCGGCAACGGCGGCCAGATCAAGCGCCTCGGGGTCGATCGCGGCGGGGCCTGGCTGTTCGTAAGTGTCGGCTTCCAGTTCGACAAAGATCGTCTCCGGCCTGGCAAACCGTTGGTGCACCCGCTCCAGGTAGGTCCGCTCGTGCCGGGGCAGCGCAGCGATGAGCTGCTCGAGCTTCTCGATGGCGGCTTGCGTGGCGGCCTGCTGCGCTCCGGCCAGGTGCGGCAGGGCTTGCTCCAGGGTGGCACGCAGCGCTGGCAGGTTGCGCTCCGGCAGCCGTTGGCCCAGGGCCGACTCGATGGGGACGATATCGATCTTGAATTCCCCGATCTCGATGATATCCCGCCCGGCGATTTTGGAGCGGTGAATACCGCCCTCAACATCGCCGATTTCTACGCTGCTGGTCATTGCCTGCTCCCCTACTGCTGGTGACGGGTTAGGCTCCCAACCACAGCCGGCCAACCCAGAAAACGACGACGGCCAGCTTCTCGACCACCGGCTCTAACTTCTCAGCAATCGGCTTGACCGCCCGGCCGACGTCGGTCGCTTTCTCGGCCACGGTTTTGGCCCCGTCGAGGAGGCCGCCCAGCAGACCGGTCGCGTCTTCCAGGCTTTTTTGAATGGATTTGGCCTCGTCTTCGCCCACTTCGCCCTCGGCTTGTTCCGCCGCGGCGTTGACGCTGGCCTCGGCGCCTTGAGCTGTGTACGGAGCTGAGGGTGAGACCTGGGCCAGGGCCTCTTTCTGGGCCGCAAGTTCGGCCAGGGCCTGTTTGAGTTCGGCCAGGGCCTGCTTGACCTGCTCCGGGGTGGGTTCGTCCTGGGCCGACATCGGCTGGCCGCCGACGGTGATGGTCGCGTGACTGACGTCTTGCCCGGCGATAATGCTGCCGTGGATGCCGCCGCTGACGTTGCCAATCTTGACTTCGGAGAGATTGTCGCCATTGTTTGCCATTGTTTTGCTCCTTTGAGTGTTAGTGGTTGAAACACTGAACCAATGAAAAACTGACTGCACTGATAGATCACTTACTTAAATCCCGACCGCAACGCTCCATGCATTTCCTGAGCCGCAGCAATAATCCGGGCCGTGACCTCAGAGTAGGAGTACTCTGATTTGATGTATTGTTTTATCACCACCATTTCGTCTGGTTAGCGTTTGTACCACTGAATCACTGCGTCATTGATTACATTGCTCGAGTTTAGGATAAGCAGCCCGGTCAGTGTGTCAGTGTTTTAATATCTAGGTCGCTCAAAATCCAGCATTAGGTGGCGAGGACAACTACCCGAAACGAGTATGAGTAGTCGCGATTGTACGGATCGTTCCAACTCCGGAAGGTACAGCGTACGAACCTCTCATCGTTAAATTCCCACGACCCGCCTCGCAGCACTCGACCATTAGCTTCCTCCAGAAAGCTGTTATTCCACTCCTCCTTGATCCGGTAAGGATATTTATGCCACTTTGTGGCGCACCATTCGTCTACATTACCAGCACAATCATACAGGCCATACGGGCTACGTCCGTTAGGGTAAATGCCTACGGGTGTTTTATTGTTAACCTGTTGATGACCTAATTTCATATTTAATTGAGCTGCATCAAATTCATTTCCCCAGGGATAGATCCGCCCGTCCGTGCCCCGGGCCGCTTTTTCCCACTCCGCTTCCGTCGACAAGCGCACTTGCTGGCCGGTTTCGGCGCTACGCCAGCGGCAGTAGGCCACTGCCTCATACCAACTCACCCCCGATACCGGTTGGTTCGGTCGGTTAGATCGGCTATCTCGCCAAGATGATGGTTCAGTCCAATTCTCTTTCTCCTTCACTTGCCAGCCTGGTTCAGTCCACCAACACCGTTCTTGATAGCCTCCTATCTCGATAAAGACTGCATATTCAGCGTTCGTCAGTAGATACTTACCAATCTGGTATTCTGGCAGTGTCAGGTTATGCTGCTGGTTGCCCTCACCTATGACGAATTTACCGGCCGGGATGATCGCCAGCTCTCCCAAGCGCGGATCACCCAAATAGCCCAATACCTCCCCAGCCGCAATGCGCACTCGTAAAGCCACTTCAGGTTGGGCTACGGTTTGCAGCAGCCGATCAATCACCTTTAGGCGGGTCGCCTGGTCAACTCTGGCTTGCCCTTCGTGCAGACAGTGACCGGCCAGGACCGGATTGATTTCTGTCAGGGCCTGCACCAACTGTTCGTCATTTTCCCGAGCCAGTCCGGCAGCCAGGATGGTAGTCTCTTCCCATCGGGTCTGCGGTGGGGGTGGGAGTGGGTCCCAATCACCCTGTCGGCCGACAGGCGGCATTTCGCGCTCCAGCCAGGCCAGCGCCAGAAATCGACTAATTGATCGGGTTGCTGTTTGAGCATATGACGCGCGGCGAAATATTCTTGCAATAACTGGTGGTAGAAGTGCACCGTTGAACGGTTGACCTGCATCTTAATTAGGTTAGATCCGGCCGCCAAGATCAACAGGTCGTCGGAGTCCGGAATGGGATCAGGCGGATAGGCGGGGTCGGTCTGGACACTAGCTGGAATGAACTTCTTGACGTGGCGGGTTTTGACCGCCGCGCCGGAGCTGGCTCGCGCTTGCATCTCAAAAGCGATCACGCTTAGCGCCTCAGCTTGCACCGCCTCGTCTAGCCAGATCGGAACCAGGTGGGGTTTGTGCTTGGCCCAGCCCATTAAGATGCGGGTAAAGCGGTCCAGTAGTGCGGCCCGGTTGCCCCCCAGGTCGCCATCTTCACTGAAAATGTCGATCATCATCGTCAGGAGGTAGGGGTTGCGGGCCAACTCTAGCAAACGGCGGGGCTGGTCGTCGCGCTCGGGCAGGCGGTGCCATAGACTCTCCCATGTTTCGGGTAATTCATTCCGTACGAACGACTTGATCTGCTCATCGGTCAGGGGTTGGATTTCGATCCACTGCAAACCGGACAATTTCTCGCCGTAATCCAAGACCCGGCAGGTCACCAAAAAGCGGCTGCCTTTAGGGAACCAGGTATCGATGAAGCGGTGCAGGGCTTGGGCGCGTTTTTGATAACCGGCGTGGGGCATTTCGTTCAGAGCGTCAAACATCACAAAGAGCTTGCCCTCGGCCAGATAGCCATCCAGGTTAGCTGCCAATTCCGGCATACCCCACAAGCCGGCCTGCTCGGCCCCGGCCCAGCCCTGCTCGATAAATTCCTCCACGGTCAGCCCGGCTTGAAACTGGCTCAAGCGCAGCGGCAGGGGCAGTCTGTTTGCCTCATCAGCCAGTTCGTAGGCCAGATGCTCCAGAGCCGTGGTCTTGCCGGAGCCGGGGTCGCCCAGCAGGATGATGCAAGGGTACTTGTCCACCCCCTGACGCAGGGTGTCGAGCTTGACCCGCTTGATCTCCTGACCGACCTGGATCCACTCGCAATACTCGGCTAAGGCTCGCTGCTGGCGCCGGCGGGCCGACCGGGAGGCGGCAGCCGGGCTTTGGCTGGGGGTGACTTCGGTCGTTTCGCCGGAGAGGGGGATGTAGTAGGGGGCGTCCTCAGCGTAGCGGGCTTTGAGACGCTGGCGGTAGCGCTGCTCGTGGCCGGGCAAGGCCGCCAAGGCTTGCCTCAATTTCTCAATCGCCGCCTGGGCGGTAATCTTGTTCAAAGGATCAAGTTGGGGTAACGCCTGCTCCAAGAGGGCTAACTGACCGGCCAGGTTGCGCTCGGGCAGCGTTAGGCTGGCTTGTTTGATCACTTGCAGCACCAGGTCCCGGCCCACAATGACCGAATCGTGAATGCCGCCCGTAATATCGCCGATCGTGACACTGCTGCTGGCCTCGCCGCCGCGGGCCTCAATGTCGAGCACCAGCGGCTCGATGGCGGTCCGCCAGTCAGCCTCGCTGATGTCGTTGGCCAGAGCTTGTTCGGTCAAACCGAGGGCTTTTTCGTGGTCGCTAATCTGGGTAAGCAACGACGCCGGAGGCTCCCCGCTATATTTCGTTCTTCGGTCTTGGAGGAGCTTGAGGTTGTTGCGGATTTTTTCCAGAAAAGCGTCAAGGTCGCTCAAGCGTTGGTCTCCCCTCTAGGCGGTTCAGCACTGGGTCCAGTCCGGGGCAAGTTCGCCCCGTGGTCACGCCAAGTCCAATTGAGTGGTGGCACTCTGCCTATTATAACATAAAATCAGGACGTGACACCCAAAAAATAGGCGACGGTTGCCGGTACTTGTGACCTAAAGGTTCGAACAAAGTGATGTTCCAAGGTGAAGGTTGTGGCAAGGGGGGGTATCTACCAAACTTGAGAGCCCTAGCGCTCGACGGCCTTAGCTAACTCTATGCGTAAGCCGTCGTCCACGACGCACCCACAGGTACCCAAGTTCGAATCGTAAAAACGAGCCTCAGCCTTCCTAATCTGGCGGATCATGACCTGTTTAATGACAGCCTGCCGGTCCTGGCCATCGATATTGAATTGGGGGTACGGTCGTTGGTGAGCGATACAGTCAACTCGACCCGCCGGGCGAGGAAGGGCTGCCCGGCGGCCGGTTGACTGGACAGAGTTGTGGCTGCGCTCTTCTGCTGACCCTCGTTACGCTTGGCAACGGATCGCCGGGGTCGCTACCTGGCCGGAATTGAGCGCTTCACGCACTCTATTTACTTGGAAAACGAAAAGCTAGCTGAGTGAGTGGTCCCATCATTCAACTTGATCAGAAGCTGGCGGCACGAGTTGACCCAAGATTTCTCTGTTTTCCACACATAAATATACTGGTCGGCTCCACCATCATAGGTTAAAGAACTGCCACCAGGAGAAACCGTCTCTTCAACGGGTGCCAGGGGAGCAGCTGAGTCACACGTAATCTGCTGTGATTTGGGATAGCCTGGCTCAAATATGTTTAAACCTTGATTGCCACTCAAGCTGAACTTGACCGGAATAGCTTGGCCGACTTTAGCCGTGTTCAGAGCCGGGAGATTATCGACGGGCGGGAAGAAGCCGTTGAAGTTATAAATGACTTTGTAGGTGTGCGTGACCGAGGCGCTATTGCCCGCGCTGTCGACCGCATTGACACTGAAATTTTTCGCCCCAACTGTGGCGGTGTCAAGATTGCTACCGGGTGGAATCGGGCCGTTACAAGCGGCAATGCCCGCCGTTGCGTCGCTACAGCTGTAGTCAGCCGTTGCCGTGGCGTTAAGCGGATAGCTTGCGTCGTTGGAAGGTGGATCGAGCGTGATGCTTGGCGCAGTTTTGTCGAGTTTAATGGTAACTGAGGCCGAATTAGATAACCCTGCCCCGTTCGTCGCCGAGCAAGTTAGGGTTTCGCCGGTGGTGTCCATCGTGAGGGTCGTCGGGTCACATCCGGATGAGGTCTCAATACCTGACTCTGGGTCAGTGATCGTCCAACTTACCTCGACATCGCTGATGTACCAATCGTTATCGCCGAGGCTGCCACTGACGTTAGGGGTGATAATGGGCGAAGTGGTGTCAGTTAAGTCCTCGATGACAGAGACCGAGTGGCCGGTGTCATTAGAAACATAGATGCGGTTGGCACTGGGCATTACTGTGATGCCGTTAGGCTGAGCACCTACTGGCACGGTGGCTACGACAGTGTTGCTGCTGCCATCAATCATCGAAACTTCATTGCTGCTGTTATTGCTTACATAGATCCGGTTGGTTTCTGGATTTACACTGATACCTACGGGACTGTTGCCGACCGGAATTGAAGCTATGCCCGTGTTTGTGGCGCCATCGATGACCGAAACGGTGTTGCCGGAGATGTTAGACACATAGACGCGGTTAGTGGTAGGATTTACAGCGATACCGATCGGGTGGTCACCTACTGGCACGGTGGCAATAAGCGAGTTACTCCCTCCCTCAATTACGTAAACCTCATCGCCCTGTGAAGCGGTTACATATATTCGGTTTGTTATGGGATTAATGGCAATACCTGAACAGGGACTGGCGGGACAATTCAAAGGGATGGAGGTCAACAGAGTATTTGTGGCGGCATCGAAGACGGCCAGATCATTATTGTCGGCGCGGATAACGTAGAGTCGGTTTGTGGCAGAGTTGATGGCCAGGTCGCCAAGCGCACCATTGAGGCCTGGCACGGCTAAATCCGTCACCACTGTGTCCGTGCTTCCATCAATGATCTTGACGCTGCCGGCGAATTGTTGGGCAACATAGATCAGATTGGTAACAGGGTTAACATCACTGCCGATATGGAAGCCGGCCGTCGGGATCGTTGTGATGATCGTGTTGGTACTACTGTCAATGACGGCAATTGCCGGTACATCCTCCTGAGCCGCATAAATATGATTATTGGTTGGGTTAGCGGCAATAACGCCGGCTCGACTGGCGCCAAACGATATCGTTGCAATCACGTTGGGTTGAGCCGTGGCTGTTTGGGCCATGAACAAGAGGAGGAAGATGATCAGGACCGATTGCCGGAGACGAGATCTGACCAAACCTTGTCTACAGCTTTTTGCGGAGAATTGTTCAGTCCCCTGCACTTCAGGCATTTTGCCTGGTTCGAATGTCAAGCAATCTGCGATGCTCATTCTTTCTTTCCTTTCTCAGCGGTATGGTGTTGATCGATTAGTTGGATAAGAGGCTCTATCCAAATGACTCGGTTGACTTTGCTGTTAGAAATCATTCATTCTAACCTCCTCTTTATTCGGTATAGCGTGAAGATAACCTCGATTTACTAAACTTGCTGGCAGCGACTATCGGCTTTTGGATGGTTCATTGGTTTGGCTATGGCCTTGGGCGGGCAGGTTTACCAACTGCTGTTCTACCTGCCACACCACCGTCGTCAGAGCCTCGACTGCTGCCCGGCGCTCCCGATGAAACGTGCGCGAACTGATCCCCAATTCAGCCGTCATCTCCCTGGCTGACTTGCCCTGGACATAGATACCCTCAGCAATGGCGTATAATCGCCAAGCGGGCGTATGCTCTGGCGTCGAGTTAGTAGGACGTAGGCGGTCAATCGCCTCCTGCAGCAATGCCCACAAGGCTCGGCCCCGCTCAATGTCAGTGACGACGCTTGACTCGCTCACCAATCCTCGCGCTCGTTGTTCCACGGCTTGCAGGCTCAATTGGTCAGCACATTGAGCCAGAATGAGCAGATTACCTTTGCTGCGCAAAGCGCGCGTCAAGATTTGGGCAAATTGCCGCTGGTTATTGTTCGATATAGTTTCTCTCAACTGGTTCTCTGTCACGCTATTTCACCTTTCTGCCCGGAACGGCCACTTTTGTCCCCAGTCTACCCGATTTTTACCTTACACACCTGACTGAACCTGACAGTTTTTCTAACAGATAGATGGATTGGGATTGACGTTTTTAGGGAACAAAAAACCGGCACAGAAATTGTGCCGGTTTTGGGGTAAATTCAATCGTGGTCAGCCGCACACGATGAATATCGCTCAAATATCATTCCCTATGGATTGAAATCCGTGATGAAACGCGCATACTGAGCCGAGGCACGTTCTTTGGTTAAACTCAACAGCTTGTCCACTTGATGCGAGCGGTGGCAGAAATCCAGCAAGCGTTGGATCTTGTCGGTTTTGCTCATACCGGTGCTGAATTGCTCGTAAACCGGATGGAAATGGTCAAAGCAAAGCGCCGTCAACTCTTCATCGCCTAAAGCGGCAACTAGCAAGTCGCGGAGGGTGGCCTTATCCCAACTTATCTTGCCGCCGCTATCTGTGGGAGAAGGTTGGTCGGCGACTGATGGCCCGACGCCGGAAGGCTCAGCCAGTAAGGAATCGGCCAGCACAGTGGCCGTGACAAAGATGAGCCGGGTGGATTGGGGCTGGTCGTCTCGGTAGTATTTCATCATCGCCAAGCTATACAGGAAAAGCGCCGGGAAATACTCGACCAGAAACCTGTTCCCTTCCATATAGTTCCGGGCAAGGTGGCGGATAGCCAGGATGACGTCGTAAGCGAGTCGGAGCGGGGAGACATCCGGGCAACTCGCACTGGTGTTGCCTTGAGTTGCCGCTGCCAGAGCCCCTTCAAACTGGACATACTCCGCTAGTGAAAAGGGGAGATCTTTACTCCCCAAGGCCATCAGCCGCACGTAAGTTTCCAGCTTGATAAAATCGAACAGATTGTGCCGCCGCTCCACCCGAGCAAAGTCAATCAGCCAACCCTTGCCCCCTTCATCCACCAACACATTGCGCAGGTGCAAGTCGCCGTGGACGTAGGATTGCCGGCCTTCCAGGGTTTTACCTAAGACAACGGGATATAAGCGCAGCGGGTTAGGATACATCCCGGCCACGCCGGGCAGATTGATAATTTCGCTGCCGGTCAATGGCGACAGTGAGGGGAAGATCTGACCAACAATTTCCTCCAGCCGCTCCCGCCGATTGTAGACGACTTCACCCCGCACCCCAACCCGGCTGCCGATTTCCAGGCCCTGCAGTGGCATTCTGCCAGGCGCAAACTCTACCCGGACGACGATCCCCTGACCCTCCGGGTCTTGCAGCTTGATTTGGCCAGCTTTGAGCCGCTTGACCTCCATACCCTCGACGACCCGCAATGTACGTGATGGGACGGTCTTATAATCGCGAGGGATGGCCTCTATTTCGATCCGCTCATAATCATTGCTATGGGGAGGCGATTGGCCATCCAACCACAAGCCATCACTTGAGCCTGGGCGCAAACTCAGCCGGACGTGTTCAACCAAGTGGGGACCATATTCGGCGGCGAAAAAGCAGCGCAAGGGCGTAGCCTGGCCATACCAGGATTGGCCCAATTCTCTGGCCAACAAATCCTCTAGCGTTTTGACCAGCGGCTCCACTCTTCCGGCTGATCCGGCTCGGTGGTAGTAGGCTTCCAAGTCTATCGCCCGGCCCAAGGCGCCCCCGCCAACAAAAGCGTAGTTCAAACCGGCCTGATCGTCCTGTTCAACGTATCGGTCAGTTTCTACCTGGGCTACGCAGAAGGGCAGGAAGTCCTCGACGTACTGCTGAAAGTTATTGCGTTCCCGGCGCAGGTCGAGCGCCGGACCGAGCTTGGTGATCTTACGAGCCGCGCCCCGGTCGTCTGTAGTAACCGGCAGGATCAGAAGTACGCGCGTGCCGCTATAACCACCAGTAAACGCCTGTTCAACCAATACCCGGCCAAAATTCCGGTAAACGTGCTGCAAGAGCATGGTCTCCCTGGCTGTGAGCGGCTGAAGGCGCGGCGAGACTTCGATCTTGGGATAGGTGACCGTCGGCGAGGGTTTGGAGTGCCCGTTTAAGGCTTCGATCTCGGCTTCAAGCAGCGGCGGTGCGCCGGGAAAGCCGCTCGCAGCCAGGGCAGCAAGGTCATCTGAACCTACCGGAAGACTCAGCAGGCGATCCAACCCCAATTCGACCTGCACGGCGTTGATGGCTCTATCGGCCTCTTTGCGGGCTTGGTCGGCGAAAGCGAGATCGGCTTTGAGCTGCGCCTGCCGCCGGTGTAGTTGATCTCGCCTAAATCGGAGCAAGTGATCCCCGTCGAAAGGCTCCAATTGGTCGAGCACGGTATCCAGATTCCCCAAGTTGACGTCGAGGGTTGTCTGCCGCTCGACCAGCATCCCAACATTGCCGTTAAAGACCCGATAAAGCCGGACGAGCCGGCCCAATAGCTCTACGTCAACTGTCGCCATCTGAGCTTGGGCCAATAAGCCCCGCAGAGTTTGCTCCTGCGCGGACAACGTCGGCCAGTTCTGCTCACACCAGGCCAGCTGGCGGTCGGTTTTGTGTCGGTATAATTCGAGCCGTAGGGCGATATCATTGAGGAGGGTTTGACCCACCCACGCCTCGGCCTCTTCATCAGGGTAGAAGAGCGCGGTGACATAGGGCTGGTCGGATGAGCCGTATAAACCGGCCTTGCCATTGGCTAGGTGGGTAGAGAGGAGCGATCCAGCCGCTTCGGCACTGTAGGCGGTCAAGGCCTGTGCTGCCACGTCGTCCACTGGTTCGGTGGCAATTCCACACAAAGAGACGGAGACCCCCAACAAGTGGTCAGTGGCTGCAGGCTGCCAAGCCTCGTCGGCGAGGCTGGCGAAAATCTCTGCTTCCGCCTGGTCTTTTTGGTAGTAGCCCATCTGGAGCCAGTATACATCACCGTAGGTGCGCGCCTCGACAAAGTAGGAGCGACCGATGACCGGGTTGTCGAGCCAGTCGGTGCGCATGATGCGCTGGCTAACGCGGCGATCTTGGCTCTCCTGAGGCCACTCCCAGTGTGGAATAGCATGGCCACTCAGGCGCTCCAAATGAGCCAAGAGTCCCCTGAGTTCTCCCTCGAAAGCAGCCTGGCGCTCTTGAATGGTTTTGACATTGTCGCCCTCAACCCGGCGCAGATAGTAGAGACAGTGTTCAAGGGTGGGTTCGGTGACCATGAGGATACTCCCTCTCTGATTGGCCTGTGTCTTCACTTGGCCGGTTCTTGTCATTTTTGGGCTGACTTATCTCTGCCAAGCTTACCAAAAGTGATTGGAAACGTTGAGCGATTTCTTTGATCTCGATGATATCTGGTATTATGGAGGGATCCGGAGTTTCTGGGCGCAGAATCCCGCCGCTCACTGGCCTGGGTTTCCCGGCAATTTCCTCTGCTTGGTCAAGCAATTTCGCAATATACTCATAATCCCAACAAATCTTGAGTAATTTGTAAACTGCCAATCTTAGATTGCTAGCTGCAATTTGAGGATTTTCTTCAGCAGCAACAGCAGCGAAGTGACCAGTCAACTCTTCCCATCTGGAACCGAACCCCGGTAAGTGAGAGCCAAAGTGAGATTTTATTGACGGCAAATTTGTTTCCAAGACTTCAATAATGGTTTTATTATCAAGCATAATAACCTCCCTTCTCAAAGATTTATAATGCGCCGGATAAAATAAAGGGGGACCAATAATAGGGATGGGCAAAGGGATGCTCGTCGGGTGTTTTTCTGGCTTGTGAGGCGTATTTTATCGCCGCATCAGATAACCACTCGGGAACAATTTCTCCTGTGCTTTCGAGTTTTTCTATCTGTTCTTCACACCGTCTGTTCACTTCTAATACGGTTACTCGATCGCGCAACCAGATTTGCGTTCGACGCAAGGCTTCAACTGGCAGTAAGGGCGACCTGGTGCTCGGATCTTCGTCTGGGTCGCCATGCAAATAGTTCTCGTAAAAGCGTTCCATCAAGAGGGTAGTAGAAATACTGTCTACCGACCACAAACTGCCCAACACCGTTGCAGCACCAGCAACCAACAAGGCACGCGTCAGACCAATCGGCTCATCGCCGGGATTTACCTCACTCTGACCTGTCTCGCATGCGCTGAGAACGACCAAGTCCGCTTGTAGTTTCCTGTCTTTTTGCCACGTCATAATTTCCTCTCCAGTCAGGTCCTTTGGTTCGGGGGGGTGAGGAAGACGAATTTCATTGTTACTTGCTGGGCTATCGAAAGCTATTTTCTCTGACGTGGTTGGTTCTTCTTTATCGGCAAGCTGGATGTAAGATAACAATGGTTTTGGAGGATAGAAACACCCGTGACAGGCCAAGTGTACTATATTTTTGCCCGGTATTTCAGACTGAATTCTGTGTTTAGTAGCTTCTTCTCTCAGATATGGCTGCACCCCCAAAAACTCGGCCAGGTGTTTCGCCTCGCTTTCCGCAAAGGGTAAGTCCAGGGTTGGATTGCCCATTACCAATGCTTTTGACTGCCTCGTCCATGCCTTTTTTCCTTTCCGTTTCACCACCAAATCCAATACTGCCGCGCTGGGGGAATAGACGATGGAGAAGCGGTCAATCAAGTAATCACCGTCTACTCTCAAGGCATGTAAGGGTAAGTAATGCAGCGGGCCATGGGGCACTAGGTAGACCAATTCCACTCCTTGAAGATGGGGCAGCACTTTCCTTAATAGTGACTCTGCCAAGGATGATTCTACGAATTGGCTTAATCGTAACTTGATCTGGTCTGGTTTTTCGATGTTGGGGTCGCCAATATAATTTTGTAACTCTCGTTGAGGTATGCGTAACCGAATCACAGTCGGCTGCTTTTCCCTTGACTTTATAATGAAGACGATAATATCTTCAAGCATCGTGTAGAATTCGACCAGTGCGGTTGCCGCACTAAACCCATCAATAAAATCCTGGATAGTTTTATAATCCGCCGGTTTCAGGGGGGATGATCCTCTGGAAAAAGATAACTCCTCTAAAAATGCTTGGGCGCGGGACCGTTCTAAAACGTTGAAAGCAGCTTGCCAGTCTCTTTGGTCTAAGCGCAGTAGAATTAATCGTTGTGCCGCCTCTGTCCGCTCAGATTGCGTCAGCAAACCAATGCGTTGCCATAAGACACCTTGCTCATCACGTCGTTCAACCCTTTGACGTAAGGAGTCCAACCGTTCCATGGCCTCCCCATAGTCAAGGCAGGCGTTGTCCGATTGGCCGTTTCGCTCGTGCAAATATCCCCGGCGAAAATGGAGTAGATATTCTGTACGCGGGTCTTGTTGTTGCCGGTCTCTTTGGTTAACTTCAAACGCTCGGTTAATAGTTTCATACGCTTTAGATGTCTGAGCCAGTTCCAGGTAACAAAGTGCCAGTCCACTCAGGTCTTCCAGGAGAGTAATCCCTCGTCCAAATTCTAATTGTTGTTCATAGTAATCTCTGGCTTTTTCCCACTCCTTTTCCAATCGGTAGATATCGGCAATGCTACCCAAAGCGTTTGCCGCCACCTTGCGAGATTCTCGAATCTCCGGGGGGACGATATGAGAAGAGTATCCCTGCCAATACCTCTCATGTTGTTGTAGCCAGTTTTCATAGAAATGGTACGCTTCATTAAAGTATATTCTGGATTTTTTTAAGGCTTCTTGACGTGTGGCACAGTCCACATATTGAGGATAGTCGCAAAGTAACCGATAAACACGTCCCAGATTGCTCCACTGGTCGGCGGCCTGCTTCAAGTCGCCATGACGTTCATAAAGTAATTGCGCTTCTCGCAGAGCTTTGATAGCTTTCTCCCCTTCACCTATTTCCGCATAGACACTCGCCAGGTTCTGCAAAGCATGAGCCTTGATTTTTCCATCACGGGCAAATTCTCGTGATCGCTCCAGGCGAAACCGGGCTTGTTGAATAAGTCCTCTTTCAAGGTATGCAGCCCCGAGTAATCCGTTCAGTAGGTCAATACCCTTCATTTTCTTATGTCGTATGGCCTGGCTCAATGCCTGTTCCCAATGCCTGGCAGCGTCGTCTAAACGTCCCTGTAGGAACCGTATGCCTCCTAAAGCTTCACCTAAACGGAGCTTTCGCTCATTATTCCCGCAAGATTCGGATACATGAAACGCCTGTTCGAATCGAACATAAGCTTCCTCAAAACGACCCTTTTTCTGTAGTCTTGTTCCTTCTGAATAAAGACGGTAGAAGGCATCTTCTCGTTTCCACAGCCACCAAGTGAGGCCGAAGGCTACTTGTACGATGCAAACAAGTGGCGTTACAGCCTGGAGCAAAAGGTATCCCAACCAAGCCAATTGCCCCATGGCGATAAGCGCAAGATAGCATGCACGCAAATTCTTGTAGCGTGGGGAGGAATGGCTAGTGTAACCCCGGAAGGCCGTGATCAGCCACCAAAGCGCAAAAAGCCACATTATCCAAGCTATCCAAACATTCATCGCTATATTAGCCATAGCAAGTTTCACTCCGTGTTTAATCGAATTGTCGCTGAATCAAGAGTGATAATGGACTGATTGCTGAACCGATACCGCCGCCGAAAAATATACCAAAGAGGATATGGCCAAAGAAACCGTGATTAACAAATGGGGCCAGAAAGAAGACAATCAGAGCCACGATAAAACCCAAGATGGCGCTAATTGTTCCTCTCAGAGTACTGGCCCCAGCTCCAAGCAGAGGTTGGGTGTCTCCCAGAGGAGACGCCACATCTCGGCCGGAGTCTTTTCCGGTAGCAAAAAACATCATGACAATACCGGTAATGAAATCGACTGCAATCGGCGCAATCAAAATCACTGTAGGGGCCTTGAGTAGCTCATTCAGATCAGTCTCAGCAAAAGACGTTTTGCCTTGATAAACCAATGCCAGGGTGGTGCTAAAAATTGTCCCTAACCCGCTACCAACGAACACATAATATTGAATTCCGAGTTTTGATGACATTATTTTCTTCTTTCAAAACCTTGATAGGTACCAATCTATTTACGCAAGCGCGGGTCGGTCGCAAATGCAGTCAAGGCAACTATCAGGATAACTGCACTGGTGATACCTACCGTCATGGCGAAGTACGGCGTATTCTTCGTCAGTAATTGGGCGACCAGCGTTGCTACTACCAGCAGCCACCCGATTGGGCTACGCACAATGAACCAGAACAGGTAAAGAGGAAAACTCATACCCGGTCGGATGAAAGGGTCGAACCCAGCCCGAGATACAAGAGGGGCACGCCATACCCCCTGGATACGCGACTGGACCGCAAGAAGGTTCTGTTTTGGTTCCTCTGGATAGCTCTGTGGAGTAACAACACCGGCCCGGCGATTGACCGGGGTAAGATCAATCGCTCGCTGGAACTCCTCTGCTGCTTCCTCGTATCTTTCCTGGTTAGCAAGACAGCAACCAAGATTATTGTGGAGAACGGCAATGTCGGGATATTCATCTAACGCTTGCCGATAGATAATAATGGCTTCAGCATATTGATCTTGGTCCATCAATTCACTGGCGCGATCATTATACTTTTTCACGTAATCAGGAACATTTACTTTCATTTTGTAGCCTCTTCTTAGTATGTTTTTTATCAGCTATGGCAAAAGTCTGGCACAAAAACATTATGGTAAGTTAGATGAAGGGGCGCGTCATTCCAGAGCAGTTCCAGCATCTCGGCTGCAGCCGCTTCACCGATGTTCCACAGCGTCGCCGCCATCGGCGCGGCCAGGCGCACATCCTCCGGCAAGACGCCTAGCCAGGCAAAGGCTCGCCAGGCTGGCTCATCATCCACACGCAAAGCGTTTAGGCTTAAGTTGAAGGAGGCCTCCAAGCGGGGCCCTTCTCTCCGTTGGCGGGGACCTTCGAAGGCTTCCAAACGGGCTATCTCTTCCGCCAAGGCCTCGCGTAAAGCCAACCAACTACTGCCCCGCGCTACCCGAACGGCAGCCAATTCCAGGGCCAGCGGCAGGTAGCCAATCTCTTTGGCCAGGGCCAGGGCTTCGCTGTGTTCTATCTCGGCCAGACGGCGCCCCAGGCGAGCTGTGAGCAGCGCCAACGATTGGGTCGGCGTCATGACATCCAATTGGTGGAGTTCGGCGCCCACGTCATCCGCCACGTCAGCCCGACGGCTGGCGATGAGCGCCTGGCCGTGCGGACCGCTCACCCGAAATGGTTGAGCGTGTTCAGGCTCCCACACGTCGTCTACAATCAGTAGCATCGCTTTGTCGTGCAGCAGACTACGCAGGTGCTGGGTTGCCGCCTCAGGCGTCGTCGGACGGAACTCATAGTCGCCCAGGGCCTGAATCCAGCCGCTTAACAGCGAGAGGAGCTCGGGCTGCTGGCCTAAAGTGGCCCAGAGAATGCCATCATTAAAGCGCTGCTGCACCTCTGCGTCGTAGCCCAGGGCTGCCGCCAGCGTGGATTTGCCGATCCCACCCAGGCCATGAATGGCGCTGACCACCAGGACACCGCGAGTCGAATGGGTATCAGACAGCAGGCGAGCTTTGAGGACGTCGGTTACCTCGGGGCGGGGGACAAAATGCGGGGGCAGTGGTGGGACTTGGAAGGGAACACCGATTTGCCGGAGAAGGTTGAAATAAACACTGCCTCCAGCGGCAATGACGGTACTGTCAGTGACATCACCCTGGATCTCAATTTTGACGACCTGAGCTTGGCTCTGGTTGCCAACGACGTTACCTTCCTCGTCGAGGTTTGTCTCGGCCATTTACTTTCCCGGTTTCTTCACAGCTACTTTGACGGCTGCCCGATCAATGGATCAAAGAACATCACGCCTATTCTTATCTTCTTTGTCTAGGATTACATCACCACCCGCGGTGATGACTGTACTGCCAGACACGCTGCCGCCAATGTTTGTTGTGACTATCTGGCTTCGGTTAATGGTCTCAGCCATCGCTTGCAATGGATCTGGCGCCACCTGCCCCTTGCGCCAGCCCTGACCACCCAGGAGTAGAGCGATCGGGAAGTTGCCGCTCACCTGGTAATCCGGTTGCTGGTCGGCGTTCCAATCAGCTCTGGCGCTGGCCGGCACACGCCGCCAGACGTGGCTCATCACATCCGAAACCAGCACCTCGGTTGCGCCCTCTGCCGGCTGGGCGTGGCCGGTCAGCGCCTCAATCAGGTGGTAAGCAAATATGCCCATCCTACCATCTCGGCGCATGTAGGAGGCTTGTTCGCTGGTCGAGGAGCTGAGCACCGCCCGGCCACTTCCCTGCATCAGGGCCGCCAGCCCTTTGGCGCCTGGCCCAACCGCAGGTTTTTCGCCGGCCATTAGTAGCGAGGGGGTGATCGCCGTTTCACCATAGCCGGCCGGCAGCGTCCCCTCGCCTTTGACGCCCATCCCGCCGGCGTGGCAGCAGTCGAGTACTACCAAGAGCCGTTTCGGTTTCAGCGCACCTACCTGCTCGGCAAAATCCACGGCTCGCAAGCTGCGCGACCGGATTTGATCCGACCTGACGTCATACGGGATGAAATAATATTCGGGCGACACCCCTGACTCGTCACGCCAGCCGTGGCCGCTGTAGTAGACAATGGTCGTGGCGTTGCCGCTAGTGTCGGCCCGGAGACGCTCTTCCAGCCAATCCAGCCCATCCAGAATGCCCTGACGGGTCGCCTGCTTGTCGGTGATCGTTTTGACATTGTCCTTGAAATAGGCGCATCGCTGGGGATGGACCAGCACTTCGGTCAGGGCGTGAATGTCTTTAGCTACACCAGGTAAAGCCCACGAGGGTACAGAATTCTTGTTGACCCCGATGAGCAGGGCGTAACCGAAGTTAAATCCTTTGGCTGCCGGTGCCTCCTGCTCCGTTTCCCGCAACTGAGCCAGGAGCGAGTAATAGCGGTTCGCTACTTCTTTTACTTTGAAGAGGTCGGGGGCTTGCGGGGAAGGCGGACGCCTGCTGCCCAGGCCAAGTAATCCGGCTACATAAGTATAATCCTGGCAAACCTCGATTAGGTTATCGAGCACTGCTTGCAGCTTGCCTGGCGTTGGATTGTCTTCAGCGGCCACGGCTTTGAACCGATTGGCCAGATTGCCAACCCTCCGGCTGAACTCGACCCAGTCAGGTCCAAGTCCAACCCGGATATCCGGCAAGTATTCTTCCAGGGTATCAAGTATTTCTATTGTACTCAGCATCTCATAACCTCCTTGTCAATAGAACCGCCGACGGCTGACCGCCGAGAGTACCTCGCCTTCCCTTGGGGGACCGCCAAGTCAGTGGATAGAGATAGTGAATAAACTCCCCTACGCTCTATCATCTACCATTTGGGCAGCCGGTTCGACAAACTTGTACCCCTCCCTGCGCACGGTGATGATATAGCGCGGCTGACCGCGCTTCGGCTCGATTTTGACGCGCAGGCGAGCCATCAACGTCTGGAGTGCAGCATCACTGACGCCGCCGCTCAGGCGGTCATACTGTTGGCCATAGACGTGTTCGATTAGCTCATCCTTTGTGCAGACCCGCTCCCGATGTTCGTAGAGGTAGTACAAAGTTTCAAATTCCAATTCAGTCAAGTTGTCTATGTGTCGCTCGCCAAATTGCACCTGGCGTGGGGAACGGCTAATTATGATTTCTTTCGCTGAGGGTATGGCTTGCCGGCGGACAAAGTCGGTGAATAAGGGGGAAAACATCCGTGTTTCGGACCGGTCGTCACGCACCACCCCCTTATATTTTAGTTGGCGCAACATCGGGAGGTTAGGTTTCTTTCCCACGAGTAGGAAGTGCAGAGCAGTCTGCTCCTGCTCTGGCAGGCCAGCCCACACCTTCCAGCATTCGGCCTGGATCGTCGGTTCCTCATTTAGGCTAGAGCTAATTTCATTTAATCTGCGCTGTGGGGTATTCCACAGCAGGCTCAAAATGGACTTGAGCAAGCCGGCGTGGCCGCCACTCAGCTCGATCAGGCAGGTGATATCTTGCTCCTTGAGTTCAAGGGAGCGGCGGGAAGCCAGGTAGGCGATCATCTGCCGGGCGTCAGCCTCGCTGTAAGGTTCTAAGCCGCACACGTTGCGGCTGACCAGTCGGTAGAAGTGCTCCACCTCGGTCAGATCATCCCGCAAGTTTGCCAGGTCGTTGGTCACGGTCACGATGTAGGAGAGCTGGTCCTTGCGATGGTCACGGAGGGCACGCAGGTAGCGAAACAGGGATGACGGCAGGTTTTGGAAGATGGCATCAAATTCATCAAAGAGAAGAACCACTCGTTGTGAGGGTCGATTGCAAAGAATATCTAAGCTGCGCTCGATCAGACGTTGGACCGGGAACTGATGTTGGAGGTGCGTGATTTCCGCGACGGTCGCCGTGTCTACCCCGGCCGGGCCCAATTTACTGAGCAGGCGATCCAGGAGTAGGTGGTAGACCGCTGCCTCGGTCTGTTTGGCCAAAGCCAGCAGGTCTATGAGAATAAAGGCTACGTCAGAGTAATCTTGTCCCAGGTAATGCTGCCGGACATCGTCGCGCCGCAGAAAGGCCAGAAAGTTGGAGGTGCCCACCCCACGCAGGCCGATGAGACAACCCGATTGTCCGGCTTTGAGCCAGTCCATTACCTGGCGCGCTTCACTGGCCCGATAAGTTAGGGCATAGCGGTCTGAGGTCATGGCACCCTCCTCTATGTCGGTACCAACTATTGCCGGCAGCTTCGGCAGTAACAAGAGCTACCTGACAACTGCCCTGATCGAAGCGTTAAACGCCATCGGCTTGCCATTTCTCCTGGTAAACTCCCGTGGAGCCTAAAAGCACCTACTTCGAGACAGAAATGCGGGCATTTGGGTGAGCATAGACGCTGTAGGCTAGCCAGGTGGCATCGGACGAGTTTATGCGCTGAATGGCACGACGAGCCATTTGAGTAGCCTGACCAATGGTATTCCTATCCCGTAAGGCATCGTAGAAAGTGCGAGCAAACGTACAGGCCAGGGCATCATTAACCGACCAGAGCGGACCGATGAACGCTCCGCAGCGACAACGATCGACCCATGCGGCAGCCCAACCCCCCAGTTGCGCGAGCGACCAACCCTGTTGCCCTACTCGGCAGGCATTGAGGAACACCAGCGGTCGATCTCGGCCAATCCGAGTCTGGCGCGGACCATGTAAATCGGTGGGGCGTAGCTTCCGGCCATCGGCCAGCACAACAATGGACTGGTTGGCATGCTCCACTTCCCAGTCTCCGTGCGTGGCAAAGTGCCACAGACCAATAGGCTCTGAAGCATCCATTAATGCTTCCAGCGCTGCGAGGGTCGCTTCAGCCGGGCTAAAATCTTGCAAAGTGGTTTGCGACTGAACAAATTGGACCAGGTAGTCTCGTTCTTGCTCAACGAACGATAGGGGCTGATGTCCCGGCGCCTGTTTGACCGCAATGCACGTCAGCGCTGGAAGTAGTACCTGGCCCGCACCGCCGCGACCGCCGGCGATCCAGCGGGTCAGCTCAAATTTCAGGCACAAGTAATCGTCGTCAATCACCTGGTCAGGGTCATTGCTGTCGTAAGGCTTAACCAGCTCCCAGGGGATCCAGGGTTCGTCGGAGGTGATTTGCAGAGTGCGGACCGAACCCCGAAAGCACCGGTAAGCCGCGCGCAGTTCAGCAGGGAACAGCTCGGCGTACAAATTGTGCCCTATACTCTGCAATTTGTTCGCTACTTGTTCCTGCGTTAAAGGTT
>CALMIS010000133.1 GCA_937864185.1 uncultured Chloroflexota bacterium
TTTTATTACGCATAATATTTACTAACTGAAGTGAAATATACTCGGCCCCTTTTAGTTAATCGCTTGCCCTCTCTAAAATCAGGTGCGTTGTGTGCATAAATGATCAAAATCAGATTATAATAGAAGCATTGCCCCGCTCAGTAGCGGGGGACCCACGGTCAGTCAGGGATATCAAAATAGTTACCAACAAAGGAATAGCTGTGTGAAGTCAGATTGCAAACTGCTAGTACTTGATGTTGACGGTACGTTGATCGGCCGGGGAGCGTACCCCAGTGAAAGTGTGACCAAGGCTGTCCTCGCGGCGCAAGAGAAGGGTGTAGCTGTAGCCTTGGGGACCGGCCGCGCCTCCGAAGCCTGTTATCATTTACTCCGGCACTTGCGCCTGGACGGGCTTCACATTTTTTTCGATGGAGCCGCTATTGTCGATTGGCCTAGCAACGATATTGTCTCACTGCGAGCCTTGCCCCCCCGGGCAACGGAGCGAATTATTACTTTGGCCCGCGAGTATGATCTGTTTTTAGAAATATACGCTCACGATTTCTATTTTATTGAAAAAGATAATGAGTTGGCCGAGAATCAACGCCAGAAGCTGCAACTCGACCCTTTAGTCACCAACCTCCAGAGCCTCGTGGGCCGAGTGACGGTGGTCAAGGCCCAGCTTCTCGCGGCGACGGCTGACGAAAAAGTCAAAGCCGATCAGGTCACCGAACAGATGAATGGTTACTGTAAAATGGCCTGGAGTTTAGATCCGAGCAACGGTATCTACTTTGGCAACGCTATTAACAGCTCCGCCTCCAAAGGGAACGCTTTGCGGGATCTGGTCGATTATTTAGGCTTTACCCTCAACGATACTTTAGCCATTGGTGACTCATTTAACGATTTAGGCATATTTGAAATAGCCGGCACCACAGTGGCTATGGGCCATGCCCCAGATAGCCTTAAACAGTTGGCGAACTGGGTCGCTCCAACCGTCCAAGAAGACGGCGTGGCTGCCGCTATTGAAAAATTTATTTTGTCCGGCTAAGGTTGTTTTCCCATTTGGCAATGGTACAATATCGCCGCCGAAATTTTCTGGCACAACGTGCTATACGAACCAAAGGAGCTTACGCTACTGTGTCGAATCAAAACGGATCTTACCAACAAACTCGCTGGAGTTTGGCGGATATTTTTACGGAACCCCAAGGTTCAGAAGTCAAACAAACGGTCGAGGCCTTAGAGCAGACGACGTCCGCCCTCGAGGCTATGCGCCCTGTGCTCTCCCCTGATATCTCCGAAGCAAATTTCGCCCGATTGCTGGCTCACTATGAGCGCTTTACAGAGTTAGCCCACCGGTTGGGGAGTTATGGCCAACTTTGGTTTAGCGAGGATACTCAAAATCAGAATGCCTTGGCCATGATGGGCCGGATGGAACAGCTCTTAACCGAGGCTCAAAATCGCATCCTGTTTGTAAGCCTATGGTGGAAAGGTCTAGATGACGAAGCCGCCAACCGGCTGTTGGCTTACGCAGGCGATATGCGCTATAGTCTCGTTCAAGAACGTTTGTTCAAGGATTACACCCTCTCCGAAGCTGAAGAAAAAGTTATTAATATTAAAGACATTAACGGCGTCAACGCCTTGACGACGCTGTACGATATGATTACCAACAAGTTCGTCTTTGAGATTGAGGTCGATGGCGAAGTCAAGAAGCTTACCCGGGGCGAACTGATGATCTACGTTCGTGATCCGCGCCCCGAGCTTCGCGCAGCGGCCTACAAAGAGCTGTTTCGCGTGTTTGGTCAGGAAGCCTCGGTGTTATCTCAGATCTATATTCATCGTGTCCGCGACTGGGCGAATGAGAATGTCAAACTGCGCGGGCTGGCCTCTCCCCTGTCTGTCCGTAATCTCAGCAACGATATCCCCGATCCGGTGGTCGATACCCTGCTTGAGGTTTGCGTCGAGCAAGCGCCACTCTTCCAACGCTACTTTAAATTGAAGGCTAACTGGCTTGGCTTGCCAAAGTTACGCCGCTACGATCTGTACGCTCCGCTCAGCACTGAGTCGAGCAAAAAGATTGCCTACGACGAGGCGGTCACGATGGTGCTCGATAGCTTTGAGCTGTTCTCGCCGGTTATCGCCGGTCAGGCCCACCGCGTTTTCAAAGAGAACCATATCGACTCCGAGGTCCGAGCCGGCAAGCGCAGTGGCGCATTTTGCGCCAGCATCCTGCCCAACCTGACGCCCTGGGTCCTCATCAACTACACCGGCGAACCCCGCGAAGTAGCCACTTTGGCTCATGAATTGGGCCACGCCATCCATTCAATGATGGCCGCCGATCATTCCGTCCTGACCTTTCATTCGGCCCTGCCCCTAGCCGAAACGGCTTCGGTCTTCTCGGAAATGCTGCTAACCGACCGGCTGTTGGCGGCTGAGGAAGATCCCCTGGTCCGGCGTAGCCTGCTGGTCGAGGCGGTCGATGATGCTTACGCCACGGTCATGCGCCAGGCGTACTTTGTGCTGTTTGAACGCCAGGCTCACCAGGCCATTGCCGACGGCAGCACCTTTGAGCAGTTAAACCAACTCTACAGCCAGACTCTGACCTTGCAGTTTGGCGACTCCATAGAAATTAGCGATGATTTCCGGCTGGAGTGGGTCTGCATTCCCCACATCTATCATACGCCATTCTACTGTTATGCCTATAGCTTTGGCCAGTTGCTGTCGCTGTCGCTGTATCAACGCTATCAAGAGCAGGGTGATCCCTTTAAGCCCACCCTCTTGAAGATCCTGGCTTACGGCGGTTCGGCCAGTCCGGATGAAATCCTTAAAGAAGCCGGAATTGATATGGCGGATCCGGATTTCTGGCGCGGTGGTTTTCGTTTTATCGAGGGTATGATCGATGAGCTAGAGAAACTGGCCTCTGCCTAACATCGCCCCTGCCCGTCCCATAACCTGCCCAAGACGGCCTGGAGTTTGATATTACCGGGCCGTCTTTATTGTCTAAGAGTTATCTCCAGCCATTACCTTTTGGTCGCTTCCACCCAATCCGTCTCTGAGGTATAATGCCTTAGTCAGGAGGAATGCATGACGACTAAACCGGCGCAGGGTTCTCAGATCACCCAGAGCGTTCGGTCAAGACCCGCTCCGGGCTTTGCCGGTTGGCTGGCCCACTACTTTGAGATTCCCAGCCGACCTCACCAGTCGCTGCCGGTTGAACTCGTCCGTAAACTTAGACTTCCCTCCTGGCCGCTGGCCAGTTTCTCGGTCGGTCTCGGCTTCTATCTGCTCTTTCTCCTGCTGGCTTATCTGGATGGGACCCTCTTTAACCTGGATTGGCGCGTTTCCCTCTTGCTGCCAATGGCGATGATTTATCTCCTCCTGATTATTCCCGTGATCGAGCACTTTATGACCCGGGCCGTCGATGCCTACCGGACCCTGGCCCCGCACAGCAATAAATTTAGACGCTTAGAAACGGAGGCCTATGGTCTCTATCGGGGCCGCGAGTGGCTGGCGGTGATCATCGCTATGGCGGTTAGTTGGCTGGCGCTGCAAGGCGGTCCTTTTCTCCATGACGACCACATTTCGGCCCGGTTTTTCAACCATGTCGGTGAAGGCTTTGTCTTTGGTTTGGCCGGTTGGCATATCTATGGCGCCGTGGTCAGGACTCGCCTCCTCTCTATGATGTATGATGAAGCTCAAAGTCTGAGCGCCTTTGAGCGCTCTTCGACCCCTTACCAACCGCTGCTGCGCTGGAGTCTGGCGGTTGCCGTCTGCTTGCTGGGCACTTTGGTCATTAGCTTCCCCTTTTTACCCAGCCACAACGTTACCGATCCGGCCGTCATCACCATCAACGCCACGTTTATAGGTTCAATCATTCTGGTCTTCGTTTTCAGCCGTGTCCCCACTTCGCTCTTGGCGCAGTTGCGAGTTTTGCGGGCAGTTTTTCTTTTTTTCATCGTGGCCGTCGTCGGTACCATCGGCTTCAATCAACTGGAAGGCTGGGGCCTGCTCGACTCTTTCTATGCCACGATTATTACGATGACCACCATCGGTTACGGCGACCTAAGTCCGGACACCTTTGAAGGCAAAATCTTTACCATTTTCCTCAGCTTGTTCGCCATTGGTATTGGCGGTTATGCCATTACCTCCATTGCTTCATTCGTCATCGAAGGGAACTTCAACCGCTACATTCAGGGCCGGCGGGTCGATCGGCAAATTCTTCAACTGCGCGACCATTACATTCTGTGCGGCGCCGGACGGATGGGCACGCAGATCGCCCTGGAGCTATATAAATCAAAAGTGCCGTTTGTGGTGATTGAACGCTCAAGCGATGTTCTGGATAATTTGCTGCACGAGGCTGATATTCCCTACGTCCAGGGCGACGCCACTCAAGATGAAGTGCTCCAACTCGCCGGCGTGGGCCGGGCCAAAGGCCTGGTGGCCGCCCTGAGTGACGACAAGGACAATGTCTTCATCGTCCTGAGCGCCCGCTCTCTTAACAGCGCTCTGCGAATTATCTCCCGGCTAAGCAACGAGAGAAATCGCAAAAAGCTGCAAAAAGCCGGCACCGACACGATCGTCTCGCCGGAAGAGGTTAGTGGCCGGCGCATGGTGGCCGAGATGTTAAACTCGGAGGTGGTCACCTTGCTGGACGAAATGATCCGGGCCGAGCACCAAACCGGCCAGACCCTGCGCCTGGAAGAGCTCCATGTCGATGCCATCAAGCTGCCGGCCCTGGTCGAACGGCTGGAACGCGGTGAACTTCATATTTACGACATCGGCGAGCGGACGGAGTTGATGGTCGTTGCTGTCGAGCGCAGCTCCGGCGAACCCACCGCGGCAGATCGTTATATCTTCTCCCCTCGCGGCAACACCAAACTCCAGCCCGGCGACATCTTGATCGTGATCAGTACGCCGGAACAACGGCTCAAACTTTATGAGGACGTCCTCTCCGAGGGTGGACTCCGAGCCATTATTTCTAAAGTAGCGAAAGCCATCGATCTCAAATGAGCAAATCTCCTGTTCAACGGGTGGGACATTATATTCTGTGTGGGATCGGGCGCACCGGCGCTCACATTGCCGAGGAATTTGTTCGCCGTCACCTGCCTCTCGTCGTCGTCGAGAACAATGCCGACACTATCCTCGATCTAAAGGAGAAGCTAGCGCTGGCCGGTGAGCTGCAGCCCGAGTTTGTCCAGGGTGATGCCACCGAGGATGAGACTTTACAGCAAGCCGGCATTGAGCAGGCCCGCGGCTTGATCGCCACGATGGGGGATGATAAAGACAACCTATTTGTGGTCCTGACGGCTCGCTCGCTCAACAGCCGGATCCGGATTATTACCCGCGTTAACGATGAGCGGCTGAATCGGGCAAAGATGCTAAAAGCCGGCGCCGATAAAGTCCTCTCGACCAGCCAGATTGGTGGCTTGCGGGCCGCCTCGGAATTAATTCGGCCCAGTGTGGCCAAGTTTCTGGAGCAGATCGTCCACCTCACCGACAAGACTAAGACGTTGCGCTTTTCCGAATTACCCGTCATCGACATCAAACAACCGGCCCTGGTTCAAATCATGCGGCGCCGGCGCAACGACGACATCATTGCCGGCTTGACCATCAAAGACATCGGACAGCATACCGGCCTGCTGGTCGTGGCTATTAAATCCGGCGACCACATCGACCATGCGCATCATCCTACTGCCGAGGACCATTGGCACCACAACCGCTACCGCTTTACTCCTAGAGGAAATGAAGTGCTGCACGATGACGACATTTTGGTAGTCATTGGGACCCAGGATAAACTGGATGAAGCGCGTGGCCAAAGCTAAAGCACACCGCCGGCTGAAACGCCGGCGGCGACGGCAAAGAATAGCCCGGCTGGCCCTGCTTCTGTTTCTGCTTTTTAGCTTGCGCACGGCGGCGGCCCCGTCGGCCTCTGATCTTAACGCCAGGATCGAGTCCCTGGCCCGGGCCGATCGCTTTGACCTGGTCGCCTGGATCTCCCAAGCCCTCGGCGATGAGGCCGGGCGGCGGCTTTACCCCCCCAACCTGCCGGCCACCTACGCCGACCAGCGAACCCTGGTCGACACCTATCTGGCTCAAGAGGCCGAGATCTGGCGGCAGGAGCAAGCTGTGGCTGAACTCTACGCGACGACCAAGCCGCCGGCCCAACGCCTCGCCCGGTTGGAGCAAACCCTGCGCCAACTGCGCCAATCCCAAGCAGAGCTTATCCCTCAGGTCGAATACCTTCTCTCCCGCCAGGTTGAGACTGTGCTGCTGGACGAAGGCTTCGGCTGGCGCGGCCAACTGTTCCCTCCCGTCGCCTTTCGCCTGATCGATCCCCCTACCTCGCTGATCCTCTCGCCCCGAGTCCGCATCGAAAAGCAAGAGTCGTGGACCCTTCAGCCCAGTCTGGATTATGACCGCCGCACTGCCTTGGAAGACACTCTGCACCAACGTGGCGACGTCTCGGCCTACGTGACCAATATCGGCGGCCTGGGCAGCTACCCAACGATGGTCATCAACAGCGCCCATCTCCCAATCCTGCTGGAGATCATTGCTCACGAGTGGACGCACAACTACCTGTACACCTTCCCGACCAACATGGCCTGGGGCTATCAGCTCTACCCGCGGCTGACCACGATTAATGAAACAACGGCCAGCCTGGTTGGTGAGGAGATTAGCCGCAAAGTTATCGCCCGGTTCTACCCGGATTGGCTACCCGCCCTGCCTCCGATCGATGCCTTGGGCCAACCGGTACCACTGGAACCGTCCCCCTTTGAGCGCGCGATGCAGCGGATCCGTCGCCGCGTCGATCACCTGCTGGCCGCCGGTCAGGTTGAGGAGGCGGAAGCTTATATGGAGTCGGAACGAGCCAAACTCGTTGAGCAAGGCTACAACCTGCGCCGTCTTAATCAGGCCTACTTTGCCTTTCACGGCGTTTATGCCCTCAGTCCTGCCGCCGTCGATCCCCTCGGTCCGCAAATCCGCCAACTCCGTGCCGAAAGTCCCTCGCTCAAAGCTTTTCTGGATCAGGTGGGCTGGCTGAACAGCTTTGACGACTATCAATTGTGGCTCAATACGATCGGGATCGAGTCGGCTAAGCGCTAAGACCCGGCAAAGTTACAGACCAACAAGGCTATTGTTCGCGGCTTGCTTCCGTGTTATCATTGGCAGAGGCAAAACAAACTGTGATCGGGCATAGCTGGCATTTTACCCCTCATATTTCTCCCCTTCTGCTGGCAGGTTTAGTCTCTGTCCTTCTAGGCATCTATGCCTGGCGGCGCCGCTCCACGACCGGAGCAACCGCCTTTACCTTGCTTACCCTGACCGTTGCCATCTGGTCATTCGGCTATGTTTTGGAAATCGCCAGCGGCGATCGCGCCGTCAAGATCTTTTGGGCTAAGGTCCAGTATTTCGGCATTACCGGTACACCATTGGCCTGGCTGGCTTTTGCCCTGCAGTTCACCAACCGCGAGAAGTGGCTAACCCGGCGCAATATCGCTCTCTTCGCCGTCATCCCCCTCTTGACCATCCCGATTGTCTGGACCACGGAGTGGCATGGCCTGCTGTGGAGCCGGATCGATTTTGATCCTCAAGCGCCTTTTGAACCCCTCAAGCTCAGCTATGGCCTCTGGTTTTGGGTTAACTGGCTCTTTGCCAACGTCATGCTGATCATCGGCAGCGGTTTACTCATCAACATGTTCCTGCGAGCGCCACGCCTCTACCGCATGCAAACCGGCCTGCTCCTTCTGGTCGCTCTGGCCCCCTGGCTGGGCAACGCTATTTATGTCCTGGGTTTTGCCCCCTTGACGAACTTCGATCTGACCCCGGTCGGTTTTGCCCTGTCGACCCTGCTGGTGGCCTGGAGTCTGTTTCAGTTTAAATTACTCGATATCGTGCCCGTCGCCCGGAGCGCGGTGGTGGAAGTCATGGGCGATGGGGTCCTGGTCATCGATAACCAGAGGCGCATTGTTGATCTCAATCCGGTGGCTCAACTCATCCTGGGGCACAACGCCTCGCAAGTGGTGGGCCGCACGATTGATCAGGGGCTGGCCACCTGGCCTGAACTATACCACTATCTTGTCGACATGCTGCCTTTAACGGAAGCGCAGACCGAACTAACCCAAGCCCAACCGGGTCGCTCCCCTAATTACTTTGACGTTCACCTCTCCCCGCTGCGCGACCGGCGCCGGCAAGTCACCGGTTGGCTAATCGTCCTGCACGATATCACCGAGCGCAAGCAGGCAGAGCAAGCCCTGCGCGAAAGCGAAGGGAAGTTCCGCATTCTGGCCGAAACAACCACGGCCGCGATCATGATCCACAAAGGTAGTAAAATCCTCTACGTCAACCCGGCAGCCGAAAGAATTTCGGGTTTCAGCCGGACCGAGCTGTTGCGAATGGATTTCTGGCAACTGGTTCACCCCGATTTTCAGGAGTTGGTCAGGTTTCGCTCTACCGAGCGTCTTGAGGGTAAAGCGCATCCGGCCCACTACGAGATCAAATTCCTGGCTAAATCCGGCGCCGAACTGTGGGGCGAGATCACGGTCGGCCGGATAGAATTCGAGGGCGGTCCAGCCGTCCTGGGCACCATCTTCGATGTCACCGAGCGGAACCGGGCTAAGGAAGCCCTGGTCATGGCCCGGGATGAAGCCTTGCAGGCCAGCCACTTCAAATCTGAACTGCTGGCCAAAGTCAGCCACGAGTTGCGCACCCCCCTCAACGCTATCCTGGGTTATTCTGAACTGATTGAGAGCGGGGCCTTTGGGCCGGTGACCGACCAACAGCGAGAGGCCTTGAGCTATGTCATTCAGAGTACGGATTACTTGACCGAGATTGTCAGCGAACTCCTGGAACAAGCTCAGCTAGAGGCCAGCACCCTCAAACTTCAACTCAGTACCTTTGCGCCCCGCGAGATTTTGGACACGACCACGGATAAGATGAACGTCCTGGCCCAGGCCAAGCAACTGACCTTAACCGCGGAGATAGCCCCCAACCTGCCCCCGAGCCTGTGTGGCGACAAAAAACGGCTCCAGCAGATTCTGCTCAACCTGGTAGGCAACGCCATCAAGTTCACCGAGCAAGGTGATATCCGGATTTACTTCTACTGCCCCACTCCTGCGCACTGGGCCATGCAGGTCACCGATACCGGGCCCGGCATCCCCCCCGAGGCTCAAGCCCGTATCTTTGACTCATTCTGGCAGGTCGATGGCTCCATCACTCGTCGTCACGATGGCACCGGCCTGGGTCTCTCCATTGTCAAGCAGCTCACCGAACTAATGCAGGGTCAGATCACGGTTGATAGCGAGGTAGGCCGCGGCACAACCTTTACCGTGACCTTCCCGGCTGACCAGTCCGTCTCGTAACAGACCCTCATAGGTTTTGAAAACCTACGAGGTCTTTCTTCCTGGCTTTGACTCCGCAACCGATACATGCTACTATCCGGTACATAGTCCCAAACTGTGATGACTAGGTTGAGTAAGTATGGCGAGGCAAAGTAGCTGTCGCACCAACAATCAGGCACCGGCGCGTGAGATCAACCTCTCCCTCATGATCCGTGGCTTTCAGCGCCACGCCCCATCTCGCGTTCGGTTCTGGCTAACACCACCGGACGGCCCAAGTTTACCGCCTCCAAGCTGACTGACCCATAAGCTTCCATGTCCCACTTTGTCCCGCCAAAGTAACCTTCAAATCGCTATATTCGCTAACATAATAAAGGAGGGCGACAATGCCATTCATTCCAAGAGATAAAGCACTTCAGCGGCTGCGAGAGCAAGTAGCCCAGGGTACCCCCATCATCGGGGCCGGGGCCGGCACCGGCATCTCCGCCAAGTTCTCCGAGCGCGGCGGGGTGGATATTATTATCATCTACAATTCGGGCCGGTACCGCATGGGCGGGCGCGGCAGCCTGGCCGGGCTGATGCCTTACGGCGATGCCAATGCCATCGTCAAGGAGATGGGTTATGAGGTCCTGCCGGTCGTCAAAAATACGCCGGTCCTGGCCGGCGTCTGCGGCACCGATCCGTTCCGCCTCATGCCCGTCCTGCTGCGCGAACTCAAAGAGATGGGCTTCGACGGCGTGCAAAACTTCCCCACCGTCGGCCTGATCGATGGGGTCTTCCGCCAAAACCTGGAGGAAACCGGCATGGGCTATGATCTTGAAGTGGAGATGATCCGCCTGGCCCACGAGTTGGAGATGCTCACTTGCCCCTATGTCTTTAGCCCGGAGGACGCCCGCAAGATGGCCCAGGCCGGAGCCGATGTCCTGGTCCCTCACATGGGCTTGACCACCAAAGGCAGCATCGGTGCCGAGACAGCCTTGACGCTTGCAGAGTCGGCCAAGCGGGTTCAGGCCATGCGCGATGCCGCCGTCGCGGTCAACCCCGACATCCTAGTCTTGTGCCACGGCGGTCCCATCGCCGAGCCGGAAGATGCCCAGTTTATCTTTGAGCATACTACCGGGGTAGCCGGCTTCTTCGGTGCCAGCAGCATCGAGCGCCTGGCCACCGAGCCGGCGATCGAAGGCCAGGCCCGCAAGTTTAAAGCCCTGAGTTTATAGGAGACAAAAGCCATGAACGGGAAATTTATCACCGCCGCCGACATTAACCGCGAGCAGCTCGACTGGGGCGAGTTGGGCTGGATTTGCCACCCGCCCATGACCGGCTCCACGGACATCACGGTCATGGAAGTGACTCTCAAGCCGGGCGGGGGTCACAACTTCCACAAACACCCAGACCAGGAGGAGACCATCTATGTTATGTCCGGCCAGATCGAACAGTGGCTGGAACAGGAGCGGCAAATGCTCAACCCCGGCGACTCGATCTTCATCGACGCCAATATCGTCCACGCCTCCTTCAACGCCGGTTCAACCCCGGCCAAACTGCTGGTTCTCCTCGGCCCCTGCGTGGGCGAGGTCGGCTACGAGGCGGTCGATATGTCCGGCGAAGCGCCGTGGAATAGCTTGCGCTAGATTATAATCTTCCCCTGACTTCCCCCCTAGCAGGGGGACCGAGGGATATCTTCAAAGGAGAACTACACAATGGCAAGACCTGTCACCCTTTTCACCGGCCAGTGGGCCGACCTTAGCCTCGAAACCCTGGCTCAAAAAGTTAGCGAGTGGGGCTACAATGGCCTGGAACTCGCCTGTTGGGGCGATCACTTTGAGGTGGACAAAGCGCTGGAGAGCGACAGCTACGTCCGCCAAAAGCGGGACCTGTTGGAGAAGTATGGCCTCAACTGCTGGGCTATCTCCACCCACCTGGTGGGCCAGTGTACCTGCGACCCGATCGACGAGCGCCACAAAGGCATCATCCCGCCCCGGCTGTGGGGCGATGGCCACCCCGAAGGCGTCCGCCAACGCTGCGCCGAAGAGGTCAAGAACACCGCCCGGGCGGCCGCCGCCTTCGGGGTGAAGGTGGTCAACGGCTTCACCGGCTCGCCCATCTGGCACATGATTTACTCTTTCCCGCCCAACGACTTTGCTCAGGTTGAAGCCGGCTACCGCGAGTTTGCCGACCGCTGGAACCCGATCCTCGACGTCTTTGACGAAGCCGGGATCAAGTTTGGCCTGGAAGTTCACCCCACCGAGATTGCCTACGACTTCGTCACCACCGAGCAAACCCTGGCCGCCATCAACCGCCGGCCGGCCTTCGGCATCAACTTCGACCCCAGTCACCTGGTCCACCAGTTTCTCGACCCGGCCGCCTTCATCGAAGCCTTTGCCGACCGGATCTACCACGTCCACGTCAAGGACTCCAAAGTCCTGGTCGGGAACGGGCGGCGCAGTATCCTGGCCTCCCACCTCAACTTTGGCGACAGCCGCCGCGGCTGGAACTTTGTCTCACCCGGTCACGGCAGCGTCGACTTTGAAGAGATCTTCCGCGCCCTGAACCGCATCGGCTACCAGGGGCCTCTCTCGGTGGAGTGGGAAGACAGCGGTATGGACCGCGACTGGGGCGCCCCTGACGCCCTGGCCTTCATCCGCCGCACCGACTTCGCCCCCTCGGCCGTCGCCTTTGATGCAGCCTTTGCTTCGGAAGATTAAAGGAATAAAGACTATGTACGAACCAAAACCCGAACATAAATTTACCTTCGGTCTGTGGACCGTGGGCAATGTAGGCCGGGATCCTTTCGGCGCCCCGGTCCGCGAGGCCCTGTCTCCGGTCGAAATTGTCCGGATGCTGGCCGAGGTCGGCGCTTACGGCGTTAACTTCCACGATAACGACCTGGTACCCATCGAGGCCACCCCCGCCGAGCGGGATACGATTGTCAAGGCGTTTAAACAAGTTCTGGCTGACACCGGCCTGGTCGTGCCGATGGCCACCACCAACCTCTTCTACGACCCGGCCTTCCGGGATGGGGCCTTCACCAGCAACGACCCCCGCGTGCGGGCCTATGCCCTGCAAAAAACGATGAACGCCATCGACCTGGGGGTTGAACTGGGGGCCAAGACCTACGTCTTTTGGGGCGGCCGCGAAGGCACCGAGACCGATGCCGGCAAGGATCCGCTTGAAGCCGGCAAGTGGTTCCGCGATGCCATCGATTTCCTATGCGAATACTGCATCGACCAGGGCTACGACCTGAAGTTTGCCCTGGAAGCCAAGCCCAACGAACCCCGCGGCGATATCTACCTGCCGACCACCGGCGCCATGCTCGGCTTCATTGCCACCCTCGACCACCCCGACATGGTCGGCGTCAACCCCGAGGTGGCCCACGAACACATGGCCGGCCTTAACTTTACCCACGCGGTGGCGCAGGCCTGGGACGCTGGCAAGCTCTTCCACATCGACCTCAACGATCAGGCTCCCGGTCGCTACGACCAGGACTTTCGCTTTGGGGCCTACAATATCAAATCCGCCTTCTTCCTGGTCAAGTTCCTGGAGGACGTGCGCTACCAGGGCAGCCGCCACTTTGACGCCCACGCCTACCGCAGCGCCGACCTGGAGGATGTCAAAGCCTTTGCCCGAGGCTGCATGCGCACGTACCTTATTCTTAAGGAAAAGGCCGAGCAGTTCAACGCCGACTCTGAGATTCAGGGCCTTCTGGCCGACATCCGCGCCGACGACGGCTCGATGAGCCAATACCCCGGCGTCTACGCCAAGGAGAAGGTCGCCGCCCTCAAAGCCCACCAGTTCGACCGCGAAGCCTTGGGCCGGCGCGGCCAGCCGTATGAAAAGCTGGATCAACTGACGATAGAGCTGTTACTCGGCGTCAGATAAACAAGGAGACTTACCCAACCATGCCCGGCATATTCCGCTTTTCCTTTGGCCCCTGGAACATCCACGAAGGGGCCGATCCGTTTGGGCCGCCGGTGCGGCCGACCGTCGAGTTTGCCGAGAAGCTGAAGGTTTACAAACAACTTGGCTTCGACGGCGTGCAGTTTCACGACGACGACGCCGTGCCCAACCTCGACGGCAAATCGAACCGCCAGGTGCGGCAAGAAGCCAAGGCCATGGCCGAGCTGCTGGCCGGCGAAGGCCTGGTCACCGAGTTTGTCGCTCCCCGCCTGTGGGAAGACCCGCGCACCATCGACGGCGGCTTTACCAGCAACAACCCGGCCGAGCGCCAATACGCCCTCGACCGGACCAAACAGACCATCGATATTGCCCGGACGATGGGCACCCACTTTATGGTCCTCTGGCTGGCCCGCGAGGGCACCTACCTCCGCGAGGCGAAGGATGCCACCCGGGCCGTCGAGCTGCTGGTCGAGGCCCTCAACCAGCTTCTGGCCCACGACCCCGAGATCCGCATTGCCATCGAGCCCAAACCCAACGAGCCCATGGACCTGGCCTACATCCCAACCATCGGCCACGCCCTTGGCCTGGGCTACCTGACCGACGATCCCGGCCGGGTCGGCAGCCTGGTTGAGTCGGCCCACGCCATCCTGGCCGGCCTCGATCCCTCCGACGAGATGGCCTACGCCCTGGCCCACAAAAAGCTGTGGAGCGTCCATCTCAATGACCAGAACGGCCTCAAGTTCGACCAGGACAAAGCCTTCGGCGCGGTTGATCTACGCCGGGCCTTCATGCAGGTCTGGGTCCTGGACCGCAACGGCTACGGCCACAACGGTGAGTTCGTTGGCCTGGATGTCAAAGCCATGCGCACCCAAAAGGCCGAGGTCGCCACCCAGCACCTGGCCAACAGCAAGGAGATCTTCCTGGCTCTCCTCGACGTCGTCCGCGGCCTGGACAGCACTCGCCTGGATCAACTCATCGCCGAGCGCAACTACGAGCTGCTGGAGATGGAGATTGTGCGCGCCCTTATGGGCCGGGGCTAACTGTGAATTGTGAGGTCTGCATTGTGAATGGAACACCATTAATAATTCACAATTAATCATTCACAATTCACAATTTGAAAGGAGCGTTATCTAATGAACTACTTCCTCGGCATCGACTCTTCCACCACCGGAGTCAAAGCCCTCCTCATCGATGAGCAAGGCAGCGTGGTGGGCACGGCCACAACCGAGATTCCGCTCTCCACGCCCAAGCCACTGTGGAGCGAGCAGGAGCCGGCGGACTGGTGGCGCGGCACGGTCAGCAGTGTGCGCCGGGTGCTGCACGAGAGCCGGCTCAGGGGTCACCAGGTGGCGGCCATCGGCCTGACCGGCCAGATGCACGGCTCTACCTTCCTGGACGCTCAGGGCGAGGTCCTGCGCCCGGCCTTGCTCTGGAACGACCAGCGCACCGGCCCGGAGTGCGATGAGATCAGAGCGCGCGTCGGCCACCAGCGCCTGATCGACCTGACCGGCAACGACGCCCTGACCGGTTTCACCGCGCCCAAGATTCTGTGGGTCCGCAACCACGAGCCGGAGGTCTTCGCCAAGATCCGCCAGGTCTTGCTGCCCAAGGATTACGTCCGCTACAAACTCACCGGCGCGTACGCCACCGACAAAGCCGGGGCGGCCGGCACCCTGCTGCTGGACGTCAAGCAGCGGGACTGGTCGGCCGAGGTCCTGGCCGCCCTCGACCTGCCCGCCGACTGGTTCCCCAAAACCCACGAAGGACCGGAGATCACCGGCCAGATCTCGGCCCAAGCGGCGGCGGAGACCGGCTTGGTGGCCGGCACGCCCGTGGTCGGCGGTGGGGGCGATCAGGCCGCTCAGGCTGTCGGCGTGGGCGCGGTCCGGCCGGGCGTGGTGGCCCTGACTCTGGGCACCTCCGGCGTGGTCTTTGCCAGCGCCGCCGCGCCGTTCATCGAGCCGGAGGGCCGGCTGCACGCCTTTTGCCACGCCGTACCGCAGCGCTGGCACATGATGGGCGTCATGCTCTCCGCGGCAGGCAGCCTGCGCTGGTATCGAGATACTATGGCCCCCGGCCAGGACTTTGACGCCCTGCTCGCCCCGGCGGCGGACATTCCGCCCGGCAGCGAGGGCTTGCTCTTCCTGCCTTACCTGACCGGCGAGCGCACCCCCCACCCCGATCCGCTGGCCCGCGGCGCCTTTGCCGGCCTGACCATCCGCCACAGCCAGGCCCATTTGAGCCGGTCCGTCCTCGAAGGCGTTGCCTTTGGTCTGCGCGACGGCTTTGAACTGATGAAGGGCGCCGGCTTGACCGGCATCAGCCAGGTCCGCGTCTCCGGCGGCGGGGCCAAAAGCCCGCTCTGGCGCCAAATCCTGGCCGATGTTCTGGCCGTCGAGTTGGTGACCGTCAATACCACCGAAGGCGCGGCCTACGGCGCGGCTCTCCTGGCCGGCGTTGGCGCCGGGGTCTGGCCCAATGTGGACACCGCCACCGACGCCTGCGTTAAGCTCACCGGCGCCACCTCCCCCCGACCCGCCACCATCGAGCAGTACGAGCCGATCTACGCCCAGTACCGGGCCCTCTACCCGGCCCTGCGCGATATCTCTCATGCTCTGAGCGGGCTCTAGCTTAAGACCTCAGCCTTTGGAGGGCGGAAATCATTCCACCCTCCAAAGCTAAAAACTCCGCTGCTTAACCATCCCAAACTGCCCGCGAGTATGAGGACGAGTTTGCCTTCTGGCAAAAGGGGCTGCGCTATCGGGCCGAGCTTTCAGCCCCCTGAGAAGGTAAGCCATCCAGAATGACGCGCACTAATTCGTTGGCGAACGTTTCACTGTTTTGGGAACTTTGGACCGTTTCTTGCCCGTGCTGCCCTAACTGTTGCCGGAGTTCACCACTATTAATCAAGTGTACGAGTTTCTCACGCAAGTCAGTTGGGTTTTGGGGCCTAATCAACAGAACGTTATAGCCGTCAAGCACATAATCATCAATGCCGGAAATGTTGGTAATTACCACGGGTTTGCCCAGCAGCATTGCTTTCTTTAACACCAGTTGACCGCTAGCAAATTCATTTCTGAGCAGGGTAATGACCACTATTCTGGCTTTAGCCATGAGCAAATCAAACTGGAAGGCCGGAATATCCCGATGAATAACGACATTCGGCGGTACTGGCCCCCTTAATTTAACTTCTGTTCCCATGACCAATTGGGTGGGAATGTCTAAGTTCCGGACCGCCGCAATAACTGTCTCAAAATCTCTGTTTGTTTTGCCGCCGCAAAAAATATACCCTTCATCTTCCCGCTGGGTATGGATTTCTTTCGCCAGCGCTATCGGCGCATCCCAGCGCACATATGCCAGCTTGTCATGGAGATCGGGAAAGCGATGCTTTAGATCTTCTAGCAACGGCAGCGAGTGACAGATCGCCAAACTGGTGCCTTGCAAAGCCAGGTGAAGCACCCTCTCTTTGATGCGCCCGGCTTTCCTTTTTGAGCATGGGGTGGGCGCGAAACCGATCCAAACAAGTTTAACTCTATATCGTTGCGGCACTAATCGATTTCTGATCCCAAGCAAGTAGCCGCTGCCATTAAAGTAAGTAATTACTCGTTCATACTTCACAACGGAGAAACAGAGAAATAGGGGAAAAATGAAGTAGCGATATAGGGCCGTAGGCAGTAATTTGCCGCGACTCTTCCTGCTGGTTCGGTCTAAGCCATCAAACCGGATCTCTACCCGCGAAAACTGACTTAACCGCAATTGAAGACTGCGAACGGTAGCGTTAACTCGATTGCCGGAAACAACCACTAAGCTAGAAGTTGAAGAGTTGCTTTCCATAGCTGTAATCACCACAGCCGATTAGTTGATAGTATAGCACAGACTTGGCTGAAACAGCAGAAGCGGTTTAACCCCATTAAACCGTGACGGCTAGCAAGGTTTTCAATCCTCCAATCCCGCACCTTTCCATTCTTCCAACGAAGTACCATCGGGCAGCCAAAAAAGTACCATTGGCCGGTACTTTTGGCCCTATACATTTCTTGGATTTAGGGTTATGCTGATTGGCATTAAACGATGCCTGGCCGGTGAGTACCACCCCGGGAAGCAGACAGCAGCCAGTAGGCAGTAAGGATTGTCTTTGAGGGAGGGGTTCCCCTCATGCCATAGCTCAACCCAAGCCATAGTCATGAACTTTAGTCCCAGGGGAGAAATCACTCCGGCCCGGTCGGGACTCGCTCAGGACCAGGGGAGAAGTCACTCCGGCCCGGTCAGAAATCACTCCGGCCCAGGGGAGAAGTCTCTCCGGCCCGGGGGAGGCTCATTTCAGAGAAGACCAACAGAACCGGGGGTTCGAGACCGGGAATGAAAATGAGTTTTTGGGGGTACTATTCCCCAAGCCCCCCGGCCTGCGGCGCTATTTTCAGAGGAGTGCGACAGTCCCTGGCGGGACGACACCGAGTAATGAAAATGGAGTGCAGAGCTTGCTCTGCTAGCAAACCAAGGTTTGCACTCCTAATTTTCAGAGAAGACGGACTCAGCCTGCGGCACAGCCCCGAGAATGAAAATCCGGAGGATCTTGAAAGGAATAGTTACCCGTTTCATAGACAAATATGACACGGGTCTTGACCGGGCTGATTGACTGTCGGCAGCGGCTCTGCTTCGGAAACGGCAACCACTACCTTACCTCTCGGCAACCAAATAACACCTGGTTGCAGTTCTAGCCCGGCGGATGCACTACGGGCATCCGAGAGACGGCGCATGAATCGCTCAGCCAGCGCCGCCTCTACGTCGCGGAAGGGAAGCGTGTTTAGAGCCTCGTCACCAAAACGTTTGGCAAGGTTGGCCGCCGCATTTTCGTCCGCATTGGCTTTATATCCGCACCACAGGCACTCAAATTCAGCCTGGGAGCGGCGATTCAACGACAGGGTAAAACCACACTCCGAACATTCTTGGCTGGAATAAGCCGGTTGGACACTCCGATAGCGGAGGCCGCGTTCATCCAGCTTGAACTTGAGCTTGTCGCGCACATAACCCAACTGCGAAGCTCGCAAAGCACGGTTCATCTGGCGCGACTTGAACCGCATCTGCTTGACGGTCAATCGTTCAACCGCTACCGCCGCTCCTGTAGGCAGATCGGCTATCATTTGGTTCAAAGCCTGTCCAATCTCATTGCGGGCAAAGGCTTCGGCGCGATGGTCAGCCAGGTCAACGGTCGGCAGCCCTTTGCGTTTCAAACAAGCGTTGAGCTTTTGCTTGCGGCGGCGTTTGGCCGCAGATCGTTCAACTCGCCGTCGCAGTTCAGGGCTAATTTGCCCATAACGGCGACCCTCCGCGGTAGAGACGATATTCACCATGCCAATATCGACCCCGATCACGGCTTTTGATTTGGGCTTTTTACCGCGCCGCTCCACCACGAAGGTGACATACCACTGCCCCTCCCGCCGGTTCAGGGTGACGCCAGTACAGAGTTTGGGAAACTCGGCTATCGTCTCTTTAGCTCGACCGTACAGGGTCAGGGGAACCCGAATAGGCTTACCAGCTTCCAGAGTTGAAATTCTGAGCCAGAAATCAAAGGTGGGCGTTTCAGAAGGCTCAATCACCACCACATTGGCATTGGCCTGGAGGCAGATATTACGCAGAAGCGGCGGGTTCTGGCGCTCATTGCTGTACCACGACTGGACAAGGCCACAGGCTTGTTGCCAGGCGCACCGCTGCCAGCGGTCGGACAAGCGCGTTGGGATGTCCTGTTCAGGAATGTCGGCGTATTTGTTGGGCTGCCGGACTTCCTGGCCGATCAGTAGGTCCACATACGCCTGGACGACCCGCCCGTGTTCGGCAGCCAGTTCATCCAGCTTTTGCAGTTTGCTGGAATTAGCCTGGTTCAGTTTGAGGTGGGTGATGGCTTTCTTCACCGTCTTGCAACTCCGCAATGATCCGCTGGGTTTTGCGCTTCGAGCGTCGTTGGCCGTACAGCCGGGCGCAGAAAGAAGTGACAATGCTCACGAAATCCTGAATCAAGTCCTCTTTTCCGTTTTCGGCCAGATTGACGACTTCAATCTGGCGGCCTTGCATCGCCAACAACTGCTCAATGGTATTGAACCCGAAGCGGGTCAAACGGTCTTGGTGTTCCACCACGATCAAGGTGATGGTGGGGTCGGTCAACAATTTGAGCAGCTTGGGGCGAGCGTCATTGACACCCGAACCAATCTCCTTGACCACCATCCTGACCCGATACCCTTTGGCAACACAATAATCCGTCAAGCCTTTCGCCTGCCCTTCCAAATTATCTTTGTTCTCCGCCGCCGAAACTCGCGTATAAACGGCAATCTTTTGATGACGGGTAGTTGCAGTGGCCTCGCCAATGGGGTCAGTGACGATGATGGTGCCGGTGTCGGCCTGATAACCAGCCAGCTTCCCCGCCTTGAACCAACGTCAGGCGGTTTAATAAGAGATACCAAGTTTACGGGCATAGGCGCTCAACTTCATAGCCCGACTTTAGCACAAATGTTCCTATTGGTCAACAAATGTCCATAAAATGAATAACCAAATTCAATACCAACCATGCCCAAAACCAAGTACAATTCCATCTCCCGAACCATGATGTCGGCCCAGATCATTCTGGACGCCACCTTAAGCGAACCGGAAATCATGAACCGGTTGGCGGCGTTTGGCTATGATCAAGCTAGAATACAAGCCGGCAAAGCCTTGTATGATGAAACGCTGGCCCTGGTTCACCAGCAAAAAGCCGGCTATGGCGAGCAGCATGAGGCCTCCGCCAGAGCCCAGGCCAGCTATCAGGAGGCCGATGAAGTCTATATGCGGACGTTAAAGGTGGCCCGCATTGCCTTTAAGGACAATACCAAAGCCCAAACCGCCTTGATGCTGCGCGGCAAACGAAAAAAGAATCTGGCCGGCTGGGTGGCCCAGGCTGGCACCTTTTATGCCAATCTTCTGGCAGCGCCGGATTTGACGGCGCGCATGGCTGAATTTGGCTATGATTACGGCAAGCTTGAGGCCGAAATGGGCTTGATCCAGAATGTCAGGAATGCCACGGTCAACCAGGAGCACGAAAAAGGCAGCGCCCGGGAGATGACTCAACTGCGCAACACCAAACTGGACGAGCTCGAGGACTGGTTGAGCGAGTTCCGCGCCATCGCCCGGATTGCTTTGCAAGATCAGCCTTATTTGTTGAGCAAGTTGAGGCTGTAGCCGGTAACCGGTAGTCGGTGGTTGGTACTCCCTACTCCCTACTTCGTGTTCCCTCCCGACTACCGCCTACCAACTATTGGCTCTAAACCCAATGTCTTGATATAATCTCACCCACTACGACACAATTTTGCTGCCCGCTAAGGCGAGAACAGCGTTAAGGAGAAAAAGTGCATGAAAATTGCTCTGGATGCAATGGGAGGTGACTTTGCTCCAGAAGCAGCGGTGCATGGGGCAGTTTGGGCTGCCCGCGACTACGGATTAACCATTCAATTGGTGGGCAAACCAGAGGCGATCAACGCAGAACTAGCCAAACACAACACGGCTGGCCTGGACTTACCGGTCATTCCGGCCAGTGAGGTCATCGAGATGGATGAGCCGCCAGCCGTTGCGGTCAAAACCAAACGGGACTCCTCCATGGCGGTGGCGCTCCGGCTGGTGAAACACAAAGAGAGTGAGGCCTTTGTAACCGCGGGCAACTCTGGGGGTGCCCTGGCCTCAGCCCTTTTTGGCCTGGGCCGAGTCAAGGGGATCAAACGTCCGGCCTTGGGTACTATTTTCCCGAATACGTCGGATTATGGCTTAAGCTTTCTCCTGGATGTCGGGGCCAACACCGATGTCCGCCCCGAGTTTTTGCTCCAGTTCGCCATCATGGGAAGCCGCTACGCCGAAAACGTCCTCAAAATTCCTACCCCCCGAGTCGGTTTACTCTCGACGGGCGAGGAAGAGGAAAAAGGCAACCAGCTCATCCAAGAAGTCACACCGATGCTTAAGCAGAGTGGTCTTAACTTCATTGGGAATGTCGAGGGGAAGGATATTCCCAGTGGTCGGGCCGATGTGGTGGTCACCGACGGCTTCACCGGCAATGTCTACATCAAAGGCGCCGAAGGCGTCGCCTGGATTATCCAGAAGATGCTGATGCGAGAGATCAAAGCGCGCCCCCTGGCGATGCTGGGGGCGCTGCTGGCTCGCGGGGCAATCAAAGCCCTGCGCAGCAAGTTGGATTATCGCGAGTTTGGTGGCGGCTCCCTGCTAGGCGTCAACGGCGTGGTCATCATTGCCCACGGTCGTTCAGACCCTTACGCCGTACGCCATGCCATCCGCGTTGCTAAACAGGCGGCAGAAAACAACATTGTCGAGGCAATTGGGAGGGATTTACCGGAACTGGAACCAACCATAGGCTAAAAGGATACTATGCCCACAACTTCATACCCGGCTCGAGCCCGAGTCGTCATCACCGGTTTAGGGGCCATTACGCCCCTGGGCCACACCGCCGCCCAAACTTGGGACAACCTGCGCTATGGGCAGTCCGGCATCGACCGGATTACCCTGTTTGACGACAGTAACCTCCCGGTCCACATTGCGGGCGAAGTCAAGGATTTCAATCCTCTGTTGTATTTAAGCGCCAAAGAGGCTCGGCGAATGGCCCGAGCTTCCCAGTTTGCCATAGCCGCCGCGGTGCAAGCCGTTGAAGATGCCGGGTTGCCTTATCCCTTTAGCGGTCCCCTGGCCGAACGCACCGGCGTCTATCTGGGCTCGGCGATGGGCAACTGGGACAAGGCTGAGCAGGGTTATGTGAAGTATTTAAAGCACGGCGCGCTTAAAGTCAGCCCCTTCTATCTGCTGGCCACGCTGCCCAACTTATCGACCTTTCATCTGTGCGTGCGCTTCAATGCCCAAGGGTATACCAACACCGTCTCAACGGCCTGCTCGGCCGGGGCCGTGGCCATCGCCGAGGCGGCCGAGGTCATTCGCCGGGGCCGCTGCGATGTCATGATTGCCGGAGGCGCCGAAGCGAACATCAACGAAATAACCCTGGCCGGCTTTGTCTCGATGCGGGCCCTCTCGACTCACAACGCTGATCCCCAACGGGCCTGCCGGCCCTTTGACGCTCAGCGCGATGGCTTCATCTTAAGTGAAGGGTGTGCTCTGTTTGTGCTAGAGCGGCTGGACCATGCCCTGGCTCGCGGGGCCCTGATCTATGCCGAGATTTTGGGGAGTGCTCATACCTCGGACACGTATCATGTCGCCATTCCGGATCCCCAATCATCGGGGGCCACCCGGGCCATGCAGTGGGCCTTAGAGGATGCCGGCCTGAGTTCCGAGCAAATTGATTATATCAATGCCCATGGTCCGGGTACGCCGATGGGTGATGCGGCCGAAACCTATGCCATCAAGTCGCTCTTCGGGGAACGAGCCTACAGCATCCCGGTTAGTTCCACCAAGAGCATGATCGGTCACACCTTTAGCGCCGCTGGAGCCATCGAGGCCCTGGCCTGCGTCGAGTCGATCCAGAGCGGGATCATCCATCCGACCATCAACTACCAGCAGCCGGACCCCGCCTGTGATCTGGACTACGTGCCCAACCAGAGTCGCGCCCACCGGGTGGACGTGGCCATGTCTAACTCTTTCGGCTTGGGAGGGCAGAACACCTGCCTGCTCCTGGGTCGTTACAGCAACGGAAAAGGATGAGTAAGAGCCAATGAAAGTGACCACCAATCAAGAGTTGGTTGAAAGCCGGGCCAAGTGGGGGCGCCGGATTGCACCGGTGACCCTGCTGCTGCTGGTGGCCGGGTTGATTACCAACTTTATGAGCATCAATCAACCGGAGTATTTTCAGATTACGTTGATCTTACTGTTTGGCGGCTTCATCTCGGCCATCTTTAGTAGTAACCTGGTTAACAACTGGGTGCGGGAACCTCGCTCCGATCAGACCCTGGTTCAACTGCTCAAGAAGTTTGGCAATGACTACGAGCTGTTCAACTATACCTCGCCCGTGCCTCACGCCCTGCTGGCCCCGGATGGGATCCATGCCATCACCGTCAAGAAGCACGATGGCGAAATCACCATCAATGGCCGCCGGATCCACCGCAAGTTTACCTGGCGTCGCCTGTTCCGGCTGTTCAGTGATGAAGGCTTGGGCACCCCCATCGGCGAGGCCGAAGGCAACGCGGCCAAATTGACCAAGTATCTGCGCCGGTCTCTGCCCGAGGAACAGATCCCGCCGGTCAAGCCGCTGCTATTGTTTTCCAACCCCGAGGCCCGGCTGTCCGTCCACGATCCGGCCATCCCGGTCATGGCCACCAAAGAGTTTAAGACTTATCTGCGCGAGCAAGGTAAAATGCGTAATGTCTCTTCTGATCGTCGCAAGCAGCTTGCCGAACTACTGGTCACGCCTAAATAGCCTTGTGACTTTCTCCTTGGCCTCGAGGGAGAAGTGATTGCGCTCGCTAGCTTGGTGGCCGGCTGGACGATCGCCTTTGGCCTGGCCCGGTATGCCACCGGTCACTGGGCCGGCGCCTCGTCCAACCGGTGGCTAACCCGCCACCTGCCCTTCATCACTGAACTGATCGCTGCCACTGGCTTGCTGGCCCTGGCCGTGATCGGTTTCTTCTGGCAAATCCTGCTCACTTCCACGGCCTGGATGCCCGCCGGCGGGGGCGACCTAGCCCCCTTTCTGTACCCTAACTACCGCTTCGCCGCCGAGCAGCTCCGCCAGGGCAGCCTGCCCTTGTGGAACCCTCACCTTTACAGCGGCACCCCTTTCGCCGCCGATATCCAGTCCGGCCTTTTCTATCCGATCAACCTGCTGGTCTTCCTTCTGGTGCCTGAGCTAACCTATGAGTGGCTGGAGTATCTGGCCCTCTTCCATTTCTGGCTGGCCGGCGCCACTATGTATCTCTGCCTACGCTGTCTGATCCTCAGCCCGGAGCCGGACCAGGCTGAGACGCCACCGGCGGCGGTCCTGTCCCCGCTGGCCGCGTTTGCCGGCGCCCTGGCCTTTCAATTCAGCGACCTGTTCATCGTTCACTTTGGCAACCTCAACATGATTGCCGTGGCGGCCTGGCTGCCGTTAGTCTTTTTACTCTTCCAGCGCAGCCTGGCCGGGCGGAGTCTCGGCCTCAGTGCCGCGGCCGGGGCGGTCCTGGCCGTGGCCACTCTGGCCGGGCACATCCAAATTACCCTTTTTATCCTACTGACCCTGGGCCTCTACACCCTTTATGCCTTGTGGCCACCGCTTCAGGCCTGGGGGGGGCACTTTTTGGCGCTCCAACCGGCCCCGCTACCAACCGCCTCGCTTCCCACCGGCCGGCGGCTAACGGCCTGGCTACCGCTGCCGGCCCTGTTCATTTGTCTGTTGACCACCATTGGCTTAGCCGCCCTGCTCCTCGTCCCGGCCTATGAGATGAGCCGCTACACCCCCCGGGCCGAACTCCCCTACCCCGAGGCTGCGGCTTATTCGCTCCACCCGGTCCAGTTGGTGGGTCTGTTAGTGCCCAACTTCTTTGGGCGCGATCCGGCCCTGCACTGGGGGCCGTGGGAGCGCGTCGAGACCGGGTATATCGGTCTGCTAACTTTGATGCTGGCCCTCCTTGGCGCTGTACTCCGGCCTGGCCGTCTGAAAGGCTTCTTTATCGGGTTGGGACTGATTGCCTTGCTGCTGGCCTGGGGGGGCTATTCGCTGCTGCACGGTTGGTTGTACGCCTTCATCCCTGGCTTCGATCAGCTCCGGGCGCCGGCCCGCTTCATTTTGCTGCTAGATTTTGCCCTGGCCACCCTGGCCGCCTTTGGCCTGGACCAGCTTATGCGGCCCCTGACCGACCAGGCTCGGTCCAGCCTGGCTGCCCTGCTGAAAGGGCTAACCTGGCTGGGCGGCGGGTTGATCGTCGTCGCCGGGCCGTTAAGCTACTTTGCCCTGCTGATTACCCAGGACCGCAATCCGGCCATCTTCAACCGGGCGGCCGGGGCCGCCGCGGGCGTGGCTATCTTCGCCCTGTTTACGGTCGCGGCGCTGGTCGTCCTCCACCTGGCCCGTACCCACCGGCTGCGCGGCCTCAGTCTTGGTCTGGCCGCTGTGGCCGTCATCGGGCTTGATCTGTTTACCCTGGGTTACAATCTCGACGTAGGCCGGACCGATCCGACGGCCGGCTTTAACCATCCCGAAGCCCTGGCCTTTTTGCAGCAGGATCCCAACCCTTTCCGCCTGGAGGTAACCACCGATGTCTGGCACGCCTGGCAACCCAACACGGCTATGCTCCACGGTTTATATGATGTCTGGGGGCTTTACAATCCGCTGACCCTGGCCGACACCACCCTTTACTGGAGCGGCGCGCCGCCTCGGCATACGGGCCGGTACAACTTCCTGGGGATCAAGTATATTATCGCCAGCAAAGCCGGCGCACCCGCCGACGGGGACATCGTCTCGGTCTTTGAGGGAGACCCTCAGATCAATATCTATCTTAACCAGGCGGCCCTGGCCCGGGTTTTGTTTGTGGGCCGGGCGACAGTAGTGGCTGATCATGACGCAGCCTGGCAGGCGATCCGGGCGGAAGACTTTGACCCGGCCAGCCGCGTGATCCTGGAAGGCGGGCAACCTCTGAACAACCAACCCCGGGCCGGCCTGGCCATCCTGAACTATGGCCGCGAGAGCATCACCATCGCTGTCGAGACCGACCAAGCCGGCTATCTGGTCCTGGCCGATGCCTATTACCCCGGCTGGCAGGCCACTCTCGACGAGCAGCCCGTGCCCATCGAACGGGCCAACTATGCCTTTCGGGCGGTCTACGTGCCCGCCGGGCAGCATCTTGTACGCTTTGAGTTCGATCCGTGGACATGGAAGGTGGGCTTGGCCCTCAGCGGCCTGACGGGGCTGGCCTTGGGCCTGTGGCTGGCGGTGGTCTGGTTCAAAACCTCATAGGTTTTTGAAACACATGAGGTTTATTTTTCAGCCCAGATAAACCTGAAACCGGGACGATCCGGCCGAGGTCCAAGGGGTAGCCGGCAGAGAGATAACGGGCTTGGTGCGAGTGGGGTTAACCGTTAACGGCGACTGAGGCCGCTCGAAGCCGGCTTCGAGCAAGCACTGGTGAGCCACCGGCCAATGGCGGCCAATTTCATCGGCCCGATGGGCATCGGAGTTGACCACTACTTCAGTGCCCCCCTCTTCCCGGTACCAGCCAAGCATGGTCACCAAAGGTTGGCGCCAATCCGTTTGTGAACCGAGATGGGTGGTATTTAGCTCCAGCATCCGCCCGTAGCGGATGATCGCCACAAATGCCTCCCGAATGTCGGCCTCCAGGGCCGGAAGATCGACCTTGATCCCGAGCAAGGTGGCCCGCCACAAGATCCGGTCAAAGTGGGCCAGAATGTCAAAGTCAAAGTTCATGGCCATCAACCCCAATTCCCGGAAGTAATCGATAAAGACCTGGTTGGGATCGCGTCCGGTAAAGCATTCAGCCAGGTGAATATTCTCGCCGTGCAGCCAGTGCAGCGAGGCCAGCACCACGTCAAAGGGGTGCTCGCTCAACAGGGCCATCGCCTCCTTTTCGAATTGATGAGGGTTGCCCAGCTCGACCCCGGCATGGATGGTCAAGCCCTGCGGTTCATACCTAGCCTGGCAGTGAGCAATGGCTTCAAAGTAGGCAGCGACCCGGGCAAAGCCGTCGCCGCCGGAGCGAGGATGCCACTCGGCGTGCTCGGTCAGCGCGATTTCATCCAGACGCAGCTCCAAAGCCTGCCGGCACATCTTCTCGGGCGTATGTTGGCCATCAGGACTAAAGGTTGAATGCATATGATAGTCAGTTCTGATGATGCTCTCCGCCGCTTGTCTGTCGGTCATGGTTGTCTCCATTGAGAATTGTAGGGGTGTAACATATTACGCCCCTACGCGGGATTAATTTTCATTCCCAGGGTTGGGCCGCTGCCCCCTTCGATATACTGAGGGGCGCCTTCGTCAAGTCCAAAGCGCTCGCAAGCCAAAGAAAGCCGTATCCTTAAACCGCCGGCCGACCTCCTTGACCAGTGAAGCCCGGGGCGAGGTGCAAAAGGTCATACTGAGCAGGACACGCACCTCATTTGACTGCAAAGGCGTGACCTTGTGCCGCACCTTGGCCCCTTCAAACACCACTAAGGTGTTGGGCGGCGTGGCAATAGTTTGTTCCCCATCCTTGGTTTGAACCACCAACTGGGCCGAGGAGAGTTGGCCGGTGGTCCGGTTCTCGTTGATCAGCGGCAGCAGCACGGTGAAATGGCGGCCGTTATAGAAGTTGTGGTCATAGTGCCAGCCGATATGATCGCCGGGTTGGGTATAGTACAGCAGCGAGCAGGAGCTCTGGTCGTTGAGCGGCGTTGGGCGGACCGGCTCGCCGATGATGCTTGACAGCCACTGGCGTAAGCCCGGAGCGTGATAAAAGGCCACCACCTGCGGGGCAAGGTGATGCAGCTCTTCGTAAGAGACGGTACCCCCTTTCTTATGACCGGGCAAGAAGGTCCGTTCGGTATTGGCCGAGTCGCTGACCAGCCGGCGCAGCGATTGGAAAGTAACCTCCGGCAAGAAACCGTAGATCACGGCCAAGCGATCCTCAAAGCCGGGCGACTCCGCCGGAATGTTGGTAAAGGCATAGCCGGTGGCATAGCGGTCGATGAGCGCTTGTTGGTGCTCCGCCAAGGTTTTATAGCGCGATTGCTGGCGGACAAAGAGATAAGTATAACCGGCCATGGCCGCCAGCAGCGGAATTGAAGCCAGTTGGACGGTTTTGACTCGACTGGTCATAGTTCTCCCTCGTTTTGTTTTTGACCAACAAAGAGCAGATAACGCCACAACCCGCCATAGGCCTGGCGCAACTCAAGCACATCCGGGTGAGCCAGCCGCCGCAGTACCGGCAGCAGTTGGCCTTCCATCCGGACGTGGTTCAAACCCATCCAGCGCCGGAACGAGGCCACAGGCGAGTCGTGAAAATCCACCACGGCCAGGTGCCCGCCCGGCGCCATATCCTCAAGCGCGGCGGCCAGGGCTTGCTGCCAGCCGGGATTAAACATCGTCAAGCTGTATGAAAAAAGAATCAAATCAAACGGCCGGCTCAGGCGCAGAGGCCGGGTGTATGACTGTAAGACAAGCTCGACCTGGCGGACCGGCCTGAGCTTTCGGCGGGCCTGGTCAAGCATATCGCCGGAGATATCAAGACCGATCAGGTGGGCCTGAGGAAAGGCCCGGGCCAGGTGGAGCAGGTTCTGACCGGTCCCGCAGCCGACCTCCAGCAGGCGCTGCGGTTGGCTGACGGCCGCTACCCGCTCGATAAGGGCCCGGCGGCCAAAAAGAAAGCTCCAGCGAGTCGCATCATAGATCTTGGCGTGGAGCCGATAGTAGCGCTCCATACGGGTCGATTGCTCGAGCAGGGCGGTCATCGTACCTCCGCCAGGTGCAAACTGCCGTAGGTCCCGACCCGGTCGGTGTGGTGCAGGGGGACGGTTAAATCCGGGCGGAAGCGGAGCGCTTCTTTAACCGCGTCAGGCAAAAAGTCTACATTCGGCCCGGCCGAGCGCATCAAGATCTTGGTGCCGGGCCGGCTATTAGCCAAAATGAGCTGCCACTCTGCCTCCAGAGCGGTGGGATTGTGCCAGGCCAGCCAGTCCTGGTGATCGAGCAGGAGATAGTGGCTGTACAGCTCGGGCCGGTCGGTGAGAAACGCGGCGAGACTACAGGTGTAAGCCTGGACCCGGTCCAGGTTAGCCTGCAGTCGGGTAAAGTGTTCCGGCTTGAGATAATTCGGGCAGCAGGCCTCGGTATAGGCGCCGGTCAGGTAGACGCGCCAGAAGTAGTTGTCACTGAGCGGCATTTCGGTAAAGACCCGGCGCATCTTGTCGCGCACGTAGCCGACCAGACCGTTGGGATAGAGAGTCTTGATCAGTTGAATCTGAGGTCGGGGCACGCCGACCATAGCCATAAAGACGGGATGCTTGATCAGCCAGCGGGCAAAGGCGTTCCACAAACTGGGCTCCAGGCCGGCGTAAATAAGGCGCTGCTCTTCCAGCGTCTCGGCCTCGAGGAGATCGTGCAGCCGGTGGCGAACCTTCTTGCTGGCGTGCCGCAGGTAGTGACGGAGCAGCCAGGCTACCTCGCCGGCCGCGCCGCAGTAGTAGAACGATTTACGCAAGTTGGTGTGGGCAAAATAATAGATCTTATCATCCCAAAAGTCACGGGCGTAGTCAGGGAGATCGGGCCGCAATTCGGCGTAAAGCGGCTCAAAGGAGGGGTGCGCCCCCCGGCCGAACATGGTGAAGAGATCATCAAAGTCACCGCGGCGAATGAGACTGAGTTTAAGCTGGAGCAGGGCATTTTGGCGCGGGTTGACATCGACCGTATGAATCTCCGCCGGCGAGTCGAGCAGATAATCCAGGGCGTTGCAGCCGGCGCTGGTGATCATAACCACCTTGCTAGCCCCATCGAGCTGCAAGAGCTGGCGATCGATCCGCGGGTCTTCCCAACAGGCATTGTAGATCAGCCGGTGGCCGTGAATGTTTTTAAAGATGAGATCGTGGGTGCTGTGGACCAGTTTACGCTTGACGGTATGAACCAACATAACCTTAGTTTCGCCCTCCCAATTTTAGCCCTACCTTAGCATAAGCAGACGAAGCGATAGTTAAGAAGCGGTTAACGACCGGTCAAGAATGAATTAAGAATCCTTAACCCCGGGTTGAGCCGGACCTGGGTTAATCAGCCTTAACCCAGACTTTACCCGGCCTTAAACCCTGGTTAACTCGCGCTTTAATTGGGCTGGCTAAACTGGGGAACGGAAGGAGCGTGCCACTGATGACTATCGAACACCTTAACCAAAGCATGATCGATCAAACGACCACTCTGGTTCGGCCCGTCTGGGACGAGCGCTTGGCCTACTGGGTCTCGCAGGTCGGCTGCCCGCCACTGACTGCCGCCGCGACCGTGGCGCTTTGCCTGCCGAGGCTGCCCGTGACGGGGTGGGTCTGGCTCTGGGTTACCTCTTACCTCTGCCTGGTTATCCTGGCTCCGGTCCTCTACTTAGTCTGGCTGTTGAAGCAGGGCCGCATCACCGACATTCACTTACGGGTCCGGGAAGAGCGGGTTAAACCGCTGTTGGTCTCACTGGCTTTGACCTTACTGGCCTGGGGTCTGCTGTCAGCAGCCGCGGCACCGCGGCTGCTCATTATTATGGCCGCTGCGACCTCGCTGCAAACTGCTCTGTTTTTTGTGATCACCACTCACTGGAAGATCAGTCTGCACAGCGCCTCTGCCGCGGCGATGGCTGTCCTGGCCTGGATGCTCTATGGCTCGGTGGCCCTGGGTCTGATTCTGACCGTGCCGCTCATTGCCTGGGCCAGAGTCCGGCTCGACCGGCACACCCTCGGCCAGACCGTGGCCGGCGCGGCCCTGGGCGGTACAATTCTGGCCGGGCTCTTGCTGGCTCTGCCCCTTTAGCAGCGGTTCAACAGAATTTAACAACTGATTAATCAAAATTTAATCGCTTCTTTGAACCCGCTTAACACAAGCAGGGCAGCATAAGGAGCGAGAGGTAGGTATGCAAAAGATTCTCTTTATTGGCGGTTCGCTCAATCAGACACGAATGGTTCACGCCGTGGCCCAACACCTGCGGACTGGCTACGATTGTTACTTTACGCCCTACTACTGTGATGGCCTCTTTGAGTGGGCGGCCCGGCGGGGTTGGCTGAATTTTACCGTGATTGGCGGCAATGCCCGGCTGCAGACCGAGGCTTATCTCCGCCAGCATAACCTCCCGATCGATTACGGTGGCCGGCAGCACAATTATGATATGGTCGTCACCACCAGCGACCTGATTATCCAACAGAACATCCGGAACAAAAAGATTATCCTGATCCAAGAAGGCATGACCGACCGGGAAAGCCTGATGTTCTACCTGGTCAAGTGGTTTAAGATTCCGCGTTACCTGGCCAGCACCGCCACCAACGGTCTATCTGATGCTTACCGTTACTTCTGCGTGGCTTCGGCCGGCTACCGCGATCACTTTATTCAGAAAGGCATCAAACCGGAGAAGATTCTGGTCACCGGCATCCCCAACTTTGACCACTGTGCCGCCTTTCTGGACAACGACTTTCCCTATAAAGACTACGTCCTGGTCGCCACCTCGGACACCCGCGAAACCTTTAAGCTGGCCAGCCGCCGCAAATTTTTGCGCCGGGCCCTGGCGATTGCCGCCGGGCGCCCGTTGATCTTCAAGCTGCATCCCAACGAGAACATCCGGCGGGCCACCCGCGAGATTAAGGCCTTAGCCCCGGAAGCTCTAATCTTTACCACGGAAAACATCGAGCCGATGATTGCCAACTGCGCGGTCTTGATCACCCAATTCTCAACCGTGGTTTATATCGGTCTGGCTTTGGGCAAGGAGGTTTACTCCTACTTCGATGTGGAGCTGCTCAAGCGGCTAACACCGGTTCAAAATGGCGGTGCCTCAGCCGGTCACATTGCCGCTGTCTGTCGCCGGGTTCTGGCTGAAGAGTCGGTCGAAATAACGGAGGTCCTGGCCTATGCCACCTGAGTCGCCTTGCCGCGTCGTTACGGTCATCCAGGCCCGCACCGGTTCAACCCGCTTGCCCAACAAAATTATGCGTCCGCTCCTGGCTAAACCGGCCCTGGTTCGCCTCGTCGAGCGGGTGCAGCAAGCGCGGCTAAGCGGCGTCATCGTGGTCGCCACCACCACCGATCCGGCGGATGAGGCCATCGTCGAGTTGTGCCGGGCCGAAAACTTTTTGTGCTTTCGCGGCCATCCAACCGACCTGCTGGACCGCCACTACCAGGCCGCCCGGCTGCTCAGGGCCGACGCGGTAGTCAAAATCCCTTCAGACTGTATCCTGATCGATCCGTACATTATCGACCGGGTCATCGGCACTTACCGGGCCAATCCCCATTTGTACGATTATCTTAGCAATCTCCATCCGGAGACCTATCCGGATGGTAACGACGTCGAGATTATGTCTTTCTCTGCTCTGGAGATCGCCTGGTACGAAGCCAGCCGGGACTTTGAACGCGAGCACACCACGCCGTTTTTGTGGGAGAACCCGGGGCGATTCAGAATTGGTAACTTAACCTGGGAGACTGGCTTGAATTACTCCGTTAGCCATCGCTGGGTACTGGATTATGAAGAAGACTATCGTCTAATCAAGACCATCTTTGAAACCCTTTACCCGCGAGATCCCTGTTTCAGCCTGAAAGACATTCTAGCCCTGGTTGCGGCTCAGCCCGAGCTGTTGGCGATCAATGCTCAGCATCACGGCGTCAACTGGTACCGCCACCATCTGGCTGAACTAAGGACGATTTCACCGGTTGAAACCCGGCTGGTCGGGGAGAAAGCCGGTTAACGTTCAATCTATGACTCTTGAAGAAATCAAACACCTTGAACAAATAGCCCTGCGCGTCAGGGAACACATCATTCGGATGGCCACGAACGGCGGCTGTTTCATTGGAGCGTCGCTCTCGTGCGTGGAACTGCTGGTCTATCTTTACACCCGCTTTCTCAACCTCACCCCCCATAACCTGAGCGATCCCCAGCGTGACTATCTCTTTCTGTCCAAAGGGCACGATGTCCCGGCCTTGTACGGCCTCTTCGCCGAATTGGGTTTGCTGGAGCCGCACCGGCTGGGCCATCATCTTAAACTCAACGACGAGCTCTATTGGCACCCCAACCGGGCTATTCCCGGGGTCGAGTTTCATGCCGGCTCGCTGGGCCATCTGCTGCCGGTGGCTGTGGGGGTGGCTCTGGACTGCAAGCTGTGTGGCCAGTCCAACCGGGTGGTGGTCATCTGCGGCGACGGCGAACTCAACGAAGGCTCCAACTGGGAAGCTTGCCTGGTCGCGGCGGCTTACCGGCTCGATAACCTGATCGTGATCGTGGACCGTAACGAGTTTCAGGCCAACTGCCCCACCGAGGATCTGATCCCCCTCGAACCGCTGCCGGCCAAGTTTGAAGCTTTTGGTTGCGCCACCAGCCGGTTTGATGGCCACAACTTCATGGCTCTGGACGAAGCGCTGCGCCACGTTCCCTTTAACCCGGGCCAACCCAATGTCCTGATCGCCGACACAGTCAGGGGGCGGGGCTTGCCCAGTCTGGAACGGCGAGCCGACCGTTGGTTCTGCAATTTTAGCCAACCGGAAATTGAGCAATTGTTGGCCGAACTCCACGGCACTCACCAGGCCGAACTCCACTCGGAGGCGCTGGTGGTCCGTTGATGAGCTACGAAAACACCCTTCAACAGCTTGCTCTGAACGATGAGCGCTACATTGTCGTGACCGCGGAGAACCGGGCCGCCATCCGTAACCTACCCCTCGTACTCGGCGACCGCTTCATCGATACCGGCATCACCGAACAAACTATGATTGGGCTGGCGGCCGGGCTGGCTCTGCGCGGGCGCGTGCCGGTGGTTCATGCCCTGGCTGCCTTTCTAACGATGCGGGCTTTTGAGTTTATTCGGACCGATGTCGGGCTCGGCCGGCTGCCGGTTAAGCTGGTTGGGGGCGTGCCCGGCTTCCTCTCCGACGCCAACGGCCCCACCCACCAGGCCCTCGAGGATGTGGCCTTGATGCGCGGCATTCCTCACGTGCAGGTCTTTTGCCCCGCGGACGAGCAAGACCTGGTTCTGGGCCTACCCCACGTTCTGGCCAGCCCGCAGCCGGTCTACATTCGCCATAACCCCCTGCCTCCCGCCATCGAACACAAACCCGACTTTGTCATCGGCCAGGCCGAATGCGTCGCCACCGGCAGCGACGTGACGATCCTGGTTTACGGCATGCTGCTGAAGCAGGCGGTGGTGGCCCGGCAGCGGCTTGAACAAGAAGGTATCTCGGTCCGGCTGCTCAATCTGCGGATGCTGAAGCCGATCGATGAGGCGGCCATTCTGACCGCTGCCCGCGAGACCCGGCTGCTGGTCACTCTGGAAGATCATTTTATCACCGGCGGGCTGTACTCGATCGTGGCCGAGTTGTTGACCCGGGCGTGCCTGGGTGCGCCCGTGCTGCCGATCGCCTTGAACCAGCGTTGGTTCAAACCGGCCCTACTGGCTGATGTCCTGGCCCACGAAGGCTTTACCGGGCCGCAACTGGCGCGGCAGATTGCCGCTCGGTTAACTTGATCCCTGGCAAGACGAGACCGAGAATGAAAATCCGGAGGAGTCCCAAAGCTAGCTTTGGGACTCCTGTCCAACACCTTATTTTCACAGGAGATATCGTTGCCCAATAAAGTCACGTTTAATTTGGATTACCCTCCCATCACCGAGTCAAACAAACTTTATAACCGGGCCGCCGGCCTGATCCCGGCCCAGACTCAAGTCCTGGCTAAGGGCCCGACCCAGTATGTCAACGGAGTAGCTCCCAAGTTCGTGCGGCGAGCCAGGGGAGCGCGAGTCTGGGATGTGGATGGCAACGAATTTATTGATTACACGATGGCCGTCGGACCGATCTCCCTGGGCTACAGCTACGAGCCGGTCGATGAGGCCATCCGGCGGCAGTTAGAGGATGGCATCAACTTCTCATTAGTCCATCCCCTGGAAGTTGAGGTGGCCGAGTTGATCCGGGAGGTCATTCCTAATGCCGAGGCGGTCCGCTTCAGCAAAACCGGTGCCGAGGTCACCAGCGCTGCGGTGCGGCTGGCCCGCGCCTACACCGGCCGAGACAGGGTGTTGTGCTGCGGTTACCACGGCTGGCACGATTGGTACATCGGTTTAACGCCGCGCGATGCCGGTGTGCCGGCCGCGGTGAAAGCGTTGGTCCATACCTTTGCCTACAATGATCTGGAATCGGTTCGGGCCGGGTTGGATACCGAGACCGCCTGTGTCATTCTGGAGCCGATGGTCTTTGAGCTGCCCCAACCCGACTTTCTGCCTCGCCTCAAAGCCCTCTGCGCCGAGTATGGAGCGCTCCTTATCTTTGATGAAATGTGGACCGGTTTTCGGTTGGCTTTGGGCGGGGCCCAGGAGTACTTTGGCGTGACGCCCGATTTGGCCTGCTACTCGAAAGCTATCGCCAACGGGCTGCCGCTGGCTGTCCTGACCGGCCGGCATGAGGTCATGCAGTTGCTAGAGGACGAGGTCTTTTTCTTTACCACGTTTGGCGGTGAAACGCTCTCGCTGGCCGCGGCTAAAGCCACGATTACCGAGATGCGCCTGCGCAATGTGCCGGCTTATTTAGCTTACCAGGGCCAAAAGCTTAAAGACGGCTATAACCAAATCGCCGCCGATCTGAAGCTGAGTGCGGTCACCAGTTGTGTGGGGCATCCGGCCCGGACCCTGGTGACCTTTGCCGGTGACGAGGCCTTGCTGCTTAAATCACTCCTGCAGCAGGAGTTGATCAAACGCGGCGTGCTGTGGACGGGCTTCCACAACTTATCCTTTAGCCACACCAATGAGGAGATCGGTTATACCCTGACCGCAATCCGGGAAGCGCTCACCCTACTCAAGCAGGCCCTCGAGAGCGGCCAACCGGCCAGCCGGCTTCGCGGCGAGCCGGTTCAACCTGTCTTCCGCCAAACTCGCGACTTTAACGTCAAACCAAGACTTAAGTAAGCGGCCGGGGGGAAAGGGACGCGGATGTCCGCGGATGAACGCGGATAAAGCTTTTTTAGGAAAAAGAGATCTTCTCAACATTCCGGGGTGAACGCGGCCTGAGCTTGTCGAAGGCCGTTGGTTTCGACAGGACTTCGGCGTGAGCTCAGTCGAACGCTCAACCAACGCGACCGCGATTTATTGAGAAGATACGAAAAATAAGAAAAAATCCTGTAAATCCGCGCTGATCCGCGTCCCACTTAAGTCCTTCCCACCGGGGTATTAGCGCAAGGTCTAAGCTAATGAAAACAGTCGACCTTTTTTCACTCGACGGCCAGGTGGCGGTGGTCACCGGCGCGCTGGGGCTGCTGGGGCAGCAGCACTGCCAGGCCCTGGCCGAAGCCGGGGCGCACGTCGTCGTGTGCGATTTAGATAGTCAAGCCTGCCAGGAACTGGCCGCCACGCTGCCGACCCGATCGCTGGGCCACGCCGCCAATGTCAGCCGGCCCGACTCTCTGCATCAACTCCTCGACGCCACCCTGGCTGCCTTCGACCGGATCGATATCCTGGTCAACAATGCAGCGATCAACGACAAGTTCGAGACACCGGCCCTGGCCGCCGAGCTCTCCCGCTTTGAACAGTACCCGCTCGAGCTGTGGCAACAATCCCTGGCCGTCAACGTGACCGGTGTCTTTCTCTGCTCACAGATCCTCGGCGCTCAACTGGCCCGGCAGCACAGTGGCAGCATTATCAACATCGCCTCAACCTACGGACTGGTAGCGCCGGATCAAAGCCTCTACCGGGCCCCGAACGGCAGCCAGCGTTTCTTTAAGTCGCCGGCCTACCCGACCACGAAAGGCGCGGTCATCGCTTTCACCAAATATCTGGCCGCTTACTGGGGCCAGGCCGGGGTCCGCGTCAACAGCCTGTCCCCCGGTGGAGTCGAGAACGGTCAAGACGCCTACTTTGTTGAGAACTACGCGGCCCGAACGCCGCTGGGGCGCATGGCCTGTCCCACCGACTATCGCGGGGCGCTTCTCTTTCTGGCCAGTGAAGCCTCCGCCTATATGACTGGCGCCAATTTGGTGGTCGATGGAGGTTGGACCGTGTGGTAGACGCGCTTACCAGCCGGCTGCTTTATGAGAAAGCGGCCCGGATCCGGCTGCTGCTCACCGACTGCGACGGCGTCCTGACCGATGGGGGTGTTTACTATTCGGAGCGGGGCGAAGAGATGAAGCGCTTCTCGATCCGGGATGGGATGGGGGTCGAACGGCTGCGCAAATTGGTCCAGGTCGAGGTCGGGATCATTACCGGTGAGACCTCCGGCGCAGTCCAGCGCCGGGCGGAGAAGCTGGGCATTGAAGAGCTGCACCTGGGCGTCAGGGATAAAGTGGCGGTCCTGGCCGATATTCTTGCACGGCACGCCTTACAGCCTGATCAGGTTGCCTACCTGGGCGATGACGCTAACGATGTAGCCGTGATGCAGCGGGTTGGCCTGGCCGCCTGCCCGGCCGATGCCTTACCCTGTGCTCACGTGGTCGCGGCTTACGTTTGCCGCCTACCCGGTGGGCATGGTGCTTTTCGAGAAGTGGCCGAGTTTATCATCGAAGCCAAAGGAGTTTCCCATGCAACGCAAACAATTCATCCGCATCAATAATCGCCTCATCGGCCATGGCGAGCCGGTGTACCTCATCGCCGAGATCGGCATCAATCACAACGGCTCCCTGGATTTAGCCAAGAAGTTAATCGAAGGGGCCTGCTTTGCCGGCTGTGACGCGGTCAAATTTCAAAAGCGAACCCCGGAGTTGTGCGTCCCGCCGGAGCAGTGGGATGTGGAGCGCGATACGCCGTGGGGCCGGATGCGCTACATCGACTACCGGCACAAGGTCGAGTTTACGGCCGATGATTTCGCCGAAATCGATCGCTTTTGCCGGGAGAAAGGCATCGTTTGGTTTGCCTCCTGCTGGGATGAAGCGGCGGTCGAGTTCATCGAGCAGTTTAATCCGCCCCTCTACAAAGCGGCCTCAGCCTCGCTGACCGACCACAATTTGCTCCGAGCGATGCGGGCCACCGGCAAACCCTTGATGCTCTCGACCGGCATGTCCAGTATGGCTCAAATTAGCGCCGCCGTCGGGGTTGTGGGCCCGGACCAACTCCTGCTGGCCCATGCCACGTCGGCTTACCCCTGCCCGGTGGAAGAGCTCAATCTTCGAATGATCGAAACTTTGCGCCGCACTTTTCCAGGCGTGCCGGTCGGTTACTCCGGCCACGAGGTCGGTCTGGCGCCTACCTGGGCGGCCGTGGCCTTGGGCGCCTGCTTTGTCGAGCGCCACCTGACCCTCGACCGGGCGATGTGGGGCTCCGACCAGGCCGCCTCGGTGGAGATTATGGGCATGCACCATCTGATGCGCAATATCCGGGCCATCGAGCAGTCGCTTGGTGATGGCGTGAAGCGGGTTTATGACAGCGAGCTAAAGGTTATGCAAAAGCTGCGCCGGACTAAGGTAGGGTCAAATGGACACAATGGCCCCAGTCCCAGTCCGATGCAGCATAACACCCGGCTGCTGTACGGCTCGATCTTGAATTATGATCCGGAGCCGGTGTATGAGTAAGAGCGTGAAACTTTATGTCCCGGGTAAACCTTTACGCCCAGTAGGGGTGTAAAATTTTACGCCCCTACTGGAATGGTCTATGCACCTCCGGCAGCTTAACCCCGATCACGCAGGCGATGTCGAGCAATTCGTCCGCTTTCCCTTTGCGCTGTATCGGCACTGCCCGTTGTGGGTGCCGCCCCTGCTGTCATCGGCCAGGGAGACGCTTAACCGGCGCAAGCACCCCTTTTATCATCACTCCAGCGCCGATTTCTTTGTGGTTGAAGACCAGGGCCGGACCTTAGGGCGGATCGCGGCGCTCGAAAACCGGCCCTACAATGCGTATCGCGGCAGCCGGACCGCCTTCTTTGGCTATTTCGAGGTCATCGACTCGCTTGAAGTGGCCCGGCTGCTGTTAGCGGCCGCCTGTGACTGGGCCAAGGCCCGCGGTCTAACCGAGATTATTGGTCCGCGGGGCGTCATCGGCGTAGACGGCACTGTCCTGGTTGAGGGCTTTGAGTACCGACCGGCGCTGGGCATTCCCTACAACTTCCCCTACTACGATGCTTTTATCCAAGACTCCGGCTTCGGCCAGGATGCCGATTATCTATCCGGCTACCGCTCCATCGAGCCGCGGCTGCCTGAGCGCTTCGAGCGTATCGCCGAGCGACTCCGGCGCCGGCACAAGCTGCGGGTCAAGGGGTTTAGGCGCAAGGCCGAGCTGCAGCGCTGGATTCCCCGTCTCATCGAGTTACACCATCAGGCCTTCGGCCAGTTACACTCCTATTACCCGCCCAGTGAAGCTGAACTCAAGCTTATGATCAAGACTTTATTCTCCATCGCTGATCCGCGACTGATTCAACTGGTTTTAAAAGAGGAAGAGATTGTTGGCTTTCTGTTTGCTTATCCGGATTTATCGCGAGGACTGCAAAAAGCCGCGGGCCGCTTGTGGCCGTGGGGCTGGAGCCATCTGCTGCGTGAGCGCCGCCGCACCAACTGGCTTGACATCAGCGCTGTCGGGCTGCTGCCGGCCTATCGCGGCTCAGGGGCTAACATTCTGCTTTACCTGGCCTTGCATCAAGCGGCCCGCGCGTTGAACTATGATCACTTGGAGATGATCCAAATCGAGGCTCGGAATGCCAATAGCCGGGCCGATATGGAACACCTCGGCGTAACCTGGATCAAACGGCACCGCCACTATCGCCGCTCCATTTGATAGGCAGCAGCCCGGCGGGCATTGAGCACCACCGGTAGTTTGCGCAACATATCCGGAATACGCCAGGTCACGCCGCCCGGCCGCACCGTGCCGCTTTCAATCGCCCGGCGTAAATCAGCCTGGCTGCGACCCGGAAACCAGGTAAAAGCCTGGCCAACCGTGTAAGGAATATGGGAGTCGCTGCCGCCCAGTTCCGGCAGGCGCTGGCCAAAGCTATTATTGATTTTGGCCCGCAGATTGGCCGGGCGGCTCAGCGGGCAGCCGTGCCGGACTTCGACCGCGTCAAAAGGCAGGTAGCGAATAGCCCGCCCCACGCTCATCATGTCCCAGGAGAAAACAAAAGGGTGGACGGCTACGGCCAATCCACCCTGTCGATGTATCGCCTCAATGGCCTCCCCGGCGCTTTGGAACCGGGGAAGCGAGGCCGTCAGGTACAGGCCGATGATATCCCCGTCGCCGGTCGTCACCTCCTGTCCCACGATAACGTCAAGGTCAGGGCAGTGCTGGCGAGCATAGGCCTGGGCCACGAAGGCACCTTCGGCCGTATCGTGATCGGTGATGGCAATGACATTCACGCGTCGCAAAGCAGCGATCAAATCTAGAGTATCCGCCGGCGACCAATAGCCGTCGCTGTAATTGGTGTGCAGGTGCAAATCGGCTTTGCCCCAGGTGGAGTTGAGTCTGTTCATCGGGATAATTTACCTCTGCCTAGTTTGAGAAAGGCTTCGTGGGACGTGGAACGTATCCCCAACTCTACGTTCCACGTTCCACGTTTTGAGCTTCACCCCCCATAGTTCTTAAAATTCCCTCACCCCTTCGCCTTCACCTTCCGATTTATGAAATTACGCACTACCGGAATGGGAGTATAGGCAGCCGGGATGTCGGTGTAGTGGGGTGTTTTGTCCTGGTACAGGCCGCGCTCTTTCAGGGCTAAAATCAGAGCGGGGTCAAAGTCGCGGTAGCCCAGCTCGCTCCGGAAGTGACGATAGTAGTTGTGGTGATTGTAGAAGTGCTGGTTTTCCTGGCCGTAGGCGACAAAGATCGAGCGTTTAGGGCCGGTGATGTAACTGCCGGAGTGGAGGGTGCGAGGATCGAAGATGATGGCATCGCCCGGCTCGGTGGCGATCCAGTCTGCATTGGAGGCCCAGGTTTGCAGCTTGACGAAGGCATAGCTGAGCGCCCCGATCCATTTGAGCCGGGCTTCCATCAAACGCCGCCGGAAGGTAATGTAAGGCAACGGATAGTGGCTGCCTTTGATGAAGCCCAGCCTGAAACCACTTTCGGCATAGCTTTGTAGGTAGATGCCGACCCGGACCAGCCGGTAAGGCTCGGCCTGCTCCTGCCAATCCGGTCCCAGGCCAAACTCGCGGTTAACGCTGTCCCGGTGCCAAGAGATGGCCGAGAAGCCAACGTGCAGATCGTTATGCTGCAGGAAGCGGATGTCCGGCGAGACGATCTGCCGGACGATCTCAACCAGTTTTTCGTTGTAGATGATCGGCCAGAAATCCGGCGTTTGGACGACGCCATCCGGCAAGGTCCAGGAGGTCATCAGCCCGCGTTTATCGACTGCTTTCTTAGCCCCGGTCGGACCGGCATGGGCCAAAGTCTCCATTTTATTCCGATAGTGCCGCGCCTCATCCGGCTCAAGCAAACCCCGCACCACCACAAAGCCGTCACGCTTTAACTGATCTTTCATAATCATATAGTTCACGGTTGTCTCCCTTGTAAATAGGAGGGCAAACCTTGGTTTGCTAGCAGAGCAAGCTCCGCCCTCCATTTTCATATCGTACTGTCCGGCGATCAAGGCTGTTTTAAGAAGAATTTAAATGAGAGTAAAAGAGGCTTGAAGTTTTTTTAATAATAAGCTTTGTGAAGTTGTATTGAGATAACCTGGCTTACAGAATTTGACAGAGATGACCCGCTCAGCATGTCGATCCTGGCCTTAAGAGGAAAAAAGGTCACGATCTGAGCCCCGATCGTGGCCTTAAGAGG
>CALMIS010000134.1 GCA_937864185.1 uncultured Chloroflexota bacterium
TCATTCTGGCGACGGTCCTAAATAATCGAATTTCGTTGCTCATTTTTCCCCTGGAATTTTGACCAAGGGTAGATAGCTATCAATCTCTAGTCAAACCAGGGGGGTATATGTTAATGAAATTGTTAATTGTTAATTGTTAATTGTTAATTGTTAAAGCATGTCACTTCGGAGCGAAGCGGAGAAGTCCCTGGAGCGTTGCGGGTAAAGTCAAGCTGGCGGGAAAGCGTGCGCCTACTCGAGCGTGGCCGGATGGTTGGCCAGGGAAGGCTGGTTCATTGAGCCAGAACGTTAACGCCAAAGCGCCAGGAAAGAAACAAAAAACTTGCGTCTTGGCATCTTGGCGACTTTGCGTTGAGTCTTTTTCGGCTCCGGCTTGACCAGAAGCGTCGGCCACGTTTGTAACGTGACCCAGACTCCTCCCATAATCCCAGCAAATCTTGTTAATCTTGTAAATCGTGTCTATGCCACGGGCTAAGGTCGTCCTACCGGCCCGCTTAATCAATCACAAATGACAGTAAGGAGATGCCTGATGACCCTCAACCATTGGCCCAATTCAGCCCAATTCTGGCGCGACAAGCGCGTGATTGTGACCGGCGGGGCCGGCTTCCTCGGCTCTTTCGTGGTCGAGAAGCTGGCCGAGCGCGGCGCGGCGGAGATCATCATCCCCCGCCGGGCCGAATACGACCTGCGGGAGAAGGACGCTATCCTGCAACTGCTGCACGACACCACCCGGCCCTCGACCCCCGGCCGCCCCACGCCGGTGGACATGATCATCCACCTGGCCGCCTCGGTCGGCGGGATCGGGGCCAACCGCGATCACCAGGCCGAGTTCTTTTACGACAACCTGATGATGGGCAGCCAACTGCTGCACGAAGCCTGGCGGGCCGGGGTCGGCAAGTTTGTGGCCATCGGCACGGTCTGCGCCTATCCCAAGTTTACGCCGGTGCCCTTTAAAGAAGAAGACCTGTGGGCCGGCTACCCGGAAGAGACCAACGCCCCCTACGGCCTGGCCAAGAAGATGCTGCTGGTCCAGAGCCAGGTCTACCGCCAGCAGTACGGCTACAACTCGATCTTCTTGCTGCCGGTCAACCTCTACGGCCCCCGCGACAACTTTGATTTAGAGAGTTCTCACGTCATCCCGGCCCTGATTCGCAAATGCCTGGAGGCCAAGGCAGAGGGCAGGGCGGAGATTGTGGCGTGGGGCGACGGCTCGCCCACCCGGGAGTTCCTGTATGCCGAAGATGCGGCCGAGGGCATTATCCTGGCCGGTGAGCGCTACAACGGCAGCGAGCCGGTTAACCTGGGCAGCAGCTTTGAGATCAGCATCAAGGATTTGACCGAGACCATCGCCCGGCTAACCGGCTTTACGGGCCGGATTGTGTGGGACACCAGCAAGCCCAACGGCCAACCCCGCCGCAAGCTGGATGTCAGCCAGGCCGAGCGGTGGTTTGGGTTTAGATCAAAGATCGGGTTTGAGGAGGGGCTGCGCCGGACCATTGATTGGTATCAGGCTTCCCAAACAGCGGTCCTACCAGCCATATCCAAACACCAGTTGCAGCCAACGGCTTAAGGACAATGAGTCGAGAGGTGGAGGAAGGAAGTAGGAAGCAAGGAAGTGTGAATTCTGAACATCCTACAAATTCAATCCACTCTGAAGAGTAGCAAATATACTAAGTAAGTTAGAAAAGCCGTACTGGACTATAAAAAATATTTTGGTGGCTTTTCATACGAGTCAAAACAAGAAATACCCCTACCAGATGATATCAATTCAGCAAATTTTTGCTAAACGCCCTCTAGTTCGTGAGTTGATTATCAACAACTCATTGTCAATTTTCAGTAACCTGTATAGATTGTCACTGAGCGCACTCTTAAACATACTATTGGCAAGGGAATTAGGGGTTGAAACATTTGGAGCATTTGTCTCTACACAAGCGCTTGTTGGAATTGTGTATAGCATTAGCCATCTTGGCGTTCACATTACGGCAACACGTCAAGCCTCACAAGCCGAAAGAAATATTGGCCCTTACTTTGGTAACGCTCTTTCTATTAGACTTTTCGTTATAATTCCTTTAACTATCGTTGGCGCAGTCTTCACAAATGAATTTATCGAGATCAGTTCATCTACTTTGATAGGCCTGATGGCCCTGTTCACAGGGTTAACCGGACTTGCAGGCTTACCGGCCCTCGCCCTGCAAGCATTGAACAGGTTTGATGTACAAACTAAATTTGACATTGGTGCTCGTACCTTATCCTCTTTGGTTGTGATTGCTGTTCTCATTACTACGGGAGACCTGGTCTTAGTCCTAATGACCATGTGCCTGTCGCAACTAGGCATCTATAAGCTCTTTGATTACGGGCTGGGTCAGCTAGGGCACAAGATCAGGCCGCGGAATGATTTAAATCTGTGGCGTACAATGATAGTGGACTCATTTCCGCTCATATTAGCTGGTTCCGCAGAATTTATTAACTTACGAGTTGATAGCGTTTTTATCGCTAGCATGATAGGCGAACAAGCTGTGGGAATTTACGGCGCGGCTTACAACATTTATCTAATTGCTGCTAGTTGCGGATATTTTATTGCTGTTGCCACTTTTCCAACGTTATCTCGATACTATTTTGAAAGGAACAGTGTCGCCTTTCTTGGACTCGTGACAAAACTGAGTTTGGTTGTAGGTTCTTTAGGAATATTAGTCTCTCTAGTTGTCCTCTCTTTATCTAATGTGGCGATCAGTTTAGTGTACGGTAGTGAATTTCTTGAAGCTTTGCTACCCCTACAGATTTTAATATGGGCGCTTCCTTTTTATGTTTTGAACCGCTTCTCTATCCAAGCGCTCATTGCATCGAATCAACAGAAGTGGACATTTCGGGCCACGTTTCTGGGCGCAATATTCAATCTTTCAACCAACTTTGTGTTTGTTCCGCAATACGGAATTCTTGCAGCAGCGGCAACCACAGTCGTCACTGAGGCACTGGTTTGGTTGGTGACTATTTTTGGACTACGTAAGGCACATGCAAACCGCCATTATCATAACGAAGTAGGTTGATCACGAAAATGCTACGTATCGCAATCCTTTGGTCGGAATTATCTGGATACCTCAATGCCTGTATGCAGTCTCTTGTAAAAGAGCATGAGGTCAGACTTTGTGTTTATCGCATCACCCGCAATGTTTCAGTTGATAGACCCTATAATGACTCCCTCTTTACCTGGATATCAGACCTGAATACTCTGCCCAACAATTCTGCCAACTTAGCTCCAGCGGTAATCAACCATCTAGAAAACTTCCAGCCTGATGCTATTCTAATTGTTGGATGGTCTCATCCCGTATATCGCAGAGTAGCTCGTCACTTTAAGTCAGGAATTCGTCCCATTATTGCCGGTTGTGATAATCAATGGCACGGTACGTGGAAGCAATGGGGAGGGACTCTCATCTCTAGATGGTGGCTTCATCCAATGTACGATGCGTTATGGACTCCAGGCGAGCGGGGCGTTACCTTTGCCAGACGCTTAGGATACCGTGGATTGGGAGTGATGGAGGGTTTATATGCTTGCAACACCTATGCATTTGAACCCGTCTCAAACCGGGAGACTTGTGACGCCAATCAGTGGCCTAAATGGCCACCTCGATTCTTATTCACTGGTCGTTTGGCCAAGGAAAAAGGCATTGAAGACTTAATTCGGGCATACCAGCTCTATCGTGCCCAAACCCAACAACCGTGGGAGTTATGGTGCGCCGGGAGCGGCCCGCTAGAATATTTGCTTAAAGATGTTCCAGGAGTTCGATTGTTAGGTTTTGTTCAACCTAACGATTTACCCGAAATATTTAGGCAGGTCAGTGTGCTGATATTGCCTAGTCATTTTGAACCTTGGGGGGTGGTAGTACACGAAGCGACTTGTGCTGGTCTATCAGTTCTATGCACGCGTCAGTGTGGTAGTTCCGTAGAATTAGTGCAGGATGGATACAACGGATATTTGTTCGATGCGGGTGATTACGAGCACTTAGCGAACTTGATGCTCTATTATTCTCAGGGCAGAGTTGACTTTGACAAATTCGGAGCAAATAGTGTGGCGTTATCAAGTCGCTATAGCCCTTCGCAGTGGGCCGATTATCTTGTCCAACGCATCGTAGACTTAGCGCGTACTAAGTCACTTCAATAGTGGATGTGGTACATGTTAGAGACCTGGCTAAACAGACATGTTCAGTTCAACTTCGTTGCCATTTTGATCCTTGTCAGTCTTTCAGTATTGACAGGACTAATAACTCATTTATTACCGACTCAGATTGTCTTAGCAACAATTGTACTTATATTTGTTATTGGACTTTTGATTTGGTTGTCACAAATCATAGGTGTACTAAGCACGGTTGCTATTTCTGGCATAATTCTTTCTTCAGGTTTCTTAGGAACTTTTTATGAAAGTATATTTGTTCAGTTGATTAACAATGTCTTACGATGGATAGTCCCTCTGCTGTTTCTTCTGATCGGTCTCCCCAGACTTGTATCGCCCTTGTTCATGAGAAAAAATTTCTCTACTATTTGGGGTAAGGCCACTCTTCCGTTGGTCCTATTTCTAGGCTACAATTTGATGTCCACGTCGTATTCATCTTCCCAATATACCACGTTTGGCCGAGCCCTAACCTTTACAGCAATAACGCTCGGAATGGCTTGCACTCTGCTCTTCTCTGTAAGATCACTCAAAGACGCTGAGAAATCATTGAGAACAATTGCCATTTTGATGGCTGTGATCGTTATACCTGGTCAAATATATTTGTTCTTTCCAGGTAGCGTTGGTTGGCATAGTTCGGGACGATTTCGCTCTACTTTTTGGAATCCTGTAACCTATAGTCACCTTTTGGCTATTTTGTTTCCGTTGTATGTTTGGTGTGCGACAGACCGACGTCTGAAGCTAGTATGGCGAAGTCTGGCTTTGGTGATGAGTCTGTTTCTGATTGTCAATATGCTTTTGACCGGCTCACGAACGGGGACCTTTGCATTAGCAATGGGAGCTCTATGCTTATTGTGGTTTCTTTCCGAGCGAAGAGGCTTTTCAATAAGACAAGGGGCCTTTTTAGTGGGCGTGAGTTTTCTAATTGGATTTGTTGCGTTAAATCCTGAAACGATATTGAGCTATTTTACGCGTGATAATGATTTATATGATCTAAACACGTTAACCAGTACACGTTTTTCTGTTTGGGAAGTAGGCCTGACTTTGTGGAAGCAAGCCCCACTGATTGGTTCGGGATTCGGTAATGTAACATTGCCTGATTATTTGCCGCAAGCGATAATCAATCTGCCCAGTTCCCTAACAGCAAACGTAGGATACAGACTTTCCAATTTGTATCTAGAGACGCTCGTAACTGGTGGTATTTTTGGTTTCACTTTACTATTTTCGGTGGTCAGCTCTTTTGCTTGGATTTTCATCTCATCCGCTCGGACTAGTACTGGCCCCAACCGAAGGCTTTTTATCGTTGGGTTAACAATATTCATAACTGGTCTTATTCTAAACTCCACCGAAACCTGGATGGTCAGTGCGGGAAGCCCCTTTGCTATGTATTGGTGGTTTGTCCTATTTGTAACGACACGTCCGGCTGTTTTTGACCAACATTCTGCCAAAACCAACGTTGCTCCCAGTTACAAATTTGTATCAAGATCTGTAATAGATGCGCGGTTATTATGAAATTGAACCACTCTAACCCAGAAAGTAAATAAATGACTATCAAAAATACCCTGCGTATTATGTGGTTTAACGAACACGGTTACAGAATCCTTAACGTCTCCGCGAGCGGGTTCGAGTACTCGTTCACTAAACAAGCTAGCCTCTAATTTATAGTAAACCTTGATGGGCAAGACTTCGCCCCTCAAATAACCCTACCCCTTTTTGGACATAAATCTCATGCGCATACTTATCCACGCTTTAGCTGTAAAAAAACATGGCGGCATGGCTCGCCATCTAACAAATTTTATTCCTGCCTTGGGGAAATATGGATCCTCTCATCAATACATTATCTACGTGGACAAGGATTTTCCTTTGCCACCAATTCCGCCCAACGTAACCATTTGTCAAGAAACCGTGCGAGCCGCCAGCCAGCGAGTACTGTGGGATGTCTCTCGTTGGCCCAAAATTGCCCAGGTACATCAAGTTGATGCTATTTGGAATCTGCTCGGCTTTGGCGCGCTCAATCCCCCTGTACCGCAAATTATGTTTCAACGGGTGCCAGGCTATTACTGCCGTTACTATCTAGAGGCGGTAGACACGAAAACCCGTTGGCAGGCCTACTTACGTCGTTGGTGGCAGGCGGCCATTATGCGTAAAAGCGCCCACATTATTACACCCACGGGCGCTATGCGCGATATGATCCGCTTTCATCATTCTGACCTGCCCCTTAACCGCTTTTCGGTGCTGCCTCACGCCTACAATCCGCTAGCGTTGGAAGGTGAGCTCCCAGCCAATATCTTGGTCCGATTTTCCACACTCCCCTCAGAGGCAATAAAGCTGCTCTATGTTGGTCACATCCTCCCTTATAAGGATCTAGACTTTGTTCTCGATGTGTTTGCCGCAGCTACTCAGAAAAGTCACGCCCCGTTGTATTGGTTTTTAACCATAGGCCGGCAAGACTGGCCCGAAGGCTACGATGCTTTTGTGGAAAAAGTGCGACACTTGGGACTTGAGCAACAGGTTATCATTCTGGGAAAATTGCCGGGCGCCAGTATCGGCGGGCTTTATCGAGCCTGCGATCTGGTCTTATTCCCTTCTTTATGCGAGTCATTCGGTTGGCCAATGCTAGAGGCCACCAGTCTGGCTAAACCATTATTCATTGCAGATACGCCTCTCAATAGAGAAATGACGGGCGCGGGAGGCGTTTACTATAAAATTGGAGACAAGCACTCCGCAGTCGACTCCTTATTTTCTCTACTATCTAGCCCAGATAAACTTCAAGAAAAGGGGCAATTAGGGTACCGTCATTTTGTGCAAACTCACGTCACTTGGGAAAGATACATCAACCGATGCCACACCATTACAGAGCAAACTCTAAAATCAGATACGGTAGTAACCACAATTCCTCACTCATTGTAGCCAATCCATCAATCGCTGTGGTCATTCTGACCTACAACGAAGAAGCCAATCTTCAGCAGTGTCTCAACTCGGTTTCGTGGGCCACCGAATTATTGATAGTCGACTCTGGTAGCCAGGACCGAACGTTGGACATCGCCCACAAGAACAACGTTCGCGTCCTGCAACGATGTGCCAAACCCTTCCTCATTTCCGAACAGCGAAACTATGCTATGCAGTTCGGTGGTTTAACCTCTGATTGGATCTTCTTTATTGATGCTGATGAGATTGTTACCCCCGAACTACAGCAATATTTACAAGATACGCTAAGAAATACGCCCGAAGACATCGCAGGCTTCCGTTTAACCCCTAAATTTATGTTTCTGGGCAAGTGGTTAAGGCATTGCCAACCTTATCCCTCCTGGCACGATCGGTTAGCCCGCAGAGACAAGGTCTGTTTTGCCGGCGGCGTCTGGGAACATTTTGAAGCAGCAGAGAAAGTCGGTTACATCCATGAACCCTACCTCCACTTCAGTGTGAGCAAGGGTATCGGCGATTGGTTCGCTAAACATGAACGATATGCCACCAACGAAGCCTATGATATTCTTGATACCCTGGGGGAAATGGCAAGTTCAACCACCGGCCACCAGCGCACAATCCGGAAGCGACGTCTTAGGGATCTATCGGCCCGGGTGTGGCCCTTACGCCCAATCCTACGTTTCGTAGCAATGTACTTTTTAAAGAGAGGTTTCCTTGATGGATTACCAGGATTTCTATACTGTGTAATGATGGCTAGCTATGAATTTATGACAATTCTCAAGGTCATAGAATACCGCAGACGGGCTGCATCTCTACCAATTTAATTCCTCAACAATTTAAATCAAATAACCTATCATGAAGATCCTACTTTTGTCACTCTACTTCACACCCGACCCGGCCGCCAACTCGGTCATTATGACTGAACTGGCCGAAGAGCTGACCCAACTCGGCCACCAGGTCACGGTTATCGCCGCTTTTCCGCATTATGATACCAACCAGATCTGGCCAACCTACCGGGGCCAACTGGTTCAAAAAGACGAACACCAGGGCATCCGGGTCTATCGCACGTACCTGTACGTGCCGGCCAACAAGACTAACCTGCTGGGCCGGGTCTTGAACTACCTCTCCTTTAACGCCCTGTCCACCTTGATCGGGGCCCTGGCCGGCCAGGTCGACGTCATCCTGGCCCCCTCGCCGCCTTTAACCATCGGGCTGAGCGCCTATTTGCTCAGCCGCCTGCGCCGGGCGCCCTACATTTATAATGTCCAAGATATTTACCCGGATGTGGCCATCCGGCTGGGGGTGCTGACCAACCCGAAGGTCATTCGCTTCTTTCAGGCTCTGGAGCGCTTTGTCTACCGCCATGCGACCGCTGTGAGCGTCCTGTCGGAGGGCTTCAGGCAGAACCTGCTCGGGAAGGGCGTGCCGGCCGAAAAGGTGGCGATCATTCCCAACTTTATCGACACCACCTTTATGCAGCCCGGCCCCAAGGACAATGCCTTTGCCCGGCAGCACGGCTTGCAGGATAAGGTGGTGGTCATGTACGCCGGCAACGTCGGCCTGTCCCAGGGGCTGGAAACACTGTTGCAGGCCGCCCACCACCTGCAAACGCTGCCGGACCTGCGCTTCTTGATCGTCGGCAACGGCGCGGCCAAAGCCGATCTGCAAGCCCAGGCGGCCCGGCTGGGCTTAAGCAACGTCATCTTCCTGCCCTTCCAGCCGCGGGAGCAGTTGCCGGCCATGTATGCCACAGCCGATATCTCGCTGGTGGTCTTGAAACAGGGCATCGGCGCGGAGAGCGTGCCCTCCAAAGCCTACACTATTCTGGCCAGCGGCCGGCCCCTGATCGCGGCCATCGATGCCGGCTCGGAAACGCAGCGCCTGATCGAAGCGGCCGGCTGCGGCTTATGGACGCCGCCGGAACAGATCGGAGCCCTGGCCGAAGCCATTTGCTCGCTCTATCACCAACCTGGCCTCCGTGACCAACTCGGTCGCAACGGGCGGGCCTACGTCGAAAGCTATTACACCCGCCAGGCTGTGGGCCGGCAGTATGCGGCTTTACTGGAGAGCCTGGTTAAGCCTAGAACTAAGGCCAGGCCCTGGCAGATCGAGGGTTTGGGGCGCTGGATGTGAGGTGGGGTGTAGGAATGGAGGGATGGAAAGATGGGGGGATGGAGGGATGGAAGGATGGAAGGATGGAAGGATGGAAG
>CALMIS010000135.1 GCA_937864185.1 uncultured Chloroflexota bacterium
GCCACTTGAGCAACGCCACCTTTGTTCTGTTTGGCAGCGAGGGGCATGTGGTGGCCAGCAAAACGTCGACGTGTCCCGGGGCCATCGCCGCCCAATTTTTGGACAACCCGGCGGGCGAGCTCGATACCAGTTGCGCCGAGGCGTTTCGGATTAATTTCGAACTGCCCTAACCCGGACGGACCGGAGCCAAAGTGGAAAATTCAATCGACGGCTGAAGCTATCCCGTAAATAGACGGGGCGCTATTTTGAGCGGACTCTGGCCCGTGCTACACTGCGAGTCTGGCTCAAACGAGCAAACTATGCCATTGGTCCATATCCGGAAGGAAAAGAAGCCTTATGTCTCGAACTCGCCTGCGCGATTTAGGCGTGACGATTGGCGCTTACCCGACCGGCCCGCATAACGCCATCACCGACGTGCCGGGCGTCCTGGTCGGCCATAGCACCCTTATTTAAGATACACCTCGCGTGGCCCGTACCGGCGTCACTATCATCGCGCCGCGCGGTGGTGAGATTTGGGACAATAACGCCTTTGCCGCCTACTACGCTTTTAACGGCAACGGCGAGATGACCGGCGTCCACTGGTTGAACGAAGTTGGGCTGCTCACTACACCCATCGGCCTGACCAACACCCACCAGGTCGGTCTGGTCCGCGATATGCTCATTGCCTACGAGCGGGAACACTACACTCCCCACGGCTGGATCTTACCGGTGGTGGCCGAAACCTACGATGGCTGGTTGAACGAGATTGACGCCTTCCATCTGACCAAGGCCAATGTCTTTGAAGCCCTCGACCGGGCTGGGGCCGGCCCGGTCGAGGAAGGTAGCGTGGGCGGTGGGACGGGTATGATTTGCCACGATTTCAAAGGGGGGATTGGCACCGCTTCGCGGCGGGTCCAGGTGGAGGAGGAAAGCTACACAGTTGGGGTGTTGGTTCAGGCTAACTACGGTGACCGCCGCCAGTTGCGCCTGGGTGGCATCCCGGTCGGTCGGCTGATCGATGAGAAGCGGGTCCCCACGCCGTGGGGCCAGCAACCTGCGCCGCAAGCGGGCTCGATCATTGTGGTAATCGCCACGGATGCGCCGCTGTTGGCCGACCAGTGCCGGCGGCTGGCTCAGCGGGCTACCATTGGTCTGGGTCGAGTGGGCGGGGTGGGGCACAACTCCAGCGGCGATATTTTTGTGGCTTTTGCCACCGGCAACGACCTGCCCCACGATCTGCCGGTCTATGCTCCCCTGCGGATGCTGCGGCACCAGGCGCTTAATGTCTTTTTTGAAGCCGTGGCCGAAGCCACTGAGGAATCGATCTGGAATGCGCTGATGGCCGCGGAGACCATGACCGGTCAAAAAGGTCGGACCGCTCAGGCCCTTCCTCTGGACCTGCTCCAACAAATCATCGCCAACGACTCGTTTGACGGCTTGGCTCAGAGAGCTTAGGTCTCGAGCACGGCTGACGAGCGGACCTGCTGGCCGCAGCATGCATTCTGGCCAATCATTAGGATGCCACTTGCGTGTAGTCGTTGGAGCTTTTCCCTCTTCCCTCGTTTTTAATCCTGAGCGGCGACCGTCACCGGCTTGACCAGGCCGCGACTAAGGGGCTAATGAAGCGGGCCCGTTCAGGTTATTAAATCACCCTCCTAATCACCCAGTTAAGTGATGCTAAGTCACCCCCTTTGATGCTATTATAGTTGAGGCGAAGAGTAAACCAGGCCAAGGGCCGGAGGCAGTCTCGGCTTACAAGGAGGCTTTCTATGAGCAGATTTGGTCCCAACCCTCAAAACTTTTTTGAGGCGGTGTATCGTGAGACCCCGCCATGGGACGTCGGCGGGCCTCAACCGGCCCTGGCCGCGCTTCTTGACGCCTATCCGCCGGCCAGTCCTGTTCTGGACGTCGGCTGCGGCTCCGGCGATCTGGCGATCGCTTTGGCCCAACGCGGACTGCAAGTGCTGGGGATTGACTTTGTGGATACGGCTATTGCCCAGGCCCGAGAGAAAACGGCCGCACTTTCCCCCGAGGTCGCCAACTTGCTGGATTTTCAGGTGGCCGATGCGTTGTGGCCATCACACCTGAAGCGGCGGTTTGGCGCGGTGGTCGACTCGGGGTTCCTGCACTTGTTTGAAGGGGAGCAGCGTGACCGCTTTATTGACGAGCTCGCTGTGACGCTGCAGCCTAGTGGCCGGTACTATCTGCTGGCCTTCGCCGTGGAGTTCCCTATCCCTAACTCACCGCATCAGGTCACCGAGGCGGAGGTCCGGAACCGCTTCACTGTAGAGAAAGGCTGGCAGATCCACGCTGTTCGGGCCGAAGAATTCCTCAGTCGTATCGCGCCGGTGCCGGCAATCGGGGCGTGTATCGAGCGCCTCTAAGATGCTTGGCCCATCCAGACCTGGTTGTGCTCCTGGCCTTGGGGGCGACCTTTTTGTACTTGACAATATTCCCATATCGGAATATAATACCCTTAATTATGGCGCGACTACCCACCACCTCCGATGTCTTCAACGCCATTGCCGAACCGCGACGGCGGGAAATCCTTGGCCTGCTGGCCCAGGGGGAGTGCTCGGTCAACGAGATTGTTGAAGCACTCGGTCTCAAGCAGCCGCAGGTTTCCAAACATTTGCGGGTGCTGCGTGAAGTAGGGCTGGTCGAGGTGCGGGAAGTGGCCCAGCAGCGCTTTTACCAAATCAACAGTGCCGGCCTTAAACCCGTCTACGAGTGGGTCAGAGCCTTTGAGCAGTTGTGGACCGAGCGCCTGGACCGCCTGGCTGAATATTTAAATGAGTTACAAACCAAAGGAGCAAACGATGAAATATGACGTGACAACCCCCGTATCGGACCGAGAGTTCGTGATGGAGCGCGTTTTTAAGGCGCCGCGTGAGCTGGTGTTTCAAGCCTTTTCTGATTGCCAACATTTGACCCATTGGTGGGGACCAACCGGCTGGAGCCTGCCGGTCTGTGAAATGGATTTCCGGCCGGGCGGAGTTTGGTTCTACTGCATGCGTGGACCAGGGGGCGAAGATGCCTGCGGCAAGGCGGTTTATCGTGAGATTGTAGCTCCGGCCAAGATTGTCTATACTGACTCGTTTGCGGATACGGCCGGCAACGTGCAAACAGAAATGCCGGAAATGATCGTCACCCTGACTTTCACCGAGCACACCGGCAAAACGAGGCTTACTAATCACGTGGAGTTTGCTTCGGTGGCGGATAAAGAGGCGACCCTGGATATGGGCATGGTAGAGGGGGCGACCGAGACCTTTGACCGCCTTGAGGCCTACCTGGCCCAGATTTGAGGTTTTGCCTGGCGAGGTGGGACAGGAACTGCCTCGACCTGCCTCGACTCAACTAATTTTACCTACCAGCTCAGTGAGAAAGAACCCACTATGGCAACCAAAACAAAAAATGATCCGGCGGCGGTAGAGGCATATCTGACCACGCTGCCAGAGGACGAGCGACAAGCGCTTGAGAGCCTGCGGCGGCTCATCAAGGAAACCATCCCCCAGGTGGAAGAGCGAATATCGTACGGAACGGCTGTGATGTTTTCGGTGGGACGGGACCTGGTTGGCTTTGGGGCGCAGAAAAAGCATCTTTCGTTCTTCACCGCCAGCCCAAAACTCGCTGTCGCAATGAAAGACGAGATTACGAAAACGCATAAATTAAGCGGAGCGACCATCCACTTTACCCCGGTTAATCCTCTCCCGCCCATGCTTGTCGAGAAGATTATTAAAGCGCGCCTTTCCGAAAATGAGGCGTTAAGGAAGGGATAACCTTTATGTGCAGAAATATCAAACCTCTCTTCAATTTCGAGCCGCCCGTGACCGAGGACGAGATTCGGGCGGCTTCCTGGCAATTCGTGCGCAAGGTTAGCGGCTTTAACCAACCCTCCAAAGCCAACGAAACCGCATTTATGACCGCCGTTGACGAGATCACCGCCGTTACCCGCACGCTGCTCAGCTCGCTCGAGACCAACGCTCCGGCGAAGAACCGCGAGGCAGAGGCGGCCAAGGCGCAAGCACGCTCGACCGAGCGATTTTCTCGAGGGACAGCGACATGAGCACTTTTGTTCAAACAACCACTGCTCCTCAGCAAAAAACAGCCCTCTGCTCCTAAAAACCTCCTCCTGACCCCATCCCTTTATAATCAGCTTGCCAAGAAAAGTTAACAACAATGAATTGCAGGCAGCGGATGTCCTTGAAGGGTGGCTTACTTACCCGGCTTAACTTAACCAAGAAGCAGGTTGTCGTTTTTGTTCAAAACCGGCTTCCTTTCTTGGGTTATGATTTAGAAAAATTATGATCAGGTTATTTTAAGAATTAGGGAGAAACATCATGAGAAAAATTAATGTTCTAACTTTTATGACCCTTGATGGCGTTATGCAGGCGCCTGGTGGCCCGGAGGAAGACCCTTCGAGTGGCTTCAGGTACGGGGGGTGGACGGTTCCGTATTTTGATGATTTTCTTGGCCAGACCATGGGCGAGCAAATGACCAAGCCGTTTGATTTGTTATTGGGTAGAAAAACATTCGAGATATTTGCCTCGTATTGGCCCCAGCATGAAGATGAATGGCCTGGCATCAACAGTGTCACAAAGTACGTTGCTTCGAATACGCTTACAAGCCACGAGTGGAGTAACTCGGTCTTTTTAAGGGGCAACGTTGCGGAGGAAGTTAAGCAACTCAAACAACAAGAGGGTCCTGACTTACAGGTGCATGGCAGTGCCCATCTCATCCAAACCCTTTTGAAGCATGATTTAGTGGACGAATTTTGGCTAAAAATATTCCCGCTCACCCTGGGCACGGGCAAGCGCTTGTTTGCGGAAGGAACCCTGCCCGTCGCTTTCACTCTGCATGAAGCCAAAACTTCGCCGGCCGGGGTCATTGTCGCTTCCTACAAGCGTGCGGGAGAAGTAAGAACCGGATCGTTCTGATTTACCCCAATCGACCAGATCACTTAGGGTGATTTGAACAATCCATTTGACTTTAGAGCCTTTTGTAGAATTCGGGATAGAGTTTTTCCATACACTCGGGACAGAAACCGTGACTGAACTCCGCCTCGGAATGGTCTCGGATGTAGACCGCCACATCTTGCCAGTAACCGGCATCGTCTCGGATCTTCTTGCACGACGCGCAGATGGGGAGCAAGCCGCTCAACTGTTTAACTTGCGCCAGCGTGGCCTGCAGTTCAGCAATCAAGCGCTCCCGTTCGGCCTCGGCCGCTTTGCGAGCGGTGATATCCAGGTGGGTCCCGGCCGCGCGCAGGGGCCGGTCCGCCTCATCCCGCTCAAAGACCTTGCCCGTATCTAAAATCCACTTCCAGTCACCGGACTTGGTGCGCAACCGGTGCTCGGCTTGGTAGATGGGCGTCTGGCCGGCCAGGTGTGCGGTCAAAGCCGCCATCACCCTTGTTCCGTCATCCGGGTGCATTAACCGCTGCCAGGTGCTGGCCGTGGGTTCAAGTTCAGCCAGGCTGTAGCCCAGCATCTCCGCCCAGCGCTCGTTGAAAATAGCCCGGTCGGTGACAATGTCCCAATCCCAGGTACCCAGGTCGGCGCCTTTGAGGACCAAATCCAGGCGTTCTTCACTTTCCCGCACCGCTGCCTCGATTTTCTTCTCCTCGGTGACATCGCGCGTGATGCTGCCCAGCAAAAAGCCCGCCGCGTGCTCAATTGAAAAAGCTATCGTCTGGACCACTCGCTGGCTGCCGTCCGGGTGTTGAATGCCAATCTCGCTCAACCGGTTGAGCAGCGGTCCCTGCCCTGTTTTCAGCAGGGACTGTAAGGCGGCCTTGAGCTGCTTGTACCGCGCCGGGGTTTGCAGTTCGGGTAAGCCGAAATTAAACTGGACATCCCAGATCATCTGGCCGAGGACTTCTTCTCTGGCCTGGCCAAAAATCTGTTCGGCCGCGCCGTTCCATTCAATGATTTGGCCGGTTTCACTAGCCAGAACAATGGCGTCGGGTGACTGTTCGACAAAGCGGCGAAACTTGCGTTCGCTGGCCAACAGCCAGGCTTCGATCCGTTTGCGGTCGGTGATGTCGCGAAAAATGCCCATCAGCAGCTTCTCGCCTTGCAGCTCGATCACTCGAGCGGCGATTTCGACCGGCACTCGCTCTCCATCCGAGCGCAAAGCGACTTGCTCAATCGGCAGCCCTTCGCCGGTAGCGTCCGACTCGGAAATATGGGTGGCAAAATCTGCCCGGCTTTCGACCCTCGTTTCCAAGGGGTGCAGCTCCGAGAAATGCATGCCGATGATCTCCGGCTTGGGCTTATCCAGCAGTCTGACTGCGGCCGCATTGGTTTCAATAATGATGCCCGTATCCATCTTGGCGATGAAGATGGCATCCGGGGCACTGTCCAAAAGGAGTCTAAAGCGGGCTTCGCTTTCTTGCAGTTTCACTGCCATATGCGTGCGGTCGGTGATATCACGCTGAATGCCAAAGTGACCCGTAATCCGGCCGGCCGTATCGTATAGACAAACGTAATCGCCTTCGACATACATTGGGGTTCCATCAAAGCGGCGCACCTCGGTTTGGAGATGCAGCCGGCCCTGGTCAAGAAGCCGCCGCCAAGCTGCCCGGCCTTGGGCCAGGTCGTGAGCAAAGAAGTCTTGCGGTGTCTGGCTAATAAACTCGGCCTTGGTGGTCCGATACAGCTCGAGAATCGCCTGGTTGACCCGGGTGACCCGCTGGTGGGCAAAGACGTAGTCCAGCACCGCCTCCTGATCGACCTGATCGTTCCAGACCACCGGCTCATCAAGCATCATAAAGAAAAAGCCGTCCAAGGCCTGGCAGAAGAAGGCGGCCAAGAGTTGTTGGCTGTGGCTTAACTCCGCCTCGGCTTCTTTTTGAGCGGTGATGTCGGTGGTGATACCGCCGATGTGTTCCGGCTGACCGGCTTGGTTGTACAAGACGTGTTTGCGGTCCAGCAGCCAGCGAATGGAGCCATCCGGCCGGATAATGCGGTAGGTGGTTTCGGTTTGGCCGTGAGCCAGCACCAGCGCCGCCGAGCCGCGGGCGAGCTCTCGATCGGCCGGGTGGACCATCTCCAGCCACAGGGTGGGGTTGTGGTAAAACTCGGTGACCGGCCGGCCGTAGACCCGCTCGATGGCCGGGTTGGCATAGACCAGTTGGCCACTCCGCGTGACCGTCCAGACGATGTCGTTGACCAATTCCAGGAGCTGACCTGATAAGGTCGCTTGAGAAGTTGAGACTTGCATAAAACACCTGACCAGGGTTAATCGCTAAGTTATGGCGCTGCCCAATTCAAAAGTCCGTGACCAAACGGAACTTTACTTCGGCAGACGAAGGTAACGAACAGGCTAGAACAACAGGCTGTCACATCCAAGGCGGCGAGCAGCAAAAAGTGGTCGGATTCCATCCGTGTGCTCCTCAGTGAAACAGACGGCGAGGCTGCCAAGGCAACCTGTACTCATTATCGGCAGGTGGTCTTGATTCCTTAAGACTTCCAGACTTGATTGTGGTTACCGTGCCGGCTGGTTCTTGAGCATATGGTCAATCACGCGCAGCAAAGCCAACTTGTCCTCTGGCGGAAGCTGCTCCAGAGCCGGCGCTCGCCTGGCAATCTGGCTGATAAAGGCGCCGCTCAATTGCTGCAAGCGGTCAATCGGTTTTAACTGGGTGGCAAAGAACCCCAGTTCGTGGCCAAAAAAGTTGGCAATGGCCTCGGCCACTCTCAGAGTAGGGTTGTTGACCTTGGGGTCGTTGCGCAGCCGCCAGACATAGTTGGGCGTTTTGCCAATCGCTTCGCCAATTTCCCGGTCAGAGTAGGGCCGCCCGTCCGGGCGCGGGTGGTTGTCCAGCAACCAGGCCAACTTCTCTTTGAAGGTCGATAGTTCGGTTAATTTCTCTGCCATTCGGCTACACCCCCGTCGGATGTAAAATTTAACTGCTTAATACGAGGCATATTTCTCTTTTCTCCATTGTACTCAACTTACGCGACTGGAAAATTCGAGCTCTTATTAGTCTGATACCAGGCTCTTGAGGCGAGCCTTATCGCTTTACCTGAGGGGCGCTTTAAAAATGAAGCAGCCGGGGGTGACCGGCCCCGGCTGTTTCGGAGAGAAGAGGAGGAAAGGAAGTTGCTACAAATACGTTTCTGCTGCAAGAATACACTAAATGACCCTTGAAGTCTATGAAGGTTGTGTTAGGGTTTCGTATTAATTGCGTTGAAAAAGTGGGAAAGTGGTCTGGTGGGGAAGATAAATCGGCTTCGGTCAGCGCGCTGCTTAAGCGTCCTCCCCTAACCAGGATTCAGCCACGGGGTTCTGGGTCGTCATCTTATTCTCTTTTCATTTATAAGTCAGATTGGATGGGGACTGGCGATGGATGAGTCAAGTGAGGCGCTTCCTGTTGACTCTCAAGTTCATCAGCCTGGCCGACCTGGCGGAGCATGACCAGGGACAGAATGGCCAACCCCATCATCACGACAGCGCCAATCAGAGCCGTCAGTTGCAGCCCCAGCACAAAGGCTGCTTGGGCCGCGTCCAGCAGGGCTGGACCGACCGAGTCGGGGAGTTGCCCGGCTACGACCACCGCCCCGCCGAGAGTCTCTAGAACGGCCTGGGCCAGGTTGGGGGAGAGACCATCGGGCAGCGCGGCGACCACCTGGCTGCGATACACGGCGATGCCCAGACTGCCCAGCACTGCCAAGCCCAGGGCCCCGCCAAACTCGGCGGCGGTCTCGGCCAGCGCCGAAGCGGCCCCGGCCCGCTCGGCTGGGGCCGCCGCTACCACCAGGTCGATGGTCAGGGTAAAGGTAAAGCCAAACCCCAACGACATCAGGCTGTTCCCCAGCACGACCAGGATCAGCGAATTGACCCCCACCTGGGTGAGCAGCCCCAGACTGATCGCCGCTAGCATTAGGCCGCCGGCCACTACAAAAGCAGGATGGACCCGGCGGATGAGGATCGGGGCCAGGTTAGAGCCAATGATGAAGGTGACGGCTCCCGGTACCGACCACAGCCCGGCCTGCAACGGTGACAGCCCCAATACCAACTGCAAATATTGGGCGATGAACAGAAAGGTGCCAAAAGCGGCAAAGATCCCCAGCGTGTAAGTGGCCAAAGAGGCGTTGAAGGCGGGCAGCCGGAACAGCCGCAAGTCGATCAGAGGATCGGCCAACCGGTACTGCCGGTGGATGAAGGCCAGGCCGATCACCAGACCGGTGATAACCGCCAGAAGCGGCAGCCAGCCGGGACCACTCTCGGCGATCTGTTTGAGGCCGTAGATCACCAGCAGTACGGCCGCCAGCGACATCCCGGCGCTCAGTAGGTCGAAGCGGCCCGGCTGGGGGTCCCGGTACTCGGGCAGCAGCAGCGGGCCCGCAATCAGCAAGACCAGCATCACCGGCACGCCCATCAGAAAGACCGAGCCCCACCAAAAGTATTCCAGCAGTAAGCCTCCAACCAGCGGGCCAATCGCACTGCCCACCGAGAAACCGGACACCCACACGCCAATGGCCGCGGTGCGTTGACCTGGGTCAAGAAACATGGTGCGGATCAGAGACATAGTGGAGGGCATCAAGGTGGCCCCGGCTACGCCCAGGAGAGCCCGGGCCGCGATCAGGAGTTCGGTGTTGGGCGAGAAGGCCGCCAGCACCGAGGCGACGCCGAAGGCCACGGCCCCCAACAGCAGCAACTTCCGCCGGCCAATCCGGTCGCCCAACGTGCCCATCGTAATCAAGGAGCCGGCGATCATAAAGCCGTAGATATCGGTGATCCATAACAGTTGAGAGCTGCTTGGTTGGAGGTGGGCACTGAGGGAGGGCACCGCCAGGTGCAGTACGGTCAAGTCCATAGCGATTAGCAGGGTGGGCAGCATCAGCACGGCTAGCCCTATCCACTCCCGCCGACCGGCTTTAGCCAGGGTACTTGCGTTCACCAGCGTTTTCTGCTCATTTTTGATAGACATAATGTCTCTCCTTTTTGCCACTTACTTAATTCCAGCTATAGACCCGGCGATGACCCGGCTGAAAATATGTCTGGAATTAGCGGTTTAGGACAAATGTTCTGACACTATACGCCTGTTACTTCAAAAAGTCAAGTGGTAAATTCACAATTTAAGGCAGACACTGCAAAATTGTAAATAAAGTGATTTTTTGTACACTATCAGGAGGTTTCATCGCAGCCATATCCGCTACCACGATGTTTTGATAACTATAATAGTGGTCCGTAGTACTTTATTGAGGGGTAATACCTATGACAGCACATCGGTTTTCTGCCTCGGCTCTGATTCCGGCTCCGCCCCAGGAGCTGTATGCTATTATTGTCGATTATCAGCATGGTCATCCCCAGATTTTACCCCGGCCCCCGTTTGTCTCTCTGGCGGTGGAACACGGGGGCAGGGGGGCAGGGACAGTCATTCGGGTTGAGATGCGGGTGTTGGGCCGGCTGCAAACGTTCCGGGCTGTGGTCAGCGAGCCCGAGCCGGGGCGCGTGCTGGTGGAAACGAATGACAACGGGTATGTGACGACCTTTACGGTCGAACCGCGGGCGGGGGGAGAGGAGGCCTGGGTGACGATTGCCACGGAGATGACCGGACGGGCTGGGGTGTTGGGCAGCCTGGAACGCTGGTTTGTCACCAGGCTTATGCGCCCGGTCTACGTCAAGGAATTAGGACAGTTGGCAGCGGTTGCGGCAAGATAGGAAGCGCATGGGCTGCCGTTCATCGCCGAAATCTTGACCTGAGACTGTCACAGGAGAAAACACAGGTCAGGTTGTGCGCCCCTTGGGCCGGCTTCATACAGCCCGGCCGCCCCAAAGAAAAAGCAGCCCGGCGCCATTGCCGGACTGCTTTTTCAGGAAAAAAGAGTAAACTGTTGACCACCGTCAGTCAGCATAGCACAAAATTGCGTTGGAGTCTATGCTAAAAGTGTTGGAGTTGTGTAAGATTCCGTGCGTTTCTTCGCACGTTTCATCCGCAATTGCCCTCAAAACCGCTACGCCTAAGGGTCACAACTATCCGCCTCGCTGAAATGGCGCGCCGCTGCACCGTGTTGCGCTTCTGCCCCGTCTTTCCCCCGCCCATACCCCGGATACAGCCCCTCCATACACTCAGGGCAGATGCCGTGCGAAAATTGGGCCTCGGAATGGTCGCGAATGTAGATCTCCACCTGCTGCCAGTAGCCCTGGTCATCCCGGATCTTTTTGCAGTTGGCGCAAATGGGCAGCAGGCCGCTGAGCTGCTTGACCTTGGCCAGCGTGGTCTGAAGTTTGCCAATCAACCGCTCCCGCTCGGCCTCGGCCTGTTTCTGCTCGGTCATATCCCGCACCACCGCCCCCAACAAGAAGCCGCGCTCAGTTGGCACGGCAAAGCGAGCCGACTGAATCTGCCGGCGGGATCCATCCGGGCGCTGGATTTCCAAGTCAACTACCCGGTTCAGGGAAGGGTGCCGGCCGGTTTGGAAATAGGTTTGCCACTCGGCCTTGAGTTGGGTATACACCGCCGGCGTTTGCCGCTCCGGCGTTGAAATCCGGAATAGATGTTCCCAGATCAGCCAGCCCGTCACCTCGGTTCTTGACAAGCCAAAAAGCCGCTCTGCTGCGGTGTTCCACTCCTCCAGGCGGCCGCTCTCATCGGTCAGGCCAATCGCGTCGGCCGATTTCTCAACCACCCTCCGGAACTTGAGTTCGCTTTCCTTTAACGCCTGCTCTATCCGGTTGGGCTCGGTCACATCCCGAACGATACTGCCCAGCACATAGCCGCGCTCAGTCTTGACGGAAAACGGCGACGTTTGCACCACCCGGTGACTGCCATCGGGGCGTTCAATTTCCACTTCCTGGACCTGGTTAAGCCGGGGATGCTGGCCGGTTTGGAAATAGGTTAAGGCCTGCGATTTAAGCTCCTCATACGCTGCCGGTAGCCGGCGTTCCCTGGGCAAAGCGCGGAACTGGTTATCCCAGGCCAGCGTCCCTAACACCTCGGCCCGCGCTAAACCGCTCAGTCTTTCCGCCGCCGGATTCCACTCCACCAGGCGACCGGTCTCATCGGTCAGGATAATGGCCTCACTCGAGTTCTCCACAATGCTGCGGAACTTGAGCTCGCTCTCGCGCAGGTCAGCCTCGGCCTGCTTGCGCTTGGTGATATCGCTGACGCTACCGATCCACGCCGCGGGCCGGCCCTGCTCGTCGTGGACCACGATGAACTTATCGCGCAGCCAGCGGTACTGACCGTCTTTGTGCCGGAAGCGGTAGTCCACCTGATAGGCGGCCCCGGCCGGACCGGTCATCGACCGGGCGACCACTGGCTCAATCTCCGCTTGATCGTCGGGGTGGATCAGGTCGACCACTTCTTCGATAGTAAAGGCCATCATCTCGACCGGCGTATAGCCGGTCACTCGGGTGAAAGCGGGGCTCAAATAATCATAGGTACCGCTCTGCAGATTCCGTTTGTAAGAGGCAACCAGCGCATTCTCCAGCACCTCGCGCAGCCGCTCCTCCTGCTCCCGGAGGGCCAGCTCGGTTTGCTTCTGGCTGGTGATATCGGTCGCCATCCCGCCGAGGTGCTGCGGCTGGCCGGCCTCGGCGGCGATAATATACTTGCGGTCCAGCAGCCAGCGGACGGTTCCATCCGGGTGGACAATGCGGTAGGTGGCCGAGCTGTGACCGTGGGCCAGCAGTTCCCGGCTGGACTGCTCGGCCACGGCCCGATCCGCCGGGTGGACCATGTCCAACCACAAACCAGGGTCGGCGTAAAAGTCTGTCGCGGGCCGGCCGTAGACCTGTTCAATGGCCGGGTTGACGTAAAGCAGTTGCTGGCCATCCAGGGTGGCTGTCCAGATCACTGCGCTAATCAGTTCAAGCAAATGGGTGGGTTTGCCCACTTGGGGCGTGGCGTGGGGCATCGGGGCCTCTCTTTCAACAAAAATCCTGGAGTAATGACCGGCTGGCCGGATCATTAATAAGGTCAGCTCACGGGTTATTGAGTCCGCCATAACTCGATGAGGTTAGAGGTAGCTTGGACACTGGCTTGATCCAGGGAGTCGTATTCATGATAAACTTTGTCCGTAAGCACGGCAAATATCTTGTAAGGCTTATGAAGCGAGCTAGGGTCATCTTTGAGGCCAAGGTAGCAATCTCCCTCAAAGTCACCGGCGATGTTTTGACCCAACCCCGGCTGGATATATTCAGCCCGGCCGTTATCCACGACTAAATACAGATATAGACCCGTTGCCTCCGCCACAGTCCCTCTCACCCCAACATGGAACGGGGCTGAATCATTCGCGACAAGGTGGCCATTTTCATCTCTAAGGCTATCTTCGATCCTGACCACGGGTTTAGCCAATACAGGGACCGGCTCCAGGGTCGCGGTCGGTGGGACCGGGCTACTTGTTGGCGTTGGCGTGTCTGGGGGAGAGAAGGGGGTACTGGTCGGCGGTCTGGGCGTGTTCGATGGCACAGGCGTGTCTGTTGGGGCTAAAGGGCTGTTGGTTGGGGGATTAGCCGGCGGGACAAGGGTGTTCGTCGGGATTGAGGTTACTGTGGGGGTGCCGCTTATCAGGCCGGTCACACTCGTTGACGCTGGGCCAGCCACCACCAGATTTTGAATGGTCTCGCGCACCAAGAAGCCTCTATTTTCCCCTCCCACTTCAAGGTCCCGAACTTGCAGCCGGTACTGGCCGCTGGGCACCTCCGCAAATCGATAATACCCCTCGCCATCCGTTTTACTCTCATACACTTTACCACTGTTATCAAAAAGTCTGACCGTTTCTTGGCTAACCGGCCTTCCCGCGGCGTCAAGGATGAGCCCGCTGACGACCATGGTTTTGGGCCAGATTACAAAGCCGGTCAGGACGAGCACCGCCAGGGCCAACCAGGCGATGACGACCTGGGTAAGATTAGCCCACTGCGAGCGAACGGCCCCAATAGAAGCCAGACCGGCCGTCAGCAAGGCCACCACCAGGGAGATGACCGGCTGCTCGATGAGACTATTGACCACCGCGAACAAGGTCAAGGGGACCCCCAAAATCACTCCCACCGCCTTAGCTATCTCGATCAGTTGGGTCTTATTGTCATCCGAACTGGTACTCATGGTTTTCTCCTACCGGGTAATGAGGCCCGGAAACCAAAAACGCGGCCCTGGCGAACCGCGTAGGTACCCTTCTACAAGAGGGACAACCAAAGCGACCCCCGTTGGCCGGCTTACAATATTCAAGGAGTCCCCCAGCTTCTCCTGTCGGCGGACTCTCTCTATTATATTATCAGTCTGGGGGACGAACAACGGCCATTAATCCAGTAGGGGCGGATAACTTTTCGCTTCTACGTTCCCCCTACCAAAGGCGCTTGGGCCAGGGCAAGAATATCATAGCTGTTTTTTCTTGGTGACGACTGCCCAATAGCTAGCCGCCGGGCGTGTTGGCGAGCCTTTGGTCTGTCACCGAGGTGAAACGGGAAGGCTATGTTCGGCTTGATTGGAGCAATATGAGCTGAACCACTCCGGGGCAAAATTAACCACCGCTGTAATAATTAGGCCGCCAACAATGGCCGGGGACTAGAACCAGTGGCGGCCCCACATAATTATGGCTACGCCAGTTAAGGCGATAGCTGCTCCCAGGAGATCAAACGGGTCCGGCTGCCAGCCTTCGACCAGGCGTGCCCAAACCAGCGACAGGACAATAAAGATACCGCCATAGGCCGCGTAAACCCGGCCAAAAGCCGGCTCTGTTTGCAGCGTCGGCAGAACGCCGTAGGAAAATAGCACCAGGCCGCCCAGCAGTCCCCAGCCGGCCCCCCACCCCGTGCGCAGCCACTGCCAGACTAACCATCCGCCGCCAATTTCAGCCAGGCCGGCCAGAATGAACAGGATAAGTGTGCGTAGAATATCCAAAACTCACCTCAAATCCGGATAAATACCGAGGGGAACGCGTTCATGTTTCAGAGGGGTTGTCTGGGCCGCCGCAAACCAAAATCCACCCACCAGGAGAGCAGAACTGGCCAGGACCGCGACGAGGACTCCATCATAAGAGGCGGGGGCCCCCCAGAGGAGCGCCCCCCCCAGCGGCGCACTCGCCTTTGTGATTGTTGCCGGTATGGTCAGGATACTGTTGATTGCGCCATAAGCCTCCCGCGTCAGCATCTCCGGCACGGCAAGACCGCGCACGATCGTTAGGATCCCATTCGCAGCACCATAGATAACGGTATATACAACCAGTGAGGCAAAAGCTGGCGGGAGCAGGATCAGCAGCAACAAGGCAATCGGGAAGGCCAGTACCACGATTTTGCCCATCACCCGCACCGAGACCCTCTCCGCGATCACCCAGACCATGATGCGTCCGGCAACCTGAGCCGGTCCCATAAAGGCGATGGCCGCCACCACGGTCGAGGCCTCGAATCCCCCCTCGATCAGCAAGGGGTAAAGATGAAAGGTCAGCCCGGAGAAGGTCGCGTAATAGGCCGTGAAGGCGAGGAGAAGCCCCCAAAACGCCCGCTGGTGGAGCGCCCAACGCACGGCGTGTCGCCCCGTCAGCGGCGCTTTATGGCTTAGCAGGGGTGAAGGTTCGACGGCGCACGCCTCTGCTTTAGGATTGATGATCAGGGAATGAAGGGCAACACCAAGCAGGTTGGCCAACCCCAGGGCTACCAGTGTGTGGCGCCAGCCCGTCTGGTTGAGCAGCAACTGCGTCAACGGCACGAACACCGTACTGGCAAACCCTCCCCACAGGGTCAGCGCCGTGATGCCGCGCCGGACCTCTGCCCCATAGCGCTTGGCGATAACGGCGAAGGCCGGCTCGTAGAGGGTCATGGCTTGGGCCAAGCCCATTCCAGCCAGCAGCAGATAGAGGGTCCACAGATCCTCTATCCGGGACCAGGCCAGGAAGAGGAGGGCGGCCAGGATGGAGCCAGAGGTCATAACAGCCCGGCCGTAACCTCGATCAATCATTGTCCCAATCGGATAGGCTGTGAAACTGGCAAACAGAAGCCCAATTGTGGCCGCGCCGTAGACCTCGGGCTTACTAAGCCCTAGGTCGCGGCCCATCGGTTCGGCAATCAGGGGGAAGCTGTAGTAAAGCGTGCCCCAGGAAACGATCTGGCCAATCCCCAGACCGGCGATGAAAAGTCTTTGCCCGGAGCGAACTTCCTCGACGGGGGCCTCGTTAACGCTCATCGCTGTCTCGTCCCCCCATGACAGCCTCCGGCAGCGGCGAGGGCGGCGGTTGAGCCACAGCCGCAGCCAGCCTGTCCGGCTGCCTTCGCCGCCGCATCCTGGACACAACAAGCGTCAGCCTCGGCGGGCGCTGGCCCGCCGCAACACCCTGGCGGGGGGAGACCACAAACGCCGGTCTCAGGCAGCACCAGGTGGACAGCCCGAGCCGCTTCATCGTCGCCCGCTATCTTGGCCACCACCGAGCGGACCTGCTCATAACCGGTCCGCATGAGAAAGGTCGGCGCCCGACCGTAGCTCTTGGAGCCGACGATATAGAAGCCAGACTCGGGGTGAGCGAGTTCAGCCGCCCCATGGGGTGGGACCGTCCCGCAAGAATGGAGGTTGGGGTCAATGAGCGGGGCCAGCGCGGGCGGCGCTTCGAGGACAGGGTCAAGCGAGACGCGGATCTCGCGGAGCATGTCGAGGTTGGGCCGGAAGCCGGTAGCGACAACAATCCGGTCAACTTCAACCTCGAAGGGCCGGCCAGCCAGGGTGGCGGTGATCCGCAGGCCGTTGCTGGAACGATCGATCCGTTCAGCCGCGAACGGCGCAAGCAGTTGGAGACGGTTGGCAGCGATGGCTTGCTTGGCCGCCAACCCCAGCGCCCCCCGGGCCGGAAGTTGGTCGTTGAGGCCGCCCCCCAAGAGCTTTTCGAGCCGATTCCGGCGTAAGGCCCAACTGACCTGTGTCTCAGGCGAGGTCTCCTGAAGCCGCAGAAGATCGAGGACCACATTGATGGCCGAGTGGCCGCCGCCAACGACAAGGACACGCGCTCCGGCATAACTCGTTTGCAGGTCTCCCAGGACATCTGGAATGCCGTAAGTAATCTGATCAAAAGCTTCCTCTTCACCTTGAATAAAGCCGCCATCGATGCCCATTGGATTCGGCGAGAACCAGGTCCCCGAAGCGTCAATCACCGCTTGGGCGCGAGCCTGATGGATTTTACCGCTCCCGTCACGCCAGTGGATGACAAAGGGAACGGCTTCCCGGCCCACGGTCGTCACCTTGTCCAGCCCTTCCCGCCTGATCGAGAAGACCTCAGCCCCGAACACCAGATGAGGGGCAATGGCGGGATGCGCTGCCAGCGGCTCCAGATAGTGGCGCACGATCTCGCCACCGCTCGGTAATGCTTCGGGCTTGGGCGCCACCCAGGCCGTCTGTTCGAGCAGGATGCGGGCGGCCTCATCAATGTTGTAAAGCCATGGCGAGAAAACGCGCACCTGGCTCCAGGCCCGCAGTGCCTGCCCTATGGCTAGACCGCGTTCAAAGAGGAGTGGCGTTAGCCCCCGCTGGACGAGATGGGCGGCGGCCGCCAAGCCCACCGGCCCCGCTCCAATGACTGCCACTGGCCACTCGATTGCGCTTGCTCCATGGGAGGTTGACTTCCCAACTTGGGCCTCAAATGTACCGTTATTCATTTAGACTCTCCTTATTTGGTTCGATCTCACGCTCTCTTACATCGTAAAAAAGCGATAAAAACGGGAAAAATTTACGGATCAATCTATGGGAGAGAGTTCCTTTTAATTGATCCGTCTCTGACTAAAAAATTTGGCCCACCTTGCTCTTAAACCAGGTGATATCTTCTTTGTTCAACCAATAGCAGGTCGCCGGCCCCTCAACCACCCCACTGATTCAGCCAGCCTCGCGTAGTACCTTTAAATGCTGGGATACGGTCGCTTGGGCAATAGGCAAGAATTCCACAATATCACCCGTGATACAGCCCGGATGGGTCACTAAAAATTTCATAATCTCAAAGCGGATAGGATTCCCCAATGCTTTGAACATTGTCACCAGACGCTCCTGCTCCACGCCGGAAATGTCCAGAGTACAGCAAACAGGCGGCACAGTAAATTCTTTTAAAGTTGCTACCATTGTTTCACCTGAATCTATCGTATTTTTACGATAAAAGAACTATACAACACAAAACCTATTTTGTCAACCCTAAAGTTACCTGCTTACAACCCGTCGAGAATAGTTTTGCAAGGTGTTGTCAATTTTTGGATATGAATATTCCGCCTGTTTTGACAAAGCAAGATTGACTTGATCAAGCCCCTGTAACTTGTCAAATAATTCAACAACTGCTATATTGCTAGTCATATTTCAACTTTAGTTCAAGCATATCTGTTCTTGCCTGTAAAAAATGGTCAACAATTCTTCCGTCACCGAGCAGATCCTGGCCGGGGCTCCGGTCGTTTTCAAAGCAATGGCTGATCCCCATCGCTTACAAATTCTTGATCTGTTGATGCAGGGTGAGTCCTGTAACTATGAGCTCACGGAGTGGCTAGGCATCCCTCCTAGCTTGCTGTCGCACCACTTGCGGGTTTTGCGGGCAGCCGGTCTGGTCACCAACCGCCGCGACGCTATTGATGGGCGTTGGGTGTATTATGCGGTCAATCAAGAGACGGTGCTGGTCTGGCGACAGTGGTTTCATGAGATGTTTGACCCGGCTCGCATCCAGCCTCGTCTCTCTGGCTGTGGGCCGGAGGGTCAGTTGATCGACCCCGAAGCCGGCGAAGCCCAGCGCCGAGTGTTGTTCTTATGCACCGGCAACTCGGCCCGCAGCCAGATGGCTGAAGCGATTGTGAACACGCGTCTAGCCGGGCGCTGGCAAGCGGTCTCGGCGGGGACACAGCCGGCCCAGACCGT
>CALMIS010000136.1 GCA_937864185.1 uncultured Chloroflexota bacterium
GCTCGCGCAGAGCGTCAACTTCTTCTTGAGGTGTCGCTGTGGTGATCATCGGTTTCTATCCTGACCCTAGCCTAACGGGCTGGAGGGGGCGCAAGCTCGGGAGACGTAGGTCTAACCTGACGCCTCGGTTGGCCTCGAATTCAGACTCTACCAGCGGGTGAGGTTTGAAGGACGAAATTAAACCAAAACGCCGCCCGTAAACAGGCGGCGCGGATACACTACTGTTGAGTTATAACCGGGTTAGGGGGTGGCCCACCTGAGCCAGGCCAGTTTATTTGTGAATAGTATAACATACTTTAGGGCGACGAACAACAGGCACTGTTACCCCGCCTTCGGGATGAATCGCAGGTAGACCGAGGTCCCCGGCCCGCTAGCGAAAAGGCCAGACTGCAGCCGGGGCTCAAGCTGGAAGACTATACATTTGTCAATACCGTTGGCTTGCAATTACAATGGGCAGCACAATCTTCATTGATCCCAGGCTATTCAGACAACAAAATGAAACTAAACTTTGCCGGCAAAATTGCCGAATTCTTTGTGGAAAACTCGGCCCTGAGTATTCTCATTTTGATCGGGACCATCGCCTTTGGTGCTTTTACCTACATCTTAACGCCCAAGCAGTATAACCCCACCGTGGTGATGCCAGTCTTTCGGGTTCAGGTTGAATACCGGGGCGCGACGGCAGCCGAGGTGGAGCAGTATGTTACCCTAGAACTCGAGGAGCGACTGGCCGATATCCCCGGGGTGGATGCCATCTATTCCCGCTCGATCGACGGCGGCATCTCTATCGTCACCGTCGAGTTCACTATCGGCGAAGACTTGGATATGGCTAAAACCCGGGTCCAATCCAAGATTGCTGCTTCGCTCAACGAAATGCAGCCCGGCATGAGCAATCCGCTCATTCAGCCGGTGAGCCCAGACGATGTGCCGATTGTAACGATCGGTTTTACCTCCCCTATCCTGTCCCAAAATGAAGTGCGTAACCAAATCATCCCCATCATGGATGAACTTCGAGAGATTGCCGGGGTAGCCAACCTGGAGGTGCACGGGGGCGAGAGGCGGGCCTTACGCATTATTCTCGATCCGGCTCGAATGCAAGATCGCCGCATTAGCCCCCAAGAAATTGAGCAAGCCATTGCGGCCAATAACCTCCACTTCCCGGTTGGCACTATTCGTGATGGGCAAAACATTCAGGAAGTCACGGTCGATGGCGTCCTCAGCGCCGATAATCTACGGGAGCTTTATTTAAAGCCGGATGTCAGGCTCCAAGATATTGCTACCGTCATCGATGGGTACACGGAAAAGACCTCTTATGTCCAGGTGAGCCGGCCTGGGTCAGGCAGCGAGCCGGTGGTCTTTCTGTCAATTGCCAAACGCAAAGGCGAAAGTACGGTGGCCGTCGCCGCTACCATCCTGACCGAGTTAGCGCGGATCATGCAGCATCCTAATAACAGCCAACTCGCTTACACGATTTACCGCAACGACGGCGAGGAAGCGGCGGAAGCGGTTTCGAACCTGGGGACCAGTCTTTTTCAGAGTATCGCTATTGTCTCCTTGGTTCTGTTTCTCTTTTTGGGGCTTCGGTCGGCGCTTCTGGTTGCCTTTGCCATCCCCCTCACCCTGGCCCTGGTCTTTGTGGTCGGCTACTTCACCGGGCAAACCATCAACCGAATTACGCTGTTCGCTTTGATTTTGTCGCTGGGGCTGCTCGTTGACTCAGCCACGGTGGTCATCGATAATATCAACCGTTACGCCACAAAACCACTGCCGCTGCCCAAATCCATCACCTTGGCCGTCAACGAGGTCGGGATTGGTCTATTTTTATCGACCATTACCTCCGTGATTGTGTTTCTGCCGACCTCCCAAATCAGTGG
>CALMIS010000137.1 GCA_937864185.1 uncultured Chloroflexota bacterium
CGGTTTGACGGTAACTACTCGGGGCTTTCTCTAAAGTCTAAAATCGATGGTCCCGATGTTTTAGCGCAAAACTGGCAGCCGCGCCTGGGATCGGGCACTACATTAAAGCATTCGCTGCACCAACCTTCAACTTGGACTTCCTGTTTAAGGCCAAATAGCTTTTTGACTACCCGTCCGTCTAACTTAAGGGTTTCAGAGGCGTTGGCGCGCAGAATATCGGGCACAGGGCAGGAAAAACATAGTTTGGAATTCCAGGGGGGCGAGTCGGGGTTCCGTTCGATCAGGCGGCATGCTTCTTCACTGCGACCACGGTGAAAGTCACCGTAGTAGTATTTACATTCTTTACCTGCAGGGGTTTTCATAATTTTATACGTAACGCGGTTATCGCCGAACTTATCGCTTATTCTGACCGGACAGCCCCGGTCAGTCCTTAGAGTGGTTTTGACCAGATTATCTTACGAATCTAAGACAAGGCTTAATATGGAAGATAGGGAAAGTAGGATGCTGCCAAACTGCCTAAGGAAAGTTCAAAAAGGGGCAAGGCAGTCCGAAGTTCCTCTTTCAGCCGGCCTTGCCCCTAAAAGTATTCTCACTAAGACACGCGGGTCACGTAGGCCCCGGTTCGGGTATCGACTCGAATCATGTCGCCGATATTGACGAAGAGCGGGGTCTGGACGACCAATCCGGTTGAGAGTGTTGCCGGTTTGGTGGCCCCTTGGGCGGTATCACCGGCAAAACCCGGTTCGGTCTCAATCACTTTCAGGTCAACCGTAACCGGAATCTCAATATCAATCGGTTCGCCATCGTAGCTGGAGATCTTGACCTCCATATTTTCGGTCAAATAAGGAATGATCTCTTCAAGAATTTCCTTGTTAATGGCCGGCTGCTCAAAGGTTTCATTATCCATAAAGTAATACAGATCACCGTCGTTGTAAAGATACTGGGCCTGGCTGTGGTCTAAACGAATATCTTGAACTCGCTCGCCGCCATTGTAAGTTTTTTCGAAAATGGAGCCCGTGCGCAGGTTGGACACTTTCACCCGGATGGTAGCACCGCCCCGGGCAGTCTTGTTGTGGCTAAAGTCTAAGACTTTGAATAGATCACCATCTTCAGTGTAAGTGGTGCCTTTACGTAGATCGTTGGCTGAGATCATTTTTCCTCCAAGTTGCTTGAGAATTATTTTCCATCAATCCATTGCTCCGCCAAAGCAGGCAGAGCAGTCAGTGGCCCGCGCTGTTCGGTCACATTGGGCAGCGAGTCGAGAAAGGCCTGCCCATAACGTTTACTGATCACGCGCCGGTCAAAAATGGCTACCACACCGCGATCTTCTTTGCGCCGGATCAGACGACCGAAGCCTTGCCGGAACATAAGGATCGCTTGTGGAATTGAATACTGGCTAAAGGCGTCCTCAAACGTTTCAGAGCGAGCGGCGATAATTGGGTCACTGGGCACGGCGAAAGGTATCCGGGCAATGACCACGCAGCTTAGGGCTTCGCCGGGAATATCGATGCCTTCCCAAAACGAGCGCGTTCCCAGCAACACCGCTTGCTCGGCAGTTTTGAAGTTATCCAGCATTTGCCGCCGGCTCGAGCCATCGCCCTGTTGATAGACGACAATGCCGGCCTCGGCCAACGGCCCACGAATATTCTTGGCGCTGGCTTTCAACTGGCTGTAAGCGGTAAACAAAACCAGGGTGCGGCCCCTGATCTGCTTGACCAGATCGATGATACCTTGCTCCACAGCGCGCTGATGACCGGGCGTATTGGGCTCAGGCAGGTCCACCGGAATGTAGACCAGGGCGTTGTGCTCATAATCAAACGGTGAGCCGACCGCCGCGCTTTCCGCGTCCCACAAGTCGAGCCGTTCTTGAAAGTATTCAAATGAACTGTTCGCTCGCAGGGTGGCTGAGGTCAGGATCACCGCCTCTTTGGAGTCCAACAGATGACGTCGCACCAGATCGCCCACGTGCAGCGGCGCATTATGGAGGGAAATGACCCGGTTTCGGCTGTCCTGCTCCACCCACAAAATTCTATCTTTGCTGGGCTTGGTGATGATTTGATCTAAGCTGGACTGTGTCTCATCGATCCGGCCGCGGTAGGCGCTGGCCATGGCGAGCAGCTCTTCCCAGTTGGGGATATCGTAAGGCTCCAACTCGGTTAGCAGGGTGTACATCACTCCCAGGGCCTTGGAAACCTCGACCAGCCCGGCTTTAGTATTGCCCCAAGCCACTTCAACATCGGCCCAGGTTGGTTGGGCCCGCGTCTCGTTGGTGAGCCGGATTTTGGCGTTGTATTGGCTGCCACTAGGATACTCGACCATAAAGTTATGGAGCGTGCGGAACATTTCGCGGGTGGCCTGCAAGCAGCGACTGACCGTCTCTTCGCTCTTGCGCACCAGATGATCGATATCGCTCCGGAGGCTGGCTGGGACGGCGTTTTGGACGCGCCGGGCAATTTCGTTCATAAAGCCGACGGTCCGGTCGCTGCTGCGGAGGGGAGTACTCAACTCGCGCAGCAACTGTTCCATCGATTTCTGATCGATGTTAAAGCTGAGCTGGTTGGTAACGACGTCCTCCAGGTGGTGGGCCTCATCGATGATCAAGTACTTGTACTCGGGGATGACTCTGCTATCGACTCCGACATCGGCCAGCAGCAAAGCGTGGTTCACCACCACGAGGTGAGCCGACTCGGCGGCCCGGCGAGCCCGGGCGTAGAAGCAGGTGTCGGGTGTACAGGTGCGTCCGGAGCAGACATTGCCATCGGAGGCCACCTGACTCCAAAGCACCTGCTCGCTGAACTCCGGCATGAACAGTTCTTCCCGGTCGCCGGTGGTAGTGCTGGGCAGCCAGATCAACAATTTAGCCAGCAGCCGCAGTTCGGTAGGGGTGTGGCTGTCTTTGGTCTGAAACATTTGCACCCGGCGCGGGCAAACATAGTTGCTACGCCCTTTGAGGGCTACGGCTCTAAAGTTGATGGGCAGCAGCCGTTGAAGGTTGGGAATATCTTTGTTGATGAGCTGGTCTTGCAGGTTAATGGTTGCCGTCGAGATGACGACGCGGTGACCATTTTGGACCGCCCAATAGATGGCGGGAATAAGATAAGCCATCGATTTACCGGTGCCGGTCCCGGCTTCGACCATGAGATGCTGGGCCTCATTCAGCGCGCCGGCGACATTGGCTAGCATATCGACCTGCTGCGGCCGGTACTCAAAGCCGTCAAACTTCTTTTCAAAGTGACCACCGTGTTCCAGCATGGTACACAATTCCAAAATATCAAGTGGGGCGGGTTGCTGGACGGGCTTCAGCGGGGGGTCAAACCGGCCATCGGCCTGGATCAGGGTTAAACCGCCGCCTTTGTTGGAGTCGGCCATCATCCCCTTAGCCATCAACTGTTGGCCCAGAGTGCCGGTGGGGGCCGTGTAGCGGCGCTCGCGGCTAAGATCTTGGAAGACCAGACTAAGCGGCCAGCGACTTTGTTTGGAGATGCGGGCTACCTCTTCAATCACCCGGCTATCGAGCCGGCGAGCCTGGTCGAGCAGCGCCTCGAAGAGATCGATGGCCAGCCGGGCGTCATCCAGAGCCCGGTGGGTTTGCCCCTCGGGAGGGAGGGGGACTTGCAGATGCTTCAACAACGCCGAGAGACTGTAGCGGTTGGCATGCGGCAGCAGGATGCTGGCCAACTCAAAGGTATCGATGCCGAGACTTTGCTCCAAGACATTCTGTTTTTGCAGAAAGCTCAAGTCAAAGCCGATGTTGTGACCAACAACGGGGTTGTCACCCACAAAGCGGCTGAGCTGGGGTAAAACGGCCGCCAGAGTGGGGGCGTGCCGGACATCGTCCGGGGTGATGCCGGTCAATTGTTGAATTTTGTAGGGAATGGAGCAAGTTGGTTTAACCAGAGTCTCAAACGACTCGTAGACCTGACCGCCTTTGAAACGAACGGCCCCAATCTCTAAAATTTCGTCCTGTTCCGGATCGAGACCGGTTGTCTCAATATCCAGCGAGACATATACGCGTGCCAAAATTAACTGCTTTCTAGGGCTCGGATAAAAAATATCCTACCGATGAGAGATTACTCAACTATTATACTCCAATCTTTCAATCTTCCAATCCTCCAAGGCAATGAGCGATGCGCAATTAACAATTAACAAACCACCACTCCTTCGACTTCGCTTATGGCCAGCCCTCCAACCCTCCAACCCTCCAGTCCTCCATTCTTCCACCTTCTTCTTTATGCTTGCAAAAATCGATGCGGCGTTCTAGAATTATGGTAACCGAGTGTTATGCTTATGCAGTTGTTGACGCTCCGCTGCACCGTAATCCTGCTCTAGAGCGCGCGTGTTTATTCACCGGCCTGAATTAAGGAGAGAAGCCCATGTCTCACGCTTTTGTTTTGGAACAAGTAGACATTTTTGAAGAGTTGTCGATCGACCAGTTAAAGCTGATCGAAGAGATTTGCACCGAAAAGAGCTTTAACAAAGATGAGGTCGTCTTTGAAGAAAACTCGGTCAGTCGCGAGTTTTACATTATCACCGAAGGGATGGTCGATATCCAAATCGATCCCGATACCATCGGCGATGGCACTGACCGCTACGAACCCAAAACCATTGCCACGCTGCGGCGGGGCCAATCCTTTGGTGAGGTGGTGATCGTGGACCCGGGTGTGCGCTCGGCGTCGGCCAAGTGCAGTTCCGAAACATGCCGGTTGTTGGAAATCAAGCGCGACGCGTTTATAGCTCTGTTGGAAAGTGATTACCACATGGGTTATCTGGTGATGCGTAACTTTGCCGTCGATCTCTCCGTCAAAATTCGTCAGACCAATCTGCTAGTTCGGGAAGCATTAATGTAAGGGCTGAATGCTTCTTGACTCTAGTCAATCGAATAGACAAACATAGCCCTTTTTCTAACCGTGTTGTCAGGATGGTTAAGCAATGTTATAATTGTAATAACATCAATTTCCGCCAGTACTCCGATTGGGTCTATTTTGTCAAAGGTTAACATCTCCACTCTACAGGCATAAGGAACTCTGTTATGGCTACACCTATCAAAGTTGGTTTGCAACTTAGTGTCGGTGGTCTGGGTGACCGCTCCTTTAATGACTCGGCGCACGAAGGTATCCTGGCTGCCAAAGAAGAGCACGGCATTCAGTTCGAGCTCGCTAGTTGGCAAGGGCCGGCCCAAAACACGGCTACGATCGAGAACTGGGCCAAGTCCGGCTTGGATTTGATCATCGCGGTGGGTTATGCCAATGCCCCCTGTATTAATGAAGTCGCTTCGCACTACCCGGACGGTCGTTTTGCGATGATTGATTATCCGGGCGAAGGTGATAACCTCTGGTCGGTCACCTTCCGAGAGTATGAGGGCGACTTTGTGGTGGGTGTCCTGGCTGCCTTGGTAACCAAAACGCGGATGGTCGGTTTTATGGGGGGAGGCGTCACCCCGGTCGTCCGCCGGATTGAGCAGGGTTTTGCTCAGGGGGTCCGCAACGTCGATGCCTCGATCAGCTTCATCTCCGACTACGTGGGCGAGTTTGATGATCCGCAAAAGGGGGCCGTGCTGGCCGAAACCCAGTACACCCTCGGCGCGGACGTGATCTACCAGGTTGCCGGTCGCTGTGGCCTGGGAGCGATTGAGACGGCCAGGCGCTTTAAACGCTATATCATCAGCACCGGCGGTGACCACAGCGAGCTGGCGCCCAAGGCCGTTTTAACCAGCCGGATCAAAAACGTAGGGCGCCCCATCCGAGACGTGATCGAAGCGGTGCTCGAGGATCGCTTTGAAGGGGGAAAAATTGCCAGCTACGGCTTTGCTGAAGGGGGCTTGATGCTGGCTCCAATTCGCCCTGCCGTGGCCAAAGTGGTGACCCCGCCGATCCAGGGTATTATGCAGGAGATCCAGGCCCAGGTGGTCAGCGGCAAGCTCAAAGTGGAATTGGATAATGATTAATAAAAATCCCCCGCGACAGCGGGGGATTTTTTGTCTGTGTGGGTGAAGCTTACTCGAGCTGGCTGCCGTCCGCTTTTGACAAAAAGTAATCCTGCCCAAAGTTGTTGTCCCGAATAAAATGGCTCATCGCTCGCTGGCCTGCCCTATAGCGGTCTGGATCTCGCGGGCTAGATCAAACTTTTGAGCCTCGGTGCCGAGTGACTCATTCAACAGAATCACTTTGCCGCGGTCGGTCTCTAAAGCCAGACAGACGGCGCTGCTGTGGCGAGCGCCGATCGGCTCGGTTACTTTGGCCGCCTTGATCTGCTTGAACGGCAGCGCCAGCTCCGGTGCGGCGCCGTTCGTCCGGTAGTAGAGTATCCTGGCGGCCGGGTCGAGACGGAGTTGAGCGATCTGAGCCTCGGCCTCACGCTCGGCGCCGAGGTGACGCGTGGATAGGCGGTTGATCCCGATCACAGCGGTAATCCAGGCCAGGGCCGGCAGCCCAAGGAAGGCCAGAATGAAAATGGCGCGCAGGGTCAGGTTCTGTTCGCGCACTTGCAGTCCCACCGCCAAGCCGGTCAGCAGGATAATGACTCCCAAGGCCACCAGCGGTCCCCAGACCAGCCAGGCCAGGCTGTGGATGACCGGTTCACCCCGAATGGTATAGCACTGCCCGTCCGGGGTCATCTCCTCCCGCACCGTGCTGGTGAAAGTGCCGGGCTTGTTGACCCACAGCCACCAGGGGCGCTGGTAGCTCACGAGCGCGCTCCACCGGGGGCGCCGGCTTGCCGCTGGACCCACCAGATGTAGGCCAGCCGCCACAGCAGCGCTACCAGACCGATGTAAACCATCGAGATCAGGGCGAAGGTCGGCATGATGCCGGTAGCCAGGTCGCGACCCAAGAAGAAAGTCCGTAGCACCTGGGCCAAGAGGCCGGCCAGCAACCAGCCGCCCAACAACCGAGGCAGCAGTTTGCCGCGCTGCAAGGCGATCTCGGATCGATAGATGCCAAACCAGGGCATCACCCCCAGCCAGGCGATCGCAAAGGGCAGGGCCGTGAACAAGATGGCCGGTAGATCGGTTAGCGCCAGACTGTGACTGCCGCGTCCAACCCAGACAAAACTAAGGATGACCAATAAGTCGCCAACCAAGAGAAGCCACAAGCCGGTCGACGATGTTTTGGTCTGGTTTTTAGTGTGCTGCATAATTTGCTCCAATCAAGCTCGGACTGAACTAAACCGGATAGACTTTAAAGGATAGGGGTAAGTTGATAGGTACCGGAGGGCGGATTTAAAAGTCGCACTCCAAATACTTCTTGCCAAAGGGATTATAAAACATTCGCCCGTTTCTACCAAGGTTTAATGCGTCGGTACAACATTAAACCTTGGAGGCTAGCAAAGAAGCTCAACTTTTGACACAAGGCCAAGAACTTTGTCGAATCCAGCCGGTTCAGGCCTTTCTGGCCTTCAATTGGCCAAAAAGGTGAGCTTCTGACTCGCCCCCGGTTTAGTGAGGAGCGATGAACGCGCCTCAATTTAGCTTTTACGCTACATTTAGTGGTTTCAATTTTGCCTGATCCATATATGGAGTTATGACAACTCAAGCTCACAATCAGGTTTGCCAATTGACACACCTCGAAAAGTTATGTAAAATAGAATATGTCAAGTTGGCTACTGACCTTTGAGGCGGTTGCCTTGCCATATACCCCTCTCCCTAGAAAGGAGCGAGACATGACCGAAAAAAGTGCGCAAAGTCTCAGAGTTGCCATTATCTTAACGATCATCATTTTGACGCTGTTGGTTTATCTGCCGGCGCCGGCCTTTTCCCAGCAGGGCACCTCGCCGCGGGTGCAAGACCTCATCGTCAACGGTGGCTTTGAAGGCGGCTTTCAAGAGCAGTTTGGCATTGGTTACGGCTGGGGCGGCTTTAGCAACGGTAACGCCGTCGTCGGGTGGAACTATGATGACTGGAGCCCGGTTGTGGCCCAAGGCCAATACTCGCAGCGGATCGAGATCAAGGATGCTTTGGAAACCGATCGGCTGGCGGGTATCTATCAAACTGTCTCGGTGGTGCCCGGCCAACAGTACAAACTCACGGTCAAGGGCTTAATTCGCTCCGAAGAAGGCAGCATTGATCTGTCAGACTATGGCTATCGCTTGCAGTATGCCATTGATTATAAGGGCGGCACGGCCTGGGAACTGCTGCCGGCCACGGCCTGGCAAGAGTTGCCGTGGGATGAACAGCCCGTCTCAGAAGTTGATCCCGGTTATAGTTACAACTTCTACGAAACGACCGTCACCGCCGAGAGTCAAGCGCTGACGATTTTTATTCGGGGTTGGAAGAAGTGGGTTAATGATGGCGTAGGCTTGTTTAACCTCGACGAAGTCAGCTTTGTCGGCCCGGCGCCGGACGGTTTTCAATCACCGGTCACCCGGGCTGCCGCCGTGAGCAGTGTCGAAAAGGCCGCCCCCGCTCCGGCTGAGGCGCCGGTGGCCGTCGAGGCGCAGCCGGTGGACGAGGCCGCCCCTGAAGCGGAAACGCTCCCGGCCGAGACAGAGTCCGAAGCAGCCGCTTCTACCGAAGTAGCGGAAGCGGCGGAGACTGAGGTGTTGGTTGAAGAGGCCGCCCCCGAAGCGATGGCCGAGTCAGACCAGGCAGCTAGCGAGGCGACCGGTCCGGCTGCCGAAGCGGTCGTCGAGCCGGCTGAAACCGACGAGACGGTCGAAGTTAAGGAAGCGGCCCCGGTGGCCTCGGTGCCCCTGGTTTTGACCGAGCAAAATAACACAGTGTCCGAGCCCGAAGCCGCGCCGCGGTTGGAGTCGGCGCCGTTGCCGGTCTCTGGTTTTGGATCTGAAGAGACGGGGCTCTATCCGGTTGTCGCCGGCACGGGGCTGTTGCTGGTTTTGTTGGCAGGTGCAGTTACGGCGGCGATGCGGCGACGCACCTAGGCTTTGCTGCGCTGAGTCTGTTATGACATCAAGGAGCGTAAGATGAAAAAATTCCTGTGGCTCTGCCTCGTTTCCTTTCTCGTTCTTGGAGCGTCCCCGCTTGCAACGCAGGCCTCGTCGCCTAACTGGCGGGTAGAGTATTATAACAATCCCGCCCTGGAGGGCCATCCGATCACGACTGTGATCGAGGCCAAGATCGACCATGACTGGGGGTTTGGCTCGCCCAACATTGATGTCCCGTCTGACTATTTTTCGGCGCGTTGGACCTCGATGCAAGAGTTTGAAGAAGGGACCTACCTCTTCTTTTTAACCGTGGATGATGGGGCCCGGGTCTGGCTGGATGGCAAACTGATTATCGATGCCTGGAATATCGGTCCGCGGCGCGAACAACGGGTCAAAATCCGGATCGAGGAAGAGGGGCTGCACGAGATTCAGGTGGCTTATTTTGAATTCACGGGCCATGCCGTGCTCAAGTTGGACACGCTCAAACTCGGGGGCAAGGACGATATTATTGGCGCCTGGCAAGGGGAGTACTTTAACAACCGTAATCTGGAAGGCACGCCGGAGATTACTCGCCAGGATGGCGCCATTTCCTTTGACTGGGGGTTTGGCTCACCTGACGCCAGACTGGCGATGGATAACTTCTCGGCTCGCTGGACCCGCTCAATCCTACTGGATCGGCCGGGCAACTATATCTTCCGCATGCAACACGATGACGGTATGCGAGTCTACGTTGATGGCAAGATTATCTACGACTCCTGGTATGATCAGGCGGTGACCTATCAAGTGCGCCGGATCGGGCTTAACAGTGGGTTCCGAACCTTCACCGTCGAGTTTTACGAGCGTACCGGTAACGCCGTGGCCTTCCTCAGTATTGAGCCGGATCCCGGTAATTACGATCGATATGCGGTTGATGAGGATACTGAGGTGGGCGTGATTGTCGATACGCGAGATGTCCACTTCACCTGGGGCGGTCCGGCCGATAACCGTTATGTGGCAATGGGCGGCTACAAAAAAGGCCACTATTCCTGGACGACCTGCGCCGGTCCAACGCACATCAACTTTGGGCGGTGGGACGCGGCCGTCAACAGCGCCGGAAATTACGAAGTGTTTGCTTACATTCCGGCGGAGCACTCCTCGGCTACCGGGGCTCGCTACCTCATTAATCACTTTGGTCGCACCGACGAGCGGGTGATTAACCAAAGTCACTACTCAAATGAATATGTCAGTCTGGGCACCTACTATTTTGATGGGGTCAGCGACGAGTATGTGATGCTGTACGACAGCACCGGCGATCAACCCGGCACCACCGAAGTCGCCTTCGACTCGCTCAAGTTTGTGCGGCGCTAAGGCCTGGCGCATGAACTGAGCGAGAGTGGTCCATCTTTAAGATTGAACACTCCGAGAATTGAAAAGCCCTCGCTTCATCTAAGCGAGGGCTTTTTTTCGCGACTAGGCTAGTTCGGCCGCCGCGCTGGCCTTTTCTACCCGGCGAGTGACCACATGCAGACTGACCAAGACGGCAATAAACAGCAGCACAAACAGGGCTAGCACCAACAGGACTGTTCCCCCACCGAGGGCCAGCGCGATCTCATTTTCCAGACCGCCGACCAGCATACCTACTCCAGCCAAACTTAAAGCCAGCGTATTCCACAAGATATGCGTCACCGCGCCCAGGGCATAAGCGCCGGCCAGCTTCAGCGGTTTGCCTTCGCGGCGAAAGCTGTACCAGCCGAGCGCCACCACGCCGGTGGCTAAACTGTGCATGGCCGTGGCGCCAATCCGGAAGATCATCACAATGGCCCAGGTATCGAGAGCTAAGGTGGTGTTGAATAGATTCTCCATCAAGCCAAAGCCGGCTCCGGCGGCGACGGCCCATAGAAAGGTTTGGGCTCGGGTAGGCTGCCGGTAGTCGAGCAACACAATGCCGATGAGCTTGACTACCTCTTCCAGCATGGGACCCAAAATCATAAAGACCAGTACCAGGCCGACCAGCAGTGGTGGAAACAAAACAGCCGATTGCAGGTTAGCCGGATCGGTCAGCCAAAGGGGGTCTTGAGTGTTGCGCAAAAACATTTCGATCTGGGCCAATCCATCCGGGGTGAGGGCCATAACGAGGGTAACCACAGCAAAGATGAAGACGAATAGTAGAATCTCTGCCAGCAAAGCCAGGCCGGTTGAAATAAAGGCCCCAACCGATAAATTAACCACCACCTCTCGCCAACCCGGATCGATGGATTTTAGACTGCGGGCGACGTAGGCCAAAATGGCCAGCGGTGGCAGACTCGCCGCTATAACGTGCAAGGGCGGAAAGGTCAGCGCCGGGAGCAGGTCATAAGCGATCACAATTTGCCCTACAATCACGGTTGGCACAAAACAAGCCAACAGCAGCCAGGGCGAGACAGTGATCAGGTGAGTGGTCGGTTTGCCCTGGATCGCTCGAAATCCGTGCCAGGCCAGTGGTCCCCCCAAGCCAACGCCCAGAGTCAGGCAGGCCAGAATGGTGACAGAACCATCCGCCGCCACCTCGCTTGAATTAAAGGCAGCCGTCACGAGCCAGACCAGAGAAAAGAGAATCGCCAGCCCGGCCATACTCAGGCCGACGGCGACGGCGGCTACTTTGCCGGCTCTGGGCCAGGGCGAGGTAGCCGGCGGTGGGTCAGATTGTGGCTCCTGACCGGTTCGCAATGAGTCTCTCACTCTTCCCCCAAACTTTCCGCGGTTTCCGGCTGTAGCCAAAAAATATGTACCTGATGGCTGCCGATATCGGTGATATACAAGCGGTCAGTGGCCGAGTCGAAATAGAGGCCCAGCGGGCGATTGAGCCGGATCGAGTCAAACATCTGCCACTGATCGAGCAGGTTCCCATCCGGCGAATAACGCTGGAGCGTGCCGCTTTGGGACTCGGTCATGAACAGCGAGCCATCCGGAGCAAAGGCCAAATGCGGCCCGTCGAAGGCGAAGCCGGCGGTAACCTCCCACTGCCTGAGCGGATAACCGGCCGGATCAAGCTGTTGGATCCGATCATTCTCCGCTTCGACCACGAAGTAGTTGCCTTGGGCATCACGCAGCACGTCTGTCGGTTCGTTGAGCTGACCGGGACCGTTGCCCAATTGGCCCAGGCTGGCGATTTGCTCACCCGTCGGGTCAAACAGTTTAATTTGAGACGTACCCGTGTCGGCCACGGCGATGGTCCCATCATCAAGAACGGACAACCCGCGCGGGAAGAAGAAGCGAGCCGTTGGCCCGCCGAACCGGGTCATGAAGTTGCCGGCGGCATCATACTGGTAAATCCACTGCAAAGTAGCATCCAAGATAAAAATTTCATCCCGGCTATTGGCCGCCACGGCCAGCGGCTCCTCGAAAGCAAGGTCGTCGCCGGTCAGTGCTTGCACCGGCTGCAACTGTGGATCAAAAATCTGAACCCGCCGGTTAGCCGTATCGGCGACCACCAGCGAGCCATCCGACAGGACTGCCACATCGCGGGGCTCCAGAAACTGGCCTAACTCGCTGCCGGGCGAACCCAGCGAGGTCAAGGGCTGCAACGTCAGCGGTTGGGCGGTGAAGCTAGCCTCAGGGGCGGCCGGTAGCTCCGGATAGGCGCCCATCGGCGGCCACAAATAATCGCTGGGGACCGGTTCCGTCTGCCCGTCCGGTGGGGTCCAAAGCAGATGGATCCGAGACCGGTCGGTGCTGTCCCGGTAGAGCAGGCGCAGCTCGTGGCGACCCGCTGCCAAGGTGAGCGGGGCCTCGGTATAGCGGTCCGGTTCAACGGTGGCGAGCAGCGGTTGGCCATTGATAAACAGGCTGGCCTCCTGGACCGCTCGCAGGCCCAGCCGGTACACCCCGCTTTGCGGCGCCACCAACGAACCGCTCCATTCGACGGTGTAAGGGCGCTGTAACGGAATAAGATGAAAGTAGCTGTTCAAAAACGGATCGATCCGCTCCAGGGCTGGTGGGCCACTCCAGTCGTTGTTGGGAAAGTAGCGTCCCAGCAGGCCGTGGTTGGTGACCGGCTGGCTGTAGAGGGCCCAGGTCGGCACCAAGCTTTCGGCCTGGCCGGGCGGCTGCCAGAAGAGGGCTACCTGGCCCGCCCCGGCTTCCGCCCGTAGTCGCAGGTGGTGATTGCCGATGGCCAAGGTAACCAGGTCTTGCTGCTGGCCGATCCCGTCGAAGATCGGATTGCCGTCAATCTCCAGACGGGCGGCCGCCGGGCTGGTTAGACGCAGGTGGTAACCGCCGTAACTGGGCACGTACAAAATGCCGTTCCACTCGGCGTAGAAATCACCGGTCGTCGGGGCGTCAGCGGGCCAGGTGACATTCACGTTGGGGGCCCGGCTGGTCTGCAGCGGGGCGGTAAAATAGCGGGTCTCGTCACTCTCGTCACCGGCAGCAGGCCAATAGCTTAGCTCCAGGCCCCGGACACGGAGTAGGTCGCTCTGGTCGAGGCCCACGTAGTAGACGCTGGGCGGTCCCAACACTTCATCCTCAAAGCCGGGGCCGGCGAAGACTTCGTAGTCGGCGTTGGGGTAGAAGCGGCCGGCCAAATCATAGACCCAGACATCATCCGGGTGAATGAACATCGCCACCGGCCGACCGGTCGGCTCGCGCACCGGCAGGGCATCGGGCATGGTCAAAACTTGGTGCTGCCCGGCATTGGGAGCCAGAAATTCGACGGTGGGATGGTTGGTTAAGAACGGGGATAAAATGAAAGCGTACTCCGGCCCTAGGCGGGCCATCTGGCGGCCGGTGATCGTTTCGGGGGCGGAGAAGGCGTTCCAGGTGGCAAAGTCGTTGGCTTGCCGGACAAAGTAAGTCTGAGCGTTAAGCCAGACGAGCGCTACCCCGGCCGCGACCGCGGGACTGAGCAGCCAGATTCGCGGCGGCAGCGGGCGGAGGGCCAATTCGGCTTCCCGGCCGAGCGCAACCAGCGGTAAAGCGGCTAGATAAACTACAGCCGGGATCACGGCGATCGAGCGGAGTGCTTGCGGGGCCTCAAAATCGACACTGAAGATGCCGCCAATGAGCGCGGCGGGCAAAAGAATCAAGAAAAACAGATTGGCCGGCTGGCGGATCCGCAGCGCCGCCAACCCTACCCCGAGGACAAACAGCACGCCCGTGATCGGATCGAGCATCGGTTCGCCGGGCAAGTTGTGGCGACCGTTCCTGTCGCCGGCATAGTTGAACATCAGTAGATGCTGCTTGGCGCTGTCCCACAAGGCCAGGCCCAGGTTCGGCTGATCGCGTTTGGTGAAGATAGAGATCTGGCGGGTCCGGTATAGAAAAGCATCCGGGTTATCCCAGGCATAGCGAACCACCGGCATTACGACCAGCCAGACCGTCAGGCCGGCCACCCCCAGGGCGAGCAGCCAGCGGCGCCACCCCCCCTCACGCAGCCCTTCGAGTAGATCTCGAGCCCGGCGCAGAGCCATCAGCCCGGCGAAGATGAGCAGTGCCAACAGGTAAAGCCGGAAAGCGGTGTAAAACATCAGGCCCAAGCCAATGGTTAGCCCGGCCCACAAGGCGTCCCGCAGCCGACTATGCTTAAAGAGGCGCAGCAAGAAGTAGAGACTGAGAAACTCAAAGAAAGGGGCGTCGACGCCGGTCATGGCAATCCGGCTGAAGTTGATGTGCCAACGCGCGACCGCCACCAAAAAGGCCAGGGCTAAGCCAAAACGCGGGCCGCGTAACTCCTGACCGAAAAGATAAGCGGCTAAGACTCCGCCCAGGCCAAACAGCACACTAACCAGGCGCAAGCTGTAGATATTATCGCCAAACCAGCTCAAGGCCAGGGCATAGGTAGCCAGTTGCTGGCCGGTGACGTTGATCAAGGGGTAAAAAACGGGCCGATAATTTGGATCGGTGACGATGTGGCGCGCTTCCAGGCCGGCCTCGGCTTCATCGAACCAGATGCCAAAGGGCAGCTCGCTGAACTGGTGCAAGCGCAGAAAGAATGCCAGCCAGACAATGGCAATGAGTCCGATTGCGATCGCCCGGCCGGAAAAGCGCCGCTGCCTTTTTTTCGGACGCACATCGCCGGGAGTGAGGAGCAGGACTCCGGCAATCATTAGGCCTAAGCTGGTCAAATAAAGCCACCAGGCCTGCCGCTGGCCATCGACGGAGCCAAAAAAGAGGTAACTTAAACCGGATGCGGCCCCTGCAAGTAGAATCAACCAGGCGCCAACCGGGCGCGGCCAGCCGGTTCGATGGGTGAACAGGGCAGTGAGTTGAGAAGCAGTGAAGTTGACCTGAACTGAGGAGGAGAGACGATGCCCCACCGCCCGGCTCAGAAGCACGATAGCCAGCAGATAGAAGCCCAACCCTTCCCATAAACCCCCTCGACTGAGCATCAATTGGCCCAGCCCACCGACAGCTACGCCGGCCAATCCCAGGGCCAGGCGGTTAAGGGTGCGCCGGGGGCGCAGCCGGCCTTGAGCTTGGGCCTCAGCGGAGACGGGTGGAGGTTTGCTGGTGATTACGGACATCAATCGTTACTTAGAATTGGTGGGTCTGGCTGGGAATAACGCCCGTTGCCGGGCAGGTTTAAATCAACCGCCGACTCAAGCAGCGGCATGAACCCGGCCGCTTGCCCATCCGGCTCAAACCAGGCCAGTTGGTCGCGTAACTTGACCACCTCGCCCAGGACTACAATCATCGGCGTTGGCAGATCATGAGCCATGATCTCCTCCGGCAGCTCGGCCAGGGTAGCCCGCACGACACGCTGGCGATCGGTGGTGGCCCAACTTATGGCGGCGGCCGGAGTATCGGTGGGCCGGCCAGCGGCCAACAGCTCGTCCCGAATCTGGACCATATTCTTCTTCGCCATCAGGAGAATCAGGGTGGGTATTTTAGCCAGCGCTGTCCAATCGTTAAAGCTTTCTGGTTTTTCCGGATCCTCGTGACCGGTGACCACGGCAAAGGAGCTAACCAGGCCGCGATGGGTGACCGGAATGCCGGCATAGGCCGGCCCCGCCAGCGCCGACGAGACGCCCGGCACGACCTCAAACGGCAGGCCTGCTTCGGCCAGGCCGCTGATCTCTTCTCCACCCCGGCCAAAGACAAACGGGTCTCCTCCTTTAAGCCGGACCACCTGCTGCCCGCCGCGGACGCGCTCGACCAGCAGGTTGGTAATCTCGTCCTGCTCCATCACGTGCCGTTCCGGCCCTTTGCCCACAAAAATGAGTTCCGCTTCGGGCCGAGCTTCGTGCAGCAGCTCTTGCGGAATGAGCCGGTCATATAAAATAACATCGGCCCGGCGCAGCAGGCTCAGACCCCGGACTGTAATCAAATCGGCCCGGCCCGGCCCGGCGCCGACTAAATAGGCTTTTCCCACCATTGGTTGATTTCTCCAAATAGCGACAGTTTGCGGTGAATTATCCTCAGATAATGTTAGGGATGGAATGAGAAATTGGCAAGATCGAACCGGATTTTAGGTACCATTATTGTCCAGTTGAGCCGTAATTTGGTCTCTGACGGCCTTGGCCCGGCCCGGGTCTTGCCCCAAGGTGCTGACCGAAATAACCAGGTTCGGTTGGCGATGCACGGCCGGCACATGAAAATTCCCTTCCGAGGGCGCATCGGCCACGTTGCAGAGCAGACCCAATTGAGCCGCTTCTTGCGCAATTTGGGCATTGATCGCTCGGTGGTTGGTGGCGACAAAGACCAGCCGGCTGCCCAGCAGATCGCCGGTTTGATACGGCCGTTGGAGCCACTCAAGTTGCCCCTCGGCTGCCCAAGCTTCCAGCTTCGGCGTTACCTCCGGGCTGATCAGGCGCACCTTCACGCCGGCATTCAATAGCCCGCGTACCTTTCGTTCGCCGACCGGTCCGCCGCCGACGACGACAGCCTGGGTCTGGTCGGTGTGGATGAGCGAGATGGGATAAAGATGAGTTTGGAGGGGTGGAGGGGTGGAGGGCTGGCCCTGAGCGAAGTCGAAGGGTTGGACCATCTCGGATGACAAGTCTTCAACGTTGCAATCTCCCAATCCTCCACTCCTGCAATCCTCCATATACCCCCGCGGCGTCACCAGCCGTTCTCCCAACCGGTAACTTTGGCTGTTGCCGACGAGCACCAGGGTGAACATATCCACCTGCTCCGGCTGCAACTCGGCCAGCGTGGTTAGCGAAATCTGTTCATCAGGCCGGGTGACGTTGCGCACGACCGCGACCGGAGTCTCGGCAGCGCGGTGGGCGAGCAGAATCCCGAGGGCGCGCCGAAGCTGCCAGTCTCGCTTCTGGCTGCGCGGATTGTAAAAACCAATGACAAAGTCCCCCCAGGCCGCGGCCTGCAAACGGCGCTCGATCACCGACCAGGGCGTGAGCAGGTCGCTGAGGCTGATGGTGCAGAAATCGTGGCCTAGCGGCGCGCCGAGACGAGCGGCGGCGGCCTGGATGGCACTGACGCCGGGGAAGACTTCGACCGGCGGATCGTCACCGGTCCAGCCTCGCCGGCGTAAGACCTCAAAGACAGGACTGGCCATAGCGTAGATGCCGATATCGCCGCTGCTGAGCATGGCCACACTTTGGCCCGAGGTGGCCAGATCAACGGCCAGCTCCGCCCGCTCGACTTCGTGGCCGATGGGACTAGGCCTAACTTGTTGCTCTGGTGAAAGGAGCGGTCGGACCAGATCGATGTAAACCTGGTAGCCCAGGATAACCTGGGCAGCTTGAAGCGCTCGCTGCGCCGCGGACGTTATCTGGCCCAGGTCGCCGGGGCCAAGGCTAATCAGAGAAAGCATAGATCTATTCCTCGGCCATCAGGGCAATGGCCACGGTGCAGTGCTCGAAAACGCGTTTCGGAACGATGAGCTGGGCCTTTGAGCCGGCGGCGATCAGGGCGCTCGGCTCGGCCACGCCGGGTAAGCCAAACTTGTCCTGGGCGGCACTGGGGCTGAGGTCGGCCTGGTCGACGTGGGTCAGTCGTTCACGGTTCACAATTCTCAGCGAAAGGTCCAATTCGGCGGCTAGGTTATGAAGACCCGCTTCATCGGCTTTGAGATCGACGGTCGCCAGGGCGGCTAAGCTGTCGGGGGCCAAACCGGCCTCGGCCAAAGTCCTGGTTAGGGCCGTCCGCAGTTCGGCGTGGAGCGTACCGCGCTTGCAGCCCAATCCCGCAATTAGCACCGGCGGGCGATAGAGGACGCTTTTGCGGAGCAGATGCTGGTGGTGATCGCTCAAGACCCGGTGGCTAATGATCAAGCCGGCCGCGTAAGCATCCAGATCGAGATCATCGAACTGTTCGACTAGAGTAAGGTTATCGGCCTGGTCCAGCCAGGTTTCGACGGTGGGGCGCAGCGCCGCCAAGGCCGGATCGAGATAGAGGCCGACCGGCTCGTCGTTGACCAGGCAGCCGCTGGCGTAGGTGAGCGCGCTGCCCGGATCGATGACCCAGCCGGAACCCAGTTGATCAAGCGCCGGCTTGCCCTGCCCGTCGCTGGCGGTAGTGATCGCCGCTTGGCCACCGGTCAGTCCGGCAATCCGCTGGGCCAACGCATTGGCCCCGGCTTGATGGCCACCCAAGAGTGGAATGATCGAGTGACCGGCTTCGTCCAGGCAGACCACGGCCGGATCGCTCGATTTGTGACCGAGCAGAGGGGCAATGGCTCGCACAGCGACGCCGGTAGGCATAATCAAGATCAGTTGGCTGTGCTTGCCCCAGCGCCGCCGAACTTCGGCCAGGGCGGAGTCTGGGTAGGTGGAGGAGTGGAAGGTTGGAAGGTTGGAGGATTGGAGGATTGGAGGATTGTTAATTGTTAATTGCTCATTGTTAATTGCTAATTGCTCATCGCTAAATTTGGCTGGGATGGTAACGTCCGCTGCTAAAGCAGGGCCTAGGCTGCGGGCGAGTTGGCTGCCGCGTTTAGTTAGGGCGATGACGACACAGCCCTGGCGATTGGCTTGGTGGCCGAGATGTTTTTCGCCCAGGACGACGCCGTTGATGGTGCCGGTCGCTTCCTGACGCTCTTTGCCGCGCTGGAAGTTCTCGGCCCGGCGGAAGCGATGGGTGTAAGTTTTATCGTACAAGTGGCTGCTGGTGCGGCGCTGTTTGCCTTTAAGCTCGGGATCGAGGGCCGGGCTGACCAGAATGAGGGCGTGTTTGGTGTAGCCGACGGCTTTGACTTTCTCCACGATGTCGGCCAGGGTGCCGATGACGTGGCTTTGGTCCGGCCAGGTGACTTTGTGATGCACGGCGACCGGGGTTTCGGGGCCATAGCCGCCGCTGGCGAGCAAGTCGTCAACCACCTGCCGGATGCGGCTCACACTGAGATAGATCGCCAGCGAGGCGCCCGGCGCCGCCAGGGTCTTGAGGTCTTCGCCTTCAGGCATGGTGGTGCGGCCGGCCGTTCGGGTCAGGATAATCGTCTGGACGACATCGGGCACGGTCAACTCGGTTTTGAGCTCGGCTGCGGCGGCAAAGGCCGCGGTCACGCCGGGGACAACCTCGTAGGGAATGTGGTGGTCTTCCAAGTAGGCCATCTGTTCGTGAACGGCGCCATAGAGGGCCGGATCGCCGCTGTGGATGCGAGCGACAATGCCGCCGGCCTGAGCGGTCTCGACCATCAAGGCCAGAATCTGCTCCAGATGGAGATTGGATGAGGTTTCGACGCGGGCCTGCGCTTTGCGGAAGAGGCTGGCGACACTTTCCTCAACCAGGCTGTCGGCGTAGAGAATGAGGTCGGCTTGGGCAATCAGGTCCCGGCCTCGCACGGTAATTAAATCCGGCGCCCCAGGCCCGGCGCCGATAAAGTAAACGGTACCGGGGGTGGCGGTATAACACAACTCAGACATAAAGCTTCCTTTACTTGTTCAGCCTTTAGCTTTTCTAACGATTAAGAGCGAAAGATAAGGCCGCCGTTCGTTTCGTAGAGAGAGAATGTCTTGGCCTTGGATCAGACATTCCTCCGGCATACCGACCCGCTCGGCGTAAACGGCCGAATCGAGCAGTGCCAACGCCTCAAGGGCGGCCACAACTTGGGGCAGCACCGGGCCAACTTTCATCAGGATAACGGTGTCAAACTCAAGAAGCAGGCGACGTAGGGCCGCGGTGTCGGTTTCATAACTGGCCGGCAAAACCGCGACGCGGTCGGCGGTGGTGCCGAGGACAAACTGGGCCTGCGCCGCGGCGGCGGCAAAGGAGGTGACGCCGGGCAGAATTTCAATCTGAATCTCAGGCTGGCATTCGGTCAGGGCCGCCCAGATATAGGTAAAGGTGCCGTACAGGAGCGGATCGCCGAGCAGCAGATAGACGCCCCGAGACGAGGCGTCGGTGGGGAGGGCGGCAAAGCTAGCGGCGATCTGTCGGGCGGCGGCTTGCCAGGCGGCAGTCAGCCGGTCGCTCTGGCGCGTCATCGGCAGCGGTAGTTCGATCACCCGCTGGCGTTCGGGGTTGAGCCAGGGCTCGGCGATGCGCAGGGCCAAGCTTTGCTCGCCATCCTGACTGCGGGGAACAAAAATTAGGCTGGCCTGCTCGATAGCGCGCAACCCTTTGAGCGTAATCAGTTCGGGGTCGCCGGGTCCAACCCCGACGGCGGTGAGATGATACTTCATCTACTATTCAGTCTCCATTTCACGATGAATACCGGATTCAGCGCCTCAAACCTGAGCATGTCCATAATCGGCACGCCGCGGTTGATTTGGACCTGATGGATCTGCGCCTCCGGCAGTAACCGCCGTATTATAGCCAAATTTTCCACAGTTGCCAGATTTATCACCAGCCGACCACCGGGCCGGAGGCGCTGCTGCGTGGTCTCGATGAGCATCTCCAATCGGCCGCTGCTCCCGCCGATGAAGACGGCATCGGGATCTGGCCAACTGCTTAAATCGTCAGGGGCAAGGCCTTGAGTCAGGTGGACGTTGGAAGCGGGAAAGCGCGCCAGATTTTCCTGAGCATGCTGGAGCATCTCCGCTCGCTTTTCAATGGCGTAGACGATGGCCGCCGGAACGGCCCGGGCCGCCTCGAGGCTGACCGAGCCGCTGCCCGCCCCGATGTCCCACAAAACTTCGCCCGGTTGAAGCGCCAACTCGGCCAAGACCAGCAGCCGGATCTCGCGTTTGGTGATCTGCTGGGCGGTGGTGGAGAAGGCGGTGTCAGGGAGGCCGGGGGGGATGGGAGGAGGGAAGGATGGAAGGATGGAAGGGTGGAAGGTTGGAAGGGTGGAGGAGTGGAGGAGTGGAGGGGGGGTCGTTGTTAACTGTTCATTGTTCATTGCTAATTGCTCATTGTTAATTGTTTTTTGAGGCCGATTCCAGACGACAAAGACATTCAGCGGGTCGTAGTCGAGCTGATCGACTTGCGCCAGAGTCGTGCGGATGAGGCGTGCTTGGGGGCTGCCGAGGTTTTCGCAGATGGCGCAGGGGGAGTCGAGGGGGAAGCCGGCCTCGAGTAGAGCTCGGGCTAGAGCGGCGGGGGTATGCTGGTTGTCGGTCAGGATGGCGGCTTTGGGAGCAAGTCGAGCCGCCGCGACCACAGCTTCGATAGGCCGAGCGTGGGCGCTGAGCCAGGCGGCGTCACTCCACGGTTCGGCCAGGGCAGCGAAGGCCAGTTGAAAAGCCGTCGGGGCGGGGATAATCTCGAGGGCCTCGGCCGGGAAGTAGCGCCGCAGGCTGGCCCCGATGCCGTAGCAGAGCGGATCGCCGGAGGCGAGGACGACGGCTCGCTCGCCGTGAGCTTGAGCTTGTTCCAGCCGCCCGGCCACAGCCTCGATGTTAGCTCCGATCGCAAAAGTCTCGCCCTGAAACTCAGGAAAGTAGCTGAGTTGCCGCTGGCCACCAAGCAGCAGATCGGCTTCGGCGATCCGGTTCAGGAGCTTAACGGGCAGGCTATCGGCGCCGGCGGCGGTCAGGCCCAAGACCAAGATACGAGTCGAGGGGTTGTCTATGGCCATGCTCATTAGTTCCAGCGGTCCGGCTGGACTTGGGGCAGATCGAGGATCTCTTCTCCCCGATCATCAAGGAGGTGGATGGTTACCACCTCCTCGACGCCGGGAAAGCGAATAATTTGATACCCGGCTGCCGGCTCGACTTGCAAGCTAAAATGATAGCCTGGCCGTTCGGTGCAGGTCACGTCGTCGAGGTCGCACAGCGTCATTTTATCATAGCCAGCTTTGCTTTTGTCCAAGCGCCGGACTTCGACCGCGCGATAGCCCATCAGCCAGACCTCAAGCTGGCGGCGGGCCAATAGGTCGTCAAGCGCATCCCCGTTGTAGGCGCAATCGGTCTGAGGGATCAACTGGGGGAGGGCCAGATTGCTTTCGTCCTCCGGGGCAAACGTAAACTGGGAGTCCGACCAGAGACCCAGCAAATAACGCCACTCGCTGGTCAGCGCGTCGAGGCTAGGGCCATCGGGGTAGCTCTGGGCAAAGATAGCCTGGCTGTCGTACAACACGGCGGGCTGCTCAAACCACCATTTGAGCCATTCCGGGGTTTGGTGGCTAAATGGCCGCTTCGACCAAACCTCCGCCTGCTGCTCGGCTAGGCTGGGGCGCTGCCAGGTGGCGTTGGTGTAGCACAGGGTAAAGCTGATCGGTTGGCTCTGGGTTAGCAGCGCGGACTTGTCCGGCAGCGGCGCGGCCGACCACCCATAATAGGCCGGCGGATGGATAAGGGGGTAGTGCAGCAGGCCCAAATCGACGGTGTTGGTAATGGTGGCTACCGGCACTTCAAACTCGAGGTGGCTGTTTCGGACCCGAGTCAGGCCCGACGGTAGGCCGGTCAAGACAAAGTGGCCGTATTGCTCGTCGGTGCGGTGGGTGATCGTGTCGCCTGACTCATCGCCGACCCAGAGCGGTAAATCATTAACCGGCCGGCGCCGGCCCGCCCCGGTGATCACCCAGCCAGCGGCCACCGCCCCGACTTTGTCGGCGGGGATAAAGCTTAGCAGCGCTTCCCGGCCAAACTGACCGTAGTAGCCAACGTTGGGCTGCATGGGATCTTGCAAATCCAACGGCTCGACCGCGCCGGGCACGGCTTTGGCTTGACCGGTCGCCGGATCGGCGCGCATAAGCTTGAGCTGGTCACCGTCACGCTGGACGTAGTACAGCTTCTCGCCGCTGCTGTTCCAGACCGGCGCGTCTTGATACGCCTCTATCTTGTTGAGGCGACGCTGCTCACCCGTGACCGGATCGAGCAAATAAATGCGCCGGGCGGCGATAGCCGGATTGTCGTCAAAACTTGACCAATCGGCCCAGTCGTCGCCGGTGAGCTCCGCCTCAACCGCAGCGTAAGCAATGATATCCCCGCGTGGTGACCAGGCCACGATCCCGGGAATCTGCTCGGTTTGGCTGATGACCGTGGTCGTCCGGCCGGTGGTTGTCTCAAAAATATTGAGCCACTTGTTGACCTGGGCCGAGCGATAGCCGCCGGCCGTGATCGCCAGCCTGGTGCCGTCCGGCGACCAACTGTGATATCGAGGGTTGACCAGGGCGGTGTTATCACGACCCAACTCGAGGGGAGATTTGCCGGCGGGCAGCGCCGGCCGGACAACCGGGTAGACCTGGCCGGTCTCGGTATCCAAGACCAGGGGCGGGATGCCGTCGGCCAAGACCGAGGCCGAGAGCAGGCTGATCCCAAACAAGACATAGCGGCTGGTGGGTGCCCACTGCCCAAAGACGATCTGTTGGGGCGGTGGGGCAATATCGTTGGCGTAATCGCGCTCGGCGGGTTTGTAGAGGAGGGTGGGGGTTGAGACCGTGCGGCTCTGGAGATCAAGATCAAGCCGCCAGAGTTCGATTGGGCCGGTCACCGAGATGGCCGGCTGACTTTGAAGCCGTAGCCAGTCTGTGCGCACAGCCAGCAACCGTCGGCTGTCCGGCGACCACCGGATTTCGCTGACACCACTGCCTTCGGGAAAAATTTCGGTCTGGTTGTGGCGCCAGTCGGCCAGGGTCAGACTGCCGGCCGTGGTGTTGACGATAGCCGTCCATTGGCCATCGGGGGAAAGAGTCGTATTAACTTGATCGGGTTGGCTTACGGCGGTGGGCGTAGCCGCCAGCGCGTTCGTTGAAAAAGGCAACGCCATGCCGCTCAAAAAACTAAAGCCTAACGCCAGCAAGCCGCTTAAGAACCAGAAAGATTTCACGCTCATTTGCCTCTAACAAAATTTGAACTTCTTTGTTTGCTTTCCCCCTTTGAAGTTTTGGGTCGAAACCTCGTTTCTTGCTTGGGGACTTGGCCACGAATTAACACGAATTGCCGAATTTTCGGGCTGATTTAGAGCTTTTTCTTGCGCCGGGCCATCTCTTCCGCCCAGCTTCGATTCCCCACCCGGCCCTGCTTGCCGACGCTCTCCTGCCGGCTCGCGCCCATCACCCCTTCCTCGTCGTATGAATGAGCCGGATCGGCGCTGAGGCGTTCGACCAGCGTCTCCGGTGAGGCTGCGGCCGGCCGGTAGGCGGGTTTGTCGCCCTTGGTCCGGGCCAGGACCGTGCCGTCGAAATCAACCAGGATAACTTCCAGCTCCAGGTCGCCGCCCTGCTCCCGGACGAAGGACTGGCAGCTTTGCAGGGCCAGGTCGGTGAGCCGCTGGACCGGAGCCATGAAGCCGTAATCCTGGCACAGTTCAAGAAAATGGCGGCCGGTGTTCGCCTGACTGGCCGCTTCGACCAGTTCCGGCGGGGCCTCGACCTCACGGCAGATCTGAGCCAAAAACTCAAAATCGACCTGGTTGCCGGCCACGTGGGTGGTCATATGCCCCTGGGCGGTCTTGACCATCTTGCCCATCATGCCCACAAACACCGCGGCTTCGACGCCGTGACTGACGCAGGTCTTCAGTGCATCGCCGGTAAAGACGCTCAACTCGACAAAGGCAACCTCCGGCAGCTCCGGAAAGATCTGCATCGCGAAGCGCTCGGAGCGACCGCCGGTAGCCATGACCACCTTGGCCGTGCTGTTCTTGGCCGCGACCTCGACCGCCTGGACCACCGAAGCCCGCCAGGCGGCGGTGCTGTAAGGAAAGACTTTGCCGGTGGTGCCCAAAATACTGATCCCCCCAACGATGCCCAGCCGGGGATTGAGCGTCTTTTGAGCCAGCTCTTCGCCTTCGGGCACAATGATCACGACCTCCAGCCCGTGCGCTTGGAGGTAGGCTTCGCCGTCCGGAGCGATCTCGCGCAGGGCCTCGCGGACATTATCAAGGATCTGCTGGCGAGGCACCGGATTGATGGCCGGCCCGCCAACGTCCAGCCCCAGTCCGGGCAGGGTCACCCGCCCCACGCCGTGCCCGCCATCGAGGCGGAGGCCGGGCCTGTCGCTGCGGTGAACCCGGGCGCAAATGAGCGCCCCGTGCGTCACATCGGGATCATCGCCCGCGTCTTTGGCCATACAGCAGAAAGCCCAGTCTTGGGTTAGTTCGGCCCGGACCGGGGTCATCTCGGCCGTCTCGCCAATAGGGAGGCTGATCGTCACGCTGTCCGGCCATTCGCCCCTAAAGAGCGCGAGGGTGGCCGCTTTGGCCGCTGCTGCCGCATTGCTGCCGGTAGTATAGCCCGTGCGCGTCCCCTGCCGATTTCGAGGCGGGACTTCGTAGGTCCGGTTAACAATTTTTGTGACTCGATTGGCCGACGAGCCATCTTCGGAAACGGGTTTGGTCTTCATCCCGTCATTACCCATTTTTCTTTCCTCTGCTTCCTGGTTCTGCTCTACCGGCACTTGGTAAATGTTTCCGTCTGCATCAAGTAGAGATGATAAATCATAGTTCCTTCCCGCTCATCGACAAATCGAAGGGCGTTGTTAATATTCTGATCGAACAAAGCCAGGGTGAAGCCGTACTCGGGCGGCTGCCAGCGATCGATTTCCATTTGGATGTACGGCCGCACCAGAGCTGCCTGGGTCATAATTTCTGCCTTAATCCGCTCTTTAGAAAGCTGGCCGAGGTCGGTCGGCGGTTTACCGGCCGGGTTTTCGACGCCCATATACTCCTTCGCTCGCTGCACAAAGCGATCTCGAAAGGCGCAGTTAGCGCTAAAAGGTCGTTCCAACAGGCGCGTTAAGCTGATTTGCGGATCGTAGATGTGGGGCAAGGTGTAGTGATTGGTCATATAACCGGCCAGACCACTTCCAAAACTGTACTCCGCGTCCCAAACGATGGCCCGCCATTTGGCCTCGTTGCCAACGGCCCCGGGGTCGCTGCGGCGGTAGATGATCCAATTTTTTTCCGGCCAGTCATAGTTTTGCACGTAGGCATTGAGGAACATGTAAGAAAACAGATTCTCCAGATCGATCCGCTGCTCCAGATTGGCCACTGCTTCGGCAGAGGCGAAGTCGGCACTCTCGACAAAAGCTTGGTTCTCCAACCAGGTGGCATAACTGCCCTCTTTAACCTCTTCCTGATCAACATAGCCCCACGGCATATCCCCAATCTCTTTAGCAATCACGTCCCACTGGGAGTCAGGCGTGGAATACGACTGCAGAAATTGCAGATCGATCCGCTCGGTCAGGTTGTAGAGACCCCAAAACTGGCCATTGATGTAAAGCAGGACCCACCGGCCATGCGCTACCGGCTGGCCCAGATCGCGATGGAGGTTGCGCACCACCTGATCGCCAATATATTTAGCCGCATAAGACTGTGTCCGGGGCAGGTTAGAGGTGCCCCGATAGGTAAAGGTATCGTTGTAACCGGCGCGCAGCACTAACTTGTCAAAGCTGCTTACCGGCGTGTCGGCAAACAGCGGATAATTAAGCTTATCCGGCCCGCCGTAATCACTGCGGAAATAGAGCCGGAAAGATTTTTTGGGACTGTAGAGTCTTGATTTGCCGCCGTGGATACGGAGACCGGCCGGCAGGTTAAACTGTTCCACGCTGTCCGGAGTCAAATATTCTAGATTGATCGGCCGTTCCCACTCCCGGCCGCGCTCATTAGGGTTGGCCTGGAGCCAGTCAAAATCAAAGGGACTCATGGCGATGGAAACGAGAGGCAGGGTCGGTTCAAAGTTTACGACCAGGTATGACCGGGTGTAAACAGGGCCCACTGGTTGGCCCTGGTCGTTAAAGAGCTGGGCTCGCACGACCGTGGGGTTGGCAATGAGAATGGGGCCGCTGTAGACGGCACTATTGCCATCGGGGGGGGAACCGTTGGTGGTAAAACGAATGGTGCCGGCGACACCGGGCGTGAGAGTCAAGGGAATCGGCTGCCGCGCGATCGTTGGCACATGGGAGAAGAAGAGGGTTTCGGACGGAGCTTGGGCCAGGGTCAGGCTTGGAGCCGGCAGAAGGCACAAAACGAGGCCAACGAGCCACCCTATTTGTCGACGCCGCAGGGATTGCATAACATCTTTCCTTAATCCGTTTTCATTAAACTGTTAAGATATTATACACGTAAATGCGGCGATACCATCGTCAAGGGGAATAATTCGGGGCCTCGGTTTCCGGCCGGCTTTAATCAACCTCGGTGGCGGCCGTATCGACGGCCAAACGCAGCAAGGCGTTAACAATGGCCACAGCCACCGGTGAGCCACCCTTACGGCCTAAAGTTGTTGTCCAGGGGACAGCCGTCACTTGAGTCAAAGCCTCTTTACTTTCGACGGTGCTAACAAAGCCCACCGGCACGCCAACGATGAGCGCCGGTCGAGCGCCAGCCTCGACCAGCCGGATCGCCTCGTAGAGGGCGGTTGGCGCATTGCCGATGACGACCAGCCCGCCCTCGATTAAGCCCCGCTCCGCCGCCAGCCTGATACCTAAAGCACTGCGAGTCGTGGCCTCGGCTTCGGCGCGCTGGCGTGTTTCCGGCTCGGCCACAAAACAGTGCAGCGAGCCGCCCAACGTAGCCACTCGGGGCTGGCTAATCCCCACCCGGACCATATTGACATCGCAGACCACCGCCCTGCCGCGTCGCAAGGCTTCTCGCCCGGCCTCGATTGCGTTTAGGCTAAAGCGCGTGGTTTGGGCAAAGTCAAAGTCGGCGGTACTGTGGATGATGCGTTCAATCACCGCCGCCTGGGGCGGTTCAAATTGATAACCGGCCGCGGCCAATTCGCGGCGGATGAGCTGAAAAGAGCCGGCGGTAATGTCGGCCGGTAGGGTAGGGTAGGAATTACTCATCATTGATCAATCTTTAGGCGGGGCCAGGGGTTGCTCCCCTTTTGGTCGGTTAGAGTCTAGCTGCCCACCTTTGAAAAACAGGACGGGCAGCTAGAGATATTAAAATTGTAGAAGCCAAAACCTTATCGGGCAAATTATTCTTTGATCAGGAAGAAAAAGCGTCCTTTAGTCATGCCTGAGTCGGCAGCCGCTACTTCGGCGCTGGCGCCCACCGCTCGCACCGGGTCCAAGAAGGGGCGCACATTTTGTTCGTATTCTTCGCGATCAAACTCGCTTAACTGACTTTCCATCAGGGTTTGAAAGCGATCGAGATCAATGTAGAAATAGCCGTAATTGGACGATGGCAGGCGCTCCTGGACGGCCATAAAGTTGGGACTGGTCGCTAATGAATTTGACGCGGCGGAGGTGAGGGCCGTAACCGAGTCTTCCCGATAGGCAGCGAAGAAATAGTTTTCATGAAAGCCGTAACCCGTGTCGAACTTGCCGGTGGTGAAGTTCGTGGTGCCCTGAACGTCTAGCCCATTGACATTGATCGTTTCTAGGGGTGGTAGAGCGCCTTGCGCCTCCATCACATCCATTACCTTAGTGACTTTAGTTTGGGCCTGTTCCACATTATCCGTTCCAATGAGGATGTAACCGCCAAAGGGGACGTCAAACTCATCAACCGGGGTGGCTTCAATTAAGACCAAGGCAAACTCGCCGGTCATCCAGCCAAAGACATCGTCATCCAGGCTCAGGCCCATTTCTGTTTCAAAATCTTGCAAGGTTTCGGCAAAGTCTGGCGTGCTTTCCAGGCTCTGTTTGGTTTGTTGCCAGATACGGCTGAGATTATTGGCGTTGTAAACCAGCAAGGCTTCGGCCGGAATAAGCTGGTGAACGGCATTAGGCGAGGCCGGCTGTTCCAGGGCGGCTTTCATCGTCTCGCTCATTTTGGTGACATCGTAACTGATCACCGAGTCAAGTTGGACGCCGTCGGCTTGGAGCGTGCCGGCCACTCCGACCCCTTCAAAAGCTTTGAAATCTTGGTTTTGGTCCGCCGGTAACTCAACCGCAGCTTGTTGCAAGGCGGACTCCATTAGCCCGCCAAAATCAAAATAGGCCGTCATGATCGCATTAGCCGGTAACTGCTGCATGACCTTTTTATAGCGCTCTGACTCCGCCAGCGTGGGGCTCTCAGATCGGCCTTGAGCCTGGTCGATCATCGATTTGATCAGGGTTTCATCATTGGAGGCTGTGACAAAGTTATTAAAGGTGGCCAGGTAAACATCTTCGCCATTGGTGTTGTCTTGGATGTGAAGGGTGACCTCTTGATAGGTCTGGTTGGTAAAGGGCAGATCCTCTTCGACGGCTTTAGCCAGCACTTTTTCGATGAACTGGTTGGAGGCCTCCAGGTTGGTTGTTTCAACAGCCACAACGAAGCCGGGGGTGGTAGCACCGCTAGGATCTTCAATGGCCTCGTTAAAATTAGGCATGGCCATCACGATTTCAGTCCCCAACCAAGGCTGAATGTCCGTCTCAAAGCTCAAGTTGGTCTCAGCCTCAAATTCACCTTTTAACTTATCCAGCGCGGCTTTGACCTCGGGTTTGTCTAGATAGAGCGTCTTGAGATTCTGATAGCCGGACACATTCTGCAAGTTGGGGGTAAACGAGGCGTAGAATTGGGTCGTAGCGGGCAACATGCTGGCCGTTTTTTGCGGCTGAGCCAACCCCAAAATAGCCGCTAGCCGATCCCAATAAGTATACCCGCCTACCCCAACCAGACACGTCGCGATGAGACAGAGGGCCAACATCGCTCCGCCGACCATTATCCACAATTTCTTCTTGTCCATCTTGTAACTCCTTATAATAATAGTTTGGTTAGTGAACTACCCAAATTCTTTAGCTTCATTTCTTGGTTTGGATCAACAACGTCGTCACGGTCACACCCAAGGTCAAAATGGCCACCGCCAAAAACGTTTCTGTCAAAATTTGGGCGGTGATGGCTTGTAAGTGTTGGCCGATTTCGGCGATGCTGTAGGGTAAACTCAAGATTTCAAAACGGTACAAACCCCAGGCAGTCAGGCTGGATAGGCCGACGCTCATGCCCATTAAGCGCAAAATCAACATCAAGCCAGAAGCTATGCCTCGAACCTCGGCGGCCACGGCGTTGATGACCACCGTGCCCACCGGAGCCGTGACCAGGCCAAACCCTGCTCCAGCCAGGGCCAACTGCCAGGCCATTGCCCCGTAGGTCACGGCCGGACTCCAGCCGTTCATCAGCCCAAAGCCGGCACTGATGAGTAATAGTCCGGCGGCAAGGGGTGTTCGATAGCCCAGCCGGCTGCACAGCCAGCCGCCCAGCACTGAGGTGGCCGCCATAGCTACGGTTAGGGCCGTTAAAATTTGCCCGCTTTCCACCGCTGCCGCCTTAAGATAATCATCAAGCGTGGATCCACTGGCCAGCACCGCATTGACAAAAAGCGGCACGTTTACCATGGCTGTTATCAAGGCCAAACCAACTACAAAGTTGAGCAAGCAGGCTACGCTAAAATTGGTGGCTCGAAACATACGCAGATCGATCAGTGGTTGGGCAGTCCGGTGTTCTAGCCAGACAAAAATGAGCAAAGCCAGCCCTCCGCCGCTTAGATAGGCCATCATTTTTGGCCAGGTGGGGGCTGGATTAGCCGCGGCAAAGTCAAAGCTAGGGCCGGTGGCCATATGGCCTCCCCCACTGGCCAGCCCAACGTTGATCAACACCAGCGCCAACGAAAGCGTGAGGGCCCCGCTCCAATCCAATCGATGGCGATGGCCATGTTGGGAGTGACCGTCATCTGGCAAGAGCAGCCAGGCCCCGATCACGGCCAGCAGACTGATCGGGATGTTGATATAAAACTGCCAGGGCCAGGTGAAATAGCGCACCCAAAACGCGCCGTACAACGGCCCAATGATCCAGCCCAGAGTATCGACTGCGCCGAGCAGCCCCAAGGCCCAGGCGCGGCGGGCCGGTGGAAACAGATCGCCGACCACGGCCATCGCCACCGGGACCACCCCGCCGCCGCCAATAGCCTGCACCACTCGTGCCGCAATGAGAATATTCAGGGTGGAGGCTTGGGCTACCAGCAACGACCCAATCGCAAAAATCACCATGCAGCCGATAAAAAGGATACGTCGCCCGTATAGATCAGAGACCCGCCCCAACAGCGGCATGGCTACAATATGGGTAATCAAATAACTGGACACAATCCAGGAGGCGTCATCCAGCCCGGCCGGTAGAGGGATCTCGAAATCGAAGATCATTTGCGGCAACATGGTGGATATAACGGTCAGGTCATCGGCAGCCACAAAGACGCCAAAAGCGACCAGGGCCAGAGCGGCATAGGCTTGGTGGGGAACGTAAGCCGTTTCTGTATTAGGTTGGGCCGGCGGGTGGTGTGGCATAGTCCCCTGGCTGAATAAGGAAAAAGTTAATTATTCCTGGCTAAGCGGTGGCAAGTTGATCTCCACCGGCTCATCCCATTGATCAAACCGGATCAGCCAAGTGGTCGGTCGTTCCGGATCGGTGCCAAGCTCAATCATTTGCACCTGGCGTAGTTGAAAGGTTGCAGGGTCGATCCAGAGCGTTAGGGGCACGTCGCCATCGGCGATGAGACCAGCGCTCCAGGCGGTCAGTTGGCGGCCTTGAGCCACGCCTTCTAGGCGATAGGCCGGCCCGCTGTCCAGTGTTTCCAGACCCTGGTGGGTAAATTCGATCTGGGGGGCAATCGCCGGAATGCCCAACTCGGCGTCAAAAGGCAAGCGTGGATCGAAGTACCAACCCCACTCCGCTGGTAACGGCTCCCACTGCTGGTTGAGTGGGTTGGTAACAAAATGCTGGCCGGCCAGGCTAATCAGGCCAATCTCGCTGATCAGGCCAAAACTGCTAACTTTGACCAGACCGCGCAGCCGGTCAGGGCGCAACAAATCGCCCTCGACTCGTTTAAGGGCCGTGGTCGGCGGACGGTCAATATAGGCCAGCTTGCCGGTTAATTCAATTTCAAAATGGAGAGACTTGGCGGCCACCAGTTGTTTGCTGGCCTGTTGAACCAAATCAGCCGGGGGCAATGGCGGCGGCGTTTCAGTGGCGCCGCAGCCAACCAAACTCCATAGGAGCAAGGTTAAGCCGCAAATTTGGCTATAGATAGGCGTTAAACGGACAGGTTTCATAAAAAGAGTAGGTTCAATATTCAGGTAGGCAAATGTAAATTTTGCCGTGGTGGTTGGTTCGGGAAAAAGTTCTGTTACGCCGACTGTAGCTCCTGACCGTTAATTAACCGTTAACTGAAGAGAGGGTGGACCGGTGAAAAGCAACAATCTTCTTATGGTGAGTTGCTGGTTAAATGCTCGGTCCAATAGTGGTAGGTTTTGGCCACCGCACTAATGACGTTCTTGACCTCCTGCTCTAACTTAAACGCCGGCCCGGCCGGAAGGTAAAGCACTTTTCCTTCGCGACGAACGCAGATATTTTCCACAATAATTGCTCGCAGCAGCCAGAGCGCCATCTCTTCGCCCTCGCACACCAGGCCGATCCAGCCTGGCGCTTTGCTGGCGACCACCGGCAGGCCGGTGACCATTTTGAGGCCGCGCTCCAGTTCGGCCAAGACTTTTTGATAGCCTTCGGGATTGGCCCGAATTGTTTCGGGCAGGACCGGCTCCAACAGCTCTCCGCGGTGAGGCGGTCCACCGGCCAGAGCCAGGTCACAAAAATCGGTCCACATCTCGTCCCAGGCGGGTGAGCCGTCCGGTTTGTACTTAAACGGCGCGGTACCCATCGGCGCGGCGCTGACCTCTCCGCCATTTTGATAACGGGGCGGCAGTAAGTTGTTCAGATCCGGCTCAGGGCCGTGACTGTGGCTGTGACTATGACTGTGACTATGACCGTGAC
>CALMIS010000138.1 GCA_937864185.1 uncultured Chloroflexota bacterium
AGTTCGGCGTCCGCTATATCGAGGGCGGCTGGCCCGGCTCCAACCCCAAAGATGCCGAGTTTTTTGCTCGGCAGGGTGAGCTAAAATTAAAAACCGCTAAGATTTCGGCCTTCGGCAGTACGCGTTACAAAGACACCACTTGCGACGATGACGCTAATGTTCAGGCCCTGGTCAGAGCCAACACGCCGGTCGTGACTCTGGTTGGTAAAAGCTGGGATTTGCACGTCCATCACATCCTAGAAACGGATCCCGAAGAAAATCTGAATATGATCCACGAAAGTGTTCAGTACTTTAAGCAGCGAGATAAAGAAGTGATCTACGATGCTGAGCACTTTTTTGATGGTTACAAAGCCAACCCGGACTACGCCTTACTCACCTTGAAAGCGGCGGTCGAAGGCGGCGCCGACTGCCTGGTGTTGTGCGATACCAACGGGGGTTCAACCCCGTGGGAGGTCGAAGAGATTACCCGCCGGGTCGGTGGCACGTTTACCGGCGTGGAAATTGGCATCCACGCCCACAATGACGGCGAGCTGGCCGTGGCCAACAGCTTGGCCGCCATCCGGGCCGGGGCTAGCCACGTGCAGGGGACCATCAATGGCTACGGCGAGCGCGTGGGTAACGCAAACTTAATCAGTATCATTCCTGACCTCCAGCTCAAGCTGGGTTACCACTGCGTTAGTGACGAACAACTTCAGAATCTAACCAACCTGTCGCGCTATGTCGATGAACGGGCCAATATGACCCCCAACAGTCACCAACCCTATGTGGGACACAGCGCCTTTGCCCACAAAGGGGGCATTCACGTGGCGGCCATTCTTAAGGTCGAAGAGAGCTACCAGCATATCAATCCCACTTTGGTCGGCAATCAAAAGCGAGCGGTCGTCTCCGAGCTGTCCGGCCGGGGTAACATCCTCTACAAAGCTGAAGAGCTGGGCCTGGACGCCAGTCGCGAAGAGGCCAAGCAGGTATTAGAACAGATTAAGGAGTTGGAAAACCAGGGCTACACCTTTGAAGGGGCCGAGGCCTCCATCGATATTATGTTGCGTCGGGCTAAAGCGGACTACCAGCCCCCCTTCGAGATCATCGATTTTATGGTTGTCACCGAAAACCGCCAGGGGCGCGGCCTTTTCACCGAAGCCACCGTTAAAGTCAAAGTCGGCAAAGAAATCCGCCACACCGTCGCCGAAGGAAACGGTCCGGTCAACGCCCTTAATCTGGCCTTGCGCAAAGCCCTCTATCAGGACTTTCCGCAGTTGGAGAAGATCCACCTGACAGACTACAAAGTCCGGATCCTGGACAGCGACTCCGGCACGGCCGCCACCACTCGAGTCCTCATCGATTTTCTGGAAGAGGGCAGTCACCACACCTGGACCACGGTTGGGGCCCATACTAATATTATCGAAGCGAGCTGGTGCGCTATTGTGGACAGCATGGAGTATGCCCTGCTGAATGGCGACCGTCTGTAGCCAGATTAATGATTAAAACCCGTGGGCAGGTTGCCCACGGGCTTTTCTGACTCCCCATCATGGGTTAGGCGATGCACCCAACTGCTCAAAAAGTCGCCGATGCGGCTCAAACGCTCGGTCTGAAGATTGAAATTAAAGAGTTTGAAGCCAGCACCCGGACAGCCCAGGAGGCCGCCCAAGCCGTTGGCTGCGACGTGGCTCAGATTGTCAAATCGCTCCTGTTCGTGGTCGATGGCCAGCCGACGATGGCTCTGGTCAGCGGTGCCAATCAGTTGGACGAGAAAAAGCTGGCCACATTGTGCGGCGTTAGTCGAAAAAAGATCAAACGCGCCGATGCTGATACGGCTCGGGCTGCGACCGGTTTTGCCATTGGCGGGGTGCCCCCCTTCGGCCATCTTACTCCACTCCCGACGTTCATCGATGAGACTTTTTGGCGGTTTGAGCTTATTTGGGCAGCCGCCGGTACCCCGAACGCGGTCTTTGCCATTAAACCGGACGACTTAAAGCAAGCCACCAAGGCCACAGTTGCTGAGATCAAGCTCGAGCGCTCAGACTGATGCAGATTTTGCACTATGGATGAAAGCCCTGCTTCGCCCCTGCCCATACCCGGCAAGCTCCAGAACAGGTCAGTACTGCCTGCTTGGTGGACTCGTTATCCGTCTAGATGCGACTGGCCCCTCTTGTACTTCATGCTCTTGATTGCAACCTTTTTTCGCTTCAGAGGTTTGGATCACGCCGGCCTGTGGCTCGATGAAATTATTTTAGCCCATCGCGCCCAAAACTCCGTCCTTGAGTTAATGAGCGAACCGACTAAGAGTCTACACCATCCGGCTATGTCTATTTTACCCTTTTCGTTATTTTTAGAAGTGGGTCTCTCCAACTATTTTATCCGTTTTCCGTCTGTCTTCTTTGGGATTCTAAGTATTCCGGTTATTTACAAGCTAGGGCGGAACCTTTTTAGCAACAGCGTTGGCCTAATCTCGGCCTTATTGTTGTCCATCTCAAGTTTTCACATTATTTATTCCCAAGAAGCCAGAAGCTACAGTATGTTTCTGTTTTTTTGCCTCACCTCCTTTTACTTTTTCCAGCGAGGTTTGATGACAAGAAAAGTACAGCCGTGGCTGCTCTACTTTATCTGCACCCTGGCGGGGATAGCCAGTCACTACTTAATGATTTTAGCAGTGTTGGGTCAAGTGGTTCTGATGGGGCTGGTGGGGTTAGGTATATATCTCAAGGGCGATACTGCCGCCAGAAAATCCTGGTTATGGCAGGCCGTCCACTTTTTTTCTCTTCTTGCCGTCATCGGACTGACGCAACTTGTTTGGCTAAATAACCTCACAACCGGGCTGGCCAATACCGAAGGCGGCGCTGCAAAGCTAAACCTGACTCTTATTCCCTCCCTCCTAAGCGAAATGCTGACGGGCGGCTCCTTTACTCAAGCTATATTTTTATTTTTGGCCTGGGCTGGGGGTGTTGTCGCTTGGCGGATTAATTTCAGGAACGGTCTACTGCTGATCAATTGGGCTGTTTTTGCTATCTTGAGTACCATCATCAGCCTCTTTATCGTAGGTCAACAATTTCATATCCGGCATTTGATTTGGGCTCTGCCGCCTCTTCTCATTGCCGCCGGAGGAGGGGCTGTAAGTATGAGCGCTGGCGTTTATAATATTTTGCGATCGAAGCTTGAGGGCGATCAGTCAAGGATTCCTTACGCCCTTATTTCTCTAGGGGTTACCGGGTTGTTGTTATTTCCCACTATAGGCTCTAATCTTATTCATATTCGCTCCAATACACTCATAAAGCAGAGTTGGCCCTTAGGTAGGCTGCAAGAGGCCGTAGCTCTCGTTACCAGTCAGGCTCAAAGCGATGACCTTGTTTTTGCCGTAGGTCTCCCGGCTCAATTCGTCAAGTTTTTTGCAGATCCAACCCGCCAGGATTTAATCTATATCGATGAAGACTTTTTCAATCAATCAGACCACCCGCTTGGGCTTCTGCCTCATAAAGTATCGGGGCGTTGGTATCTTTTTCGCAACTCCCACTACTATCCTAATGTGCCGGTTCAGTGGCTGAGACACCTTGATTATCAAGGTTTTAACGACGTACTTGTGGTTCATCTACCCAACGACTGTACCCTGCCAGACTGTATTCAAGAAACAAAGACGTTGTTGCAAGAAATTTCGGAAGCTAATCCAGACTCCACACTGGCTACCCGAGCCAGTAACGTGGTGCTTGGTTTTGAGGTATTACAAATTCAATAAAAAGGATAACGATACTATGGACGCCAAAATCGCCGTCCTCCCGGGCGACGGCATTGGTCCCGAAGTAGTCGCTGAAGGGATCAAAGTACTCAACGCCGTGGGAGAAAAATACGGACACGACTTCATCTTTTTTGTCGCTCTGGCCGGCGGCAAAGCTATCGACGAAAAGGGCACCCCCTTACCCGATGAGACCCTTGAGATTTGCCGCAAATGCGACGCGGTCTTACTCGGCGCGGTCGGCGGACCGAAATGGGATGACCCCAAAGCTAAAGTTAGACCGGAGCAGGGCTTACTGCGCCTCCGCAAGGAGTTAGGTCTGTTTGCCAACATCCGTCCGGTCAAAATCTACCCGGGTCTGGCCGGCTCTTCAACGCTCAAGCCGGAGATCGTTGAAAAGGTCGATCTGGTCATTGTGCGAGAACTGACCGGCGGGCTCTATTTTGGCCAGCCTCAGGGCCGGCGGGATAACGAGCAGGGCCGCGCCGCCGTCGATACCATGGCCTACACCGAGGCCGAAATTGGCCGGCTGATGCGCGTGGCCTTTGACCTGGCCCGGCAGCGCCGCAAAAAAGTGACCTCGGTGGACAAAGCCAATGTCCTGGCTTCAAGCCGGCTGTGGCGCGAGGTGGCCCACGAAGTGGCCGCTGAGTACCCTGATGTCGAGTACGAGGATATCCTGGTCGATGCCTGCGCCATGTACCTCATCCGCCGGCCGGGCGATTTTGACGTCATCGCGACCGAAAACATGTTTGGCGATATCCTGAGCGACGAAGCCAGTATGCTGGCCGGCTCGATGGGCATGCTGCCCTCAGCCTCGTTGGCTGAAGGCAAATTTGGCCTGTACGAGCCGATTCACGGCTCTGCCCCCGATATTGCCGGGCAGAATCTGGCCAACCCGCTGGCCACTATCCTGAGCACGGCCATGATGCTGCGCACCACCTTCGGCCTAACCGCCGAAGCCGACGCGGTCGAAGCCGCCGTGGAGTCGGTTCTGGCCTCGGGTCATCGCACCGCGGACCTGGCTAAACCGGGTGAAAAAGCAATTAGCACCGAGGAGATGGGCGCTCTCGTTATGGAAGCCATTGAGCAGTTGTGATTGCCTTGATCTCACTCAGTTTTGAGAGCAATAGAGCCGGCCAGCGGTTTCTGCGTGGGGCGGGTCCCGGCAAAGCGCAATTACGAATAATCGAGGATGTATTGTATAATTGCTGGGGTAGAGTATAATGAAGCAGAACCTTACCGCGGAACGCGACATCTTGCGGCCTGATGGTGACACAAGTTGCCCTCGCACCGCCTCTCCCGAGGATGTTTATCCGCTGTCCCTTCACCGGTTACAAATATACCGAGTTCAAGCGTTTGAAGCCTTTCCTGGGCTGCGGCACGCTATCTTCACGCGTCACCACGGCTTCAGCCAGAGCCCGTTTCATTCGCTCAACTTTAGTGTCTCTGTGGGCGACGAGGACCAGACGGTGCAGCAAAATTTCCGGCACGCCTGCCAGAGTCTTGCCGTACGGCCGGAGCAAACAGTCTCAACTCGGCTGGTCCATGGCGCAGCCGTGCTTTCGGTCGAAAGCCTTAGCTCGGAGCACTTCATAGGCGAGGCAGATAGCTTAATTACCGCTACGCCTGATTTGTACCTGTTTATGCGCTTCGGTGATTGCGCGCCGCTGCTTTTTTTTGATCCGATCCGGCGTGCGGTCGGTTTAGCCCATGCCGGCTGGCGAGGCACCATGCAGAATGTGGCCGGTGCCACGGTTAAGCAAATGGTGACCCAATACGGCTGCCACCCGGCAGATATCATCGCCGTGATCGGGCCGGCCATTGGTCCGTGCTGTTACGAGGTGGGCCAGGACGTAATCGACGCGGTTCATCAGACCTTCGGCTCAGCCGAGGGACTGCTCTCTTTTCGAAGTGGCAAGGGTCATTTGGCTCACCTAGACTTAGAGGCGGCCAATGCGCAACAGCTCACTGCCGCCGGACTGCAACAGATCATTCGCTCGGGGTTGTGTACCGCCTGTCGTCGGGATGAGTTTTTCTCGCACCGGGCTGAGAAAGGCCGAACCGGACGTTTTGGGGTTCTGATCGGGGTCGACCGGACTTAATCATGAGCGAGATTGCCGCCAACCTGGAGGAAGTTTACCGGCGCCTTACCGCGGCAGCTCAGCGTGTGGGCCGCCAGCCCGAGAGTGTGACCCTTGTCGCCGTTACAAAGTCGCATCCCTTAGAAGTTATCATCGAAGCTTATCAGGCCGGGTTGCGTCACTTTGGCGAAAATCGAGTTGATGAGTGGCAGACGAAAATTCCGGCCTTTACCGCCTGGCTACACGATCACGGCCAGCGCGATCGGGTCCGCTGGCACTATATCGGCCATATTCAAAGCCGGCAAGTCGGGCCGGTGCTGGGCCTGAACCCCAGCCTGCTTCACTCTGTTGACAGTGTGGCCCTGGCCCAACGGCTCGACCGGCTGGCCCAACGTGACCACTTGCCGCCGGTCGAAATTTTGTTGCAATGCAACGTTTCCGGCGAGGAGAGCAAGTCCGGCTTTAACTTGCAGCGCTGGCAAACTGACGCGCCGCAGGTTCAGCGCTTTTCGGCGGCGGTCAAGCAGATCGCTGCCTTGGAAAAAGTTAAAATAGCCGGCTTGATGACCATGGCGCCTTACTCGGACGAACCGGATGACTCGCGGCCTGTCTTTCGAAGTTTGGCCGGCCTAAGAACCAGACTGGAAACCGAGATCCCTCAGGTCAAGTGGCAGCATCTGTCGATGGGGATGACCAATGATTTCGAGATCGGCATCGAAGAAGGAGCCACCCTAGTCCGGGTTGGCCGCGCCTTGTTTGGCGAACGGGAATACTAGGCGAAACTAAACGGTTTTCAATGCGTATAATATGTTAGAAAACACGAAACTCGGCTTCATCGGCTGCGGCGCAATGGCGACAGCTATAATATCGGGGCTGTGCGAACAGGCGCTGGTCAAGCCGGAACAGATTACGGTCAGTGATCCGGTCCAGGCCCAGCTAGACAAGTTAGCCCAGCGGTACCCTATTGGCACGACGCAAGATAATCGCCTCGCGATCGCTCAGGCGGACATTGTGGTCCTGGCTATTAAGCCCCAGATGCTGGTCAAGGTAGCAACCAACCTGGCGGGTCAGCTTCCAGCCGAAGCCCTCCTGATTTCAATCTTGGCCGGCTCAACAATTAAGACGCTGAGCGAAATGTTGCGGCATGATCGGGTGGTCCGGGTCATGCCCAATACGCCGGCTCAGATCAATGAAGGCTTATCAGTTTGGACTTGCACCGACACCGTTAGTTCGCCTCAGCGTTCTCAAGCCCAGGCCATCCTGGGCGCTTTGGGGGACGAGATTTTCGTCGACAGTGAGGATTATCTGGATATGGCGACAGCTTTGTCCGGTGGAGGGCCGGCCTATGTCTTTCTCTTTATGGAAGCCTTGGTCGATGCGGCTGTCCATATGGGCTTTGCTCGCTCCATCGCCGAGCGGATTGTGTTTCAAACTGTGGCGGGTTCCACGGCTTACGCTCGTCGTGATGGAAGCCACCTGGCCGAACTTCGTAATCGAGTCACGTCGCCGGGAGGGACTACCGCCGAAGCGCTATATCAACTAGAAAAAGGGGGCTTTCGGGCGACTATATCGAAAGCAATATGGTCGGCTTATCAGAAGTCCCGGTATTTGGGAGGTTTAGACAAATAATGGCTGAGATCTTAGCTTTGATGGTCCAAATCGTTTTTCAGATTATGTGGTGGGCCATTTTGATCCGGGTGCTCCTGTCCTGGCTCCCCATGGCAGGCATTCGCATCGATCCCTACAACCCCGTGATCCAGTTTCTCTTTTCAATCACCGATCCTATTCTTGAACCGTTGCGCAAATACACAACTATAGGTATGATTGATCTAAGCCCAATTGTGGCCCTGATTGGTCTGGGTTTTATCGAGTCGCTTTTGGTGCGGCTTATTCTAGGTTTCTGACCTTGCTGCAAATTATGATTTCTGGCACTTGACAGACCTACTCAACTGCCAAGCCACGGTAGGAGAACATTATGCGTGACATTAAATTTAACATCACTAAAGCTGAGGAAGGCGCCGCGTTTGCAGTCCACGTCGTCCCTAAGGCAAAAAAGAACGAAGTCGTGGGCAAACATGGCGATGCGCTCAAGATTAACTTGACCTCAACCACGGTTAGCGGCCTGGCCAACGATAACCTGATCAACTTCTTGGCAGAGAAACTAAATATCAAACGTGAAAAGGTTGAGATCGCCGCCGGACTCAAGTCTGCCGAAAAGATGATTGTGGTCGTCGGCGTCTCTCCGCAAAGTGTTGAGTCGATTCTCCTATCTTAGGCCTGGGGAACCTTTGCACTCCAACCAGCGTCATAAAGTTAGAAGCAATAATTTGTAACGGTTGGAGGATATGATGCAACGAGTCAAGCCGATGAATTTAATAACCGGGGCAAAAGCGTTCGGCAGAAAACACACCTTTGGCCGATTTATTCTTTCGCCGCTGTTTGGTCGTACCCGCCGCTTTGGACTACTGGGGTTACTGTTGCTCTTGGTAATGACTGCCTGTAGTGGTCCGGCCGAGACACCCGCAGGCGCTTCCCAAGATATTGTGATCGAGGCCCAGGCCGTGGCAACGGCAACACCTGCTGTCCCCGCTGTAGAACCTACGAACGATACCGTCGCCGGTCAGGACCCAACCTCGACTGAACTAGCCACCGAGATCATCGAGCCGCTCTCGCCGCTTCCATCTCCGGCCTCCCCTGAAGCAAACGAGAGCGCAGCCGGTGCCGCCGCGTCAAGCGCCGTGGAAGAAGTCGTGGAAACAATGGATACAATTCCTGGCAGTGAACAGGCTGTTGCCGCCGCAATAGCAGATTTAATTCAACGAACCGGAGTCACCCTAGCAGAAATCACTTTGGTCTCCCTTGAAGCCCGGGAATGGTCTGATACTAGTCTGGGCTGCCCTCAGGAAGGTTACATGTACGCTCAGGTGATTACACCGGGCTACTTCGTTGTCCTGGAGGCACAGGGGGTGGAGTACATCTATCACACCGATGGCACATCGACAGTGGTCTTATGCCAAGAGTAGCTTAAAGACTTTTCATAAAAAGCCTCGGGCCAAATCCGAGGCTTTTTTCTTTGGGTGGGACATAAGTAATTATTGACTTTTACCCCGATCTCTGCGAAGATAAAGTGGTAAAGTAATTTTTTGCAAGAGCTGTACTTTAACAAAGTAATCCGGTAAACCGGCCGAAACCTGGCTGTTCGTATTATTTAGCCGCACAGCGGAGAGGATATGCTGATGATTTATTTAAAATCAAGTAGCCCAAATCATTATTGACGTTTATGATTTGGGCTTTTTGTTTTGGTTTCACTTGGTTCACCGGCTCGACAGGTGGTTGGCGACTACTCGCAATTCAGTCAAGTTCACAATATTTTATAGACAGAGATAGGAGAGAAACTATGAAAAAAATTATATCGTTTGGTTTTGCTTTAGCTCTGGCCCTAACCTTGATGGCAATGGCTACCCCCGAGACTCAAGCTAGCGGCCCACGTGGGGGCTATTATCAGCACTACAATTACTCTTACAACAATAACTGCTGCAAGTACGATCACAGCTACTACCAGCCCACTCACTGGAGCCACAAATACCATCGAAACTACTACCAGACCAACTACTGGCGCAACTGCTATTACCCCAAGCAGCGCTACACCTACAACTATTATCATCAGCACCCTTACCAACATACCTACTACCGCTATTACTAATTTTTTAGTTTAACCGCGGGGCACCACCGGTTCATACAACCGCTAGGCAGTGCCTAAATATCGCTAACCACTTTTGTCGAAAAAAAAAAGAGACAAGGGCTTGCCTTGTCTCTTTTTCATTTATTACTTTAGACGTGATCTTCTACTCTTTATCGCCCGGCTTACGATCCTTGATCCGGGCCAACGAAGCAGCTAGTCCTGCAGCAGTCGCCTTGCGTTTTTCCCCTTTGCCACCCGGCTTTCTCACAACTGGCGGTGGCAAATAGGGTTTACCATTGGGCATCATTGCTTTGTCCAATTTCTTTGCAAGCTTGAGTTGGGCTTCGGTGGCCTGAGCATTTTTGAGGTTAGCTCTGGTGAAATTAGCTTGACTGACAACAGCCTCGGTAAGATTTGCTTCGCTGAGGTCAGCGGCGCTCAAATTGGTATGAGCCAGGTTGGCCTGTTTCAAATTAGCCCGGCTCAAGTTAGCGCCGCTCAAGTCTGCGTCTGACAGATCAACTTGGACGAGGTTAAAACCGCTAAGGTTACTTTTAGCCAGATTAGCCGCGTGGAACTTAATTCTGGTAAGTTTAGCCTCGGATAATATGGCATCAACCAACTTGGCTCCACTCAAGTCTGCCCGTTCCAAATTGGCTTGACTAAGATTGGCCTGGCTAAGATTTGCTTCGGTCAGGAGAGTGCGTTGAAGCGTAGCTTTCTGGAGATTAGCCTTCTCTAAGCTAGCCTTGCTCAGCTTGGCTTCGGTAAGGTTGGCGCCGATCAACGTCGCGCCGTCCAGTTTAGCCCAACGCAGGTCAGCGCCATGGAAGTTAATCTGATTTAGATTGGCCCCGGCCAGACTGACGGTCTCCATCTGGGCGCCAAGCAGGTTGACTCCCTCCAAGTTTGCTTCATCAAGGTTGGCCCCATGCCATCTGGCCTTGTCTGCTTGAATCTTAGTTAAAGTCGCTCGCCGCAGATCAGTGCGCAATAGGTTGGCCTGAAACAGGTTAGCGCCACTCAAGTTGGCCCCTTTGAGATTAACCCCTCGCAGATCTAACCCGCTGAGATCAACTCCACTGAGGTCCGCTTTGCTTAAATCAGGTATGGCCCCTTCCAAACGGGCCGCCTCAACGATGAGGACGACATCTTTACGGTTCATAACACCCTCTTGAGCCTGGATGGTTCTATTATGCCACAAAACATAAATGAAAAAAAGCGTCAGCCGATCTTCTGAAAGAAATGAACCAGTTCAAGCTCACAGGGAGCCTTAATTGAGGTAAGCACTTACTCAAGCCAGTTGAGCATCCGTTCGTTTACGCCGGCATAGTCAAGACCAAGCTGAGTCTGCAGCGCGAGGTCAAATAACGGTCGGGGTTCACTGCCGTCGCTGGCCATCACCCAAATTTCCCAGCGCCCCTGGCGATCGGTCAGAAACGCCAACTGTGAGCCATCCGGCGACCAGGCCGGGGCAGCGCTGTTATACTGAGGCTCGGCCAGGATAGGCGGTTTGGTCAGCCGCTGTCGCGCCCCCGTCGCCAAATCCAGGGTGTAGACTTCCCAATGATCGTGCTGGCGATACGTTAAAGCCAGCCTCTGCCCATCCGGCGAAAACACCGGAGCGGTGTCCCGCACATCGGCACTGACCGGCTGCTGGCTCAGACTCGCCAAGTCAAACTGCCTCAAGCCTTTAGGCCCATCGTAGATAACCCGGTTAGGGCTGTGCGGGTCCCAGGTGGGGTTGTAGGAATACAGGTCTGAAGGGAGATCCTCAAACTGCCCCGTCGCCACATTGATCCGGCGCAGATACCACTGCAAATCTTCAGCTTGAACAAAGCAGATGATGAGCTGGCCCTTATCGCCGTTGTAGGTGGTACCGGTGACCCGGGCATTTTCAGGCAGCCGAACCCGTTCCCCCAAATCAAAGCGGCGACACTCCTCTTTGGGATCGCGCAGGCCGCCGTGTTGAAAAGAAATCACCAGTGTCTGACCATCCGGGGACCAGGTTGGAGACTTGGGCTGAAGAATATCGCTGGCAACTGCCCGCTCCACCCCATCAGCCAAATTGAGCGCATAGACCGCGCCCCACTCGTCGCCATCCCAGCGGGTAAAAGCGACCTGCGTGCCATCCGGCGAAACCACCGGATCGATCACCCCGCCGGCCAATTTCCGCAGGCCACTGCCATCCAAATTGACGAGATACAAATCACCGCCGCTGCGGGTGGCAAAGACCAACCGGCCCGAGCTCTTTTGCCCGCCGGTCGACGGCGCGGTTGGCGCCACCGCCAGCGCAGGACGAGCAGAGCTAGCCGCACCTGACTCGGCCTCGACAACCGGCAAATCAGCCACCTTGCCGTTTTGGAGACGGACATAGTCTGCTTGCGTCGTGATCCAACCCACAGCCGAGTCTCCTAAATCAACCTGCAACCAAAAGCCGTTAGCCGTGACCCCGGTGACCGGCAAAGTCTCGCCTCGCTGAGCGGTTTGAATCACCTCGCTATCCAGCCCCGGCCCTTGGCGAATGTTGATCGCGGCCGTAATTACCTCGGCCTGAATGGGTTCCGCCGTCTCTTCCGGCCCGACTGTTGGCTCCGGGGTAACTTCAGCGCTTACGGCGGCAAACGGCGTCGGCGTCGGGGTCGGACTAGGCAGCGGCAGCGGAGTCGCCGACGGAAAAGGCGTAGCGGTGGCCAGCGCTTGCTCGGCCAAGACCGTCCGATCAAGGGGAATGATCGTTGGTGTAGGGGTCTGGTTGCTGCTCGCGCAGGCCGTGAGCAAAATCCAAACGAGGCCAAGCCCAAACAGGCGCAACCCCGATTTTGAAAGACGAATAACCAAATGAAGAACTCCTTGCATGTTCAAGCCTCACTCATAGCGGAGGGCCTCGATGGGCTTTAACCGAGACGCGCGTGTGGCGGGATAAACGCCAAAGAACAGGCCAATCGCCAGGGCGAAGCCGGTGGCCAGCAAAATCGAGCCGGGCGTGACCACGGTCGACTCGAGGTTAGGGACCACTTGCGGCAGCAACTGCGACACCGCGTAGCCCAAGCCAATCCCAATCAGCCCGCCGATAATGGAGATGACCACCGCTTCCACCAAGAATTGGAGCAAAATATCCCGCCGCTTGGCGCCCACCGCTTTCCGAATGCCGATCTCCCGGGTACGCTCGGTGACCGAGACCAGCATAATGTTCATAATCCCAATCCCACCCACCAGCAAAGCCACCCCGGCAATCGAGCCGAGGAAAGCAGTCAATCCGGCCGCAATTGTATTGCCAAATGAGAGCAGTTGAGCCTGGGTAATAATCGAAAAATCGTCTTCTTCGGCCAAATCGAGGCCGTGCCGCTCCCGCATCACGGTGGTGATCTGCTCAGAGATCGCGTCCATTTGCGCCTGAGAGGCGGCCTGGATGTAAATCGTGTCCACCGTCAGGCTGCCGCGAAAGCTGTCGGCCCGGCCCAGCCGGGTTTGGGCGGTGCTAATGGGGATAAAGATGCCGCGGTCGGTTCCGTCGCTGCCAAAGCCGGTATTACCTTTCTCGGCCAGGACCCCGACCACCTCAAAGGGAATGCCGTTGACCCGGATGGTTTCGCCGACCGGATATTCGAATGACTCAAATAGTTCGGCGGCCACCTCCGAGCCGAGCACCGCTACCCGTTGGCGGCGGTCAAGATAGGTCTGGCTAATGAACTCGCCTAAGGCGACAGGCGTATTGCGGACCGACTCGTAGGACGGGGTCACGCCGGAAACACTGACGCCGATTTCATTCTGGCCGCGCACCACCCGCGCCCCGCCCACGCCAAACTCTGAAGCTACCGCCACAACGTCCGCGACTTGAAGAGGGTCGCTCAAGGCCTCGGCATCGGCCAGAGTCATCGGCTGCGGCTGGCTTTGATTGAAGCCGTTGCCACTGTCCGGCTCGCCGATGCTAAAGCGGCCCGGCACCAAAATCATCACGTTGGTGCCCAGGCTGGAGATGCTGCTGTTAAACTGCTCGCGGAAACCGTTGCCGATGGAGATCAACGAAATGACCGCCCCCACGCCGATGATGATCCCGAGCATCGTGAGCACGCTGCGCAGCTTGTTGGCCGTCAGCGCTCGCAGAGCAATGATGATACTTTCCCAAAGTTGCATAGGTTACACTCCGGCCCAACTCCGCTGACCGACCGGGCTGTCGCTTACAATTTGACCGTCGGCCAGCCGAACCACCCGCTGCGTGTACTGGGCCACATCGGGCTCGTGGGTCACAAAGATAATGGTGATGGCCTGCTCCCGGTTAAGGCGCTGAAAAATCGCCATGATCTCGTCGCTCGATTTCGAGTCCAGGTTACCGGTCGGCTCGTCGGCCAGGATGATAGCCGGTTCGGCGACCAGAGCCCGAGCAATGGCCACCCGCTGCTGCTGACCGCCGGATAGTTCATTCGGTTTGTGGTGCAGGCGATCTCCCAACCCGACTGCCTCCAAAGCCGCCGTTGAGCGTCGCCGCCGCTCTCGCCGGCCCACCCCGCTGTAAACCAGCGGCAATTCCACGTTACTCAAGGCTGAGGTGCGGGCCAGCAGGTTAAAATTCTGAAAGACGAAGCCGATCTGCTTGCCCCGGATCTTGGCCAGTTGGTTATCATTCAAACGGCCCACGTTAACCCCGGTCAAATAATATTCGCCGGCAGTGGGCTGATCCAGGCAGCCCAAGATGTTCATCATCGTGGACTTGCCGGAGCCGGACGAGCCCATAATTGCCACCATTTCGCCCTGTTGGACTTGCAGCGACGCTTCTCGCAGGGCGTGAACTTCGACCTCGCCCATGCGATAAGTTTTGGTGAGCTGCCGTGCATCGATCACCAGTTGGTCAGCCCGGTCTGTCATCGTTTCTTCTTGTTGTCTGGTTAAAGTGACCATGCTTAGATTCCCGGCGGCGAACCGATTTCCGGCTCGGTGCGGATGACGATTTGATCGCCGGCCTCGACGCCGGCTACCACTTCCGTCACCTGACTATCCCGCAGGCCTAGTTCCACCTCAACCCGCAGCAGATTGCCGTCTTCGTCCAGCTTTTCGACATAGATCATCGAAGGTTCACTCTCGCGGTCGATCCGGATGGCCCGGTTCGGCACCACCACGACCTCTTGCAGCCGTTTCGTCTCAATCGCCGCCGTGGCCGTCATGCCCGGCAGCAGCTTGGAGTTTGCCCCGGCATCGAGGCTGACCGTGACTTCGTAGTTGACAATGCCCCCGCCGGTGGCGCTATCGATGGGTTGAGGGGCGATGTCAATGACCGCGCCCTCGAATGTTTCATCGATGAAGGCATCCAGGGTCACGGTTGCCCGCTGCCCCTGAGCCAGTTGGGCAATATCGATCTCATCGACGTTAACTTTAAGTAGAAAAGCCGAGACATCGGCGATGACCAGGGCAGCCTGGTCGGCCTCGTTGAGGACCCGTTCGCCGGGTTCGATCTCAATCGAAAGAATGACACCGGTCGTGGGCGCAACCAGCTCTACCTGCTTGAGATTATTCCGCGCCTCTTGCAGCGTGAGCCGAGCCCGATCGATGTCCGCCTGCTTAGAGGCAATTTCGGCGGCGCTGGGGCCTTTCAACAATTTGGCCAGCTCGGCCTGCCGGCTGACCAACGTAGCCCGGCTCTCGGCAATATCTGACTCGCTGGCCTCTTTGACCGCCTGGTTGTAGTCCGCCACCGCCGACTCATACTCTAGCGTCTTCTGCTGTAACTCATCAGCCTGCGGCATCGCGCCGACATCACCTTTGTAAGCGACCTGGTCATAAGCCCACTGGGCCTTTTTAAGCTCGATTTGCTTTTGAGCCAGCCCACTTTCGGCTTTTGTAACATCGTCCGGATCCGGCCCATCCAGCAAATCATCTAGCTTAAGTTGGGCGCTGGTTAAACTGGCGCGGGCGGCAGCAACGTCCTCAGTGGCTGCCGGCTCTAGCAGTTGCTCTAAAGCGGCTTCTTGCTGAGCCAGATCGATTTCAGCTTTCTGGACAGCCAGCTCAAGATCTTCGATATCAAGCCGGGCCAGCACCGTACCGGCTTTGACAAACTGACCTCTCTTAACCAGCACTTCCTTAACCGTACCGCCGACTTCAAACTTCATCTCAACTTCGGAGGTGGGTTCAAGCTGGCCGGTGGCGCTGACGGTGTCAACAATAGTTTGCCGCTCGGCGCTGACAATCTCTACATTAGGATCCTCGGTCAGGCTAAGCGGCTCAGGGGCGGTTACAGCCGTGTAGTAATAGTAGCCCCCGGCTGCACCACCGAACACCACTGCCAGAATTCCCACTATTTTAAGAAATCGCTTCATACCTTTCCTCTTTTACTTTACCGGCTTCATCGACGCGGGTTAATTTGTTTGAACTGAAGAAAAGCCAGGCGGCAAACAAGGTCAAGCCGATCCCCCCGATTAATCCGGTGGGCAAAGGGCCCAACAGCGGGTTGGGCGTCCCCTGAACAAAGAGCACGCCCAACCCGGCGATACCGTTGATCGCCCCGTGGCCAATGACCGCTGGCCAGACGCTTCCACTTTTTAGAGTCACCCAACCTAGAAAGACGCTCAAAACCACGGTAAACCAAACCATAGCCAGTGGCCCGAGAAGCGGGGCACCGGGATAGGTTAGGCCGTAGTTGTGGCCCATCAAGATGAGCGGCCAATGCCATACGCCCCAAATGAGACCCAAGACGACGATGGCTTTGCGCTCGCCAAGCGGCATCAGCTTCGGTTGCAGATAGGCTCGCCAACCGAACTCCTCACCAAACGTGGCCACCCCGTTGATAAGCGGCGCGATGAGCATAGCCTGGACGACTTGAGCGGCCACAATCAGCCACAGGGTCGACTCGCTCAGGGCCATCTCCGGCGCCGCCGCGGTGATAAGTTCCCGCAGCGTAGTGAGCGAAGGATCGAACGACTGGGGAAAGATCAAGAAGAAGATCACCAGGCCGAGACCCGTCAAGAGGCCAGGCAAAAACCAGGCCGCCAGCCAGTAAGGCCAGCCCCGTTTGAACTTGGGCCGCAAACCGACCCTCTGCCAGCCCTCGCCGGTGAGAAGCCGGGTCAGCAGGTGAGCCAGGGCAGGCGCCCACATCACCAGAGTCGTGGTCAGAACAAAGGCCAAAGTGATCGGGGTGTTTGGGATCAGAACCGGGCTATCCTGAAGCCCTCCGGTCAAGTAGATGACGAGCGAAGCGGCCCAAGCTAGTCCAAAGGCCAGGGCTAAGAATAAAGCAATACGACGGATTTCCATAAGAACCTCTTTTGTTCCAACTCTAACCAAGTATAAACCCAAAACTAAACTTTATCATCGGCCTAAGGAACCATTCCCTGGGGTGCTGGCGGTTGACTGATGGCACGGTTCCACCCTCAGACCGAGTCCCAGACCACCCTTAGCCCGATGACAGACGCCTGCCTCTGTGCTATACTACGGATACAAGTTGATGAAAGTTGCGTTTATGCGAATTACACCTCGCCGTTTTGGCAAAACTAAACGAACCATACCGGCCGATACCGACCTCATCTACTATCCACAAAACACCGATCATTACCGCTCTCTGCCTGACAAATTTCCGATACCGCGCTGGTTAAGAAATATTCTGCGCCAGGTCGGCGGTTTTTTTCGCCGCTTGCAATGGAAGCTTACCCTGGCCTACACTTTGGCGACGTTGGCTACAATTCTGATTTTGGCCACGGTCGCTACAGCCCTGCTTTACTATCTCAACTTCCAGTCAAGCGATTATCCTACCAGCATTGCTGAAGCCCTGAGCTGGAGTGCTTCAGATCTGGCCCCTTTTCTGGATCAACAAACCGTTAACCTGACCGGCCTGGATGGTTGGCTTGACGAGGTGACCGAAGGCCAATATTTTATGTTAAAGGTGGCCGAATCCGAGGCTCAGAAAGCGGCCGGGCAGTTTCGGCCCGGCTACTTTATCGAGGTAAAGCGGGTCAGTATCGTGGATCGAGCCGGCAACATCTTAACCCACACGGCCTATAACACCCCGAACCCAGACGTTAGCCGCTTAACGCTTAACCTGACGCCGGCAGAAACCGAGATCCTTCAAGCCGCTCTCAAGGGCCAAACCGACCCCCGTGCGCTGGCCACGCGCGGTCCCGATTACATCACCGCTGTCGCGCCCGTTCTTGGCACCGATGAAGAGGTGGTTGGGGCCCTGGTTCTAACCAGTGTCGATTTTCCAATCAATGCGGTCGAGTTTATCCGCAATGTCTTGCAGGGCGTGGTTCTTCCCTTTTCCGGCATTATGCTCATTGTGGGCGTGCTGGTGGGGTTATGTTTTGGGTTCCTGTTGGCCCGCGGCTTGACTCGCCGCTTGCAAGCGTTATCCTTTGCCGCTGATGCGTGGAGTGAGGGTAATTTTCAGATTCTGATTAAAGACACCTCGGGCGACGAATTGGGCCGGCTAGCCCGGCATCTCAATTACACCGCTATTCAGTTGCAAAATCTCTTGCAAACTCGGCAGGAACTGGCCGGACTGGAAGAGCGTAACCGGTTGGCCCGGGATCTTCACGACTCGGTCAAGCAGCAGGTCTTCGCCACGGCGATGCAGATTGGCGCTTCCAAGGTTTTATTCGACTCAAATCCGGAGCAGGCCTGCGCTCACCTCGTCGAAGCCGAACAGTTAGTCCGCCAAGCACAGCAAGAGTTGACTAACCTCATTCTTGAATTACGCCCGGCAGCCTTGGAGGGCAAGGGGCTAGCCCAAGCGCTGCGAGACTATGCCATCGATTGGTCCCGCCAGACCAAAATCGGGGCCGATGTGCGCGTCCGCGGTGAGCGACCGCTGCCGCTCTTTGTCGAGCAGACTCTGTTCCGGGTAGCGCAGGAGGCTCTGGCCAATGTGGCCCGCCACAGTCAGGCCTCGGCGGCGGAGATCTGCCTGGTCTGGCAAGATGGCGTGGTCGAGTTAACGATTAGTGATAATGGTAGCGGCTTCAACCCCGGTCAAATCAATGGCCGGGGAGTCGGTTTGCGCAGTATGACTGAACGACTCCAAGTTCTAAATGGCCAGTTAGAAGTCAAGAGCCAGTTAGGTCAGGGAACACAGATTACCGCCCAAATCGAGCAGCCTGAGGCCTTTGTGCCTTCGGGCAGCCGGCCGGTAGCCCCCGTGAAGGAGTAACTATGCCTGATAAAGTCAGTGTCTTGATTGTGGATGATCATAAGGTCGTGCGGCAGGGGATTAAAGCCTTCCTTGAAACGCAGCCTAATATTGTGGTAGTCGCTGAAGCCGATTCTGGCGAAATGGGTATAGAATTGGCCGCGGAGCACGTCCCGGATGTAGTGCTGATGGATCTCGTTATGCCCGGCCTGGACGGCGTTGAAAGCACCCGCCGGGTTAAACAGGCCAGTCCGCGGACTCAGATTATTGTCCTGACCTCCTACTATCAGGATGAATTTATCTTCCCGGCGATTCGGGCTGGGGCTCTCTCCTACCTCCTCAAAGACGCCGAGCCGGAAGAGTTGGCCGAAGCAGTCCGCAAAGCGGCCAGAGGTGAGGCTGTCCTCCATCCCCGCGTGGCCGCCCGGGTGGTCCAGGAACTGCATGGGGCTAAGCAAGACACTCCCAACGCCTTCACCGAACTGAGTGATCGGGAGTTAGAAGTCCTCCGCCTCATCGCTGATGGATTGAACAATGCCGACATTGCCGAGAAGTTGGTTATCAGTGAGAAGACAGTTAAGAGTCATGTTAGTAACATTCTTAGCAAACTTCATCTCGGCGACCGGACTCAAGCCGCCGTTTATGCCTGGCGAGAAGGTGTAGTTCGGCGCAGTGATGAGTAGGTTCTCTTTTAGTCACCTCAGTGACTCAAATCCACCTCCAGAAACTTCACCAAAACGAACGTTTGTACTATAATAATCACGTACATTTTCACAAAAGTTCACTGGGAGTGGCCAAATGTCAACTAATTCACAATCCGTTTTAACTAAAGAAGAGATTGAGCACTTAGCTGTCGCCATCAGCGAGGGGCAAGGCGACTTCAGTGAGGAAGATTTTTTTGTGCTCGTCAAATGGGCCGAAGGCATTAAACTGGATATCGGTTTGCTGGAAAACGTTCTTGATGGCAACCTGTCCGTCAAGGTAGAGCAAGGCAAGGTCCATTTTGCCCTAACACCGCAAGGCTTGAAAAAGTTTGAATATCTAAAAACCCAAAACTCCCATCCTGGTTAAACCTATCGACCGGCACCGCCTATCCCGGAAGATTCCCCCTCCACCCGTTTCTTACCGGGCCGATAACGCCTCTCTAGCTTCGCTTCTCTTGCCTCGCCAAACCTAATCAAAACTCTAACTGAACTCCTACGCTACTCTTACAAGAATTCAGTTATACTTGTACCTGCTGTGGTGTTTTTCCCCAACCCATTGTCTACGATTGAGGAGCATTTTGGATACTTTAGTGGCCAATCCCACCTTGTTGATTATTGACGACGATAAAGATCTAGCCAGCCTGTGTGCCAAGGTTCTTAGTAGTAGTTTTGAAATTGAAACCTGCGAAGACGGCCAAAAGGCTTTAAAGCGTCTTACTTCGTACACGCCCGATTTGATTATTTTAGATTTAAATCTCCCCTGCATCTCAGGCGCAGCAATATTGAAACAGGTGCGGTCAGATAATAGATTTAGCAATACCAAGGTGGTTATTTTGTCTGCCGACCTGGCTCTCACTGAAGAGCGTACCCTCCAAAAGGCTGATTTGGTTCTTTATAAACCTATCAGCCCCTACGACCTGAAGCAAATGTGCATCTTGTTGAGCAACGATAAATAGAACGTTCCCCCTCAAAAAATCTATAACGATAGAACCCGCTGGCCCGCGTCATAGACCGTAATCGGACCATCTTGGGAAACTACAACAGCCAGACACTGGGTTTCGGCTGACATTTTGGCGGCGCTGCTGTGTCGGGCCCCTTTGCCGGGGCCAATTTCAGCTTGGGTAGCAGCATCAGGGCGCAGCAGCACCATGCACCCCCGAAAAGTCCCCTCTCGATCAATAATCGTCGCTCCATCTTGCTTGGCAAAATTAACGATTTCCTGATCAGCCAGATCCGCAATCTTAGCATCCTTAAGGAGCGCGGAGCCACTGATTTCAGGGGGGTCAGAGCGGGATAGCACGGCTTCGGCCTGGCCGATGATAAAAATGGCGCCCAAATTATCCTCGGACATTTTAAAGGCGCAGCGCAGAATCCGGCGCACTAACAGCAGATCATAGCCTTTAGTTTCGGCCAGGTTGGCAATTGTTCGGCCTACTTCCTCAATCTCTTCGGCCGACCAGTTCCCGTTAGAGTATCGTCCCACTAACTTACCATCCGCAAAGACCCGGACCTGATGACCACCGGTCGGCACAAAGAAGACCACAGCATTACATACCCGCGAGATGGTAGCATGGCGGCGAAACTGGGGGCCAAGCAGCATATCATCAAAATCTTTAGGAAGCAACGACAAAATTTTATAGATCCCCCGCACGTAGCCATGTTTATCCAGAACGTAGGCTAATACCAGGCCATCAACCATTCTGGCCAGATTGGTGACCACCTGTCGCATCCGCCGGATGTGGTCGTAACGCTGAAGTTGAATTTCACTCTCCGCCAAGTGACGGGCGATAAAAACCGGATCGCCCACAATAAAGGCGGTTGAGAGGGGCTTTTCCTCATTATGCATTTGAGCAATGGTGGCTACCGTATCCGAGATGTGCACCATCGAGGGGGGATCGATCTGCTTTTCACGGGCCAGGTCGAAGAGGAACTCGATCCCGGCGTCGGCCAACCAGGCATCTAAGAGATCCTGTTTGGCGAGCAGTTCGTGCAATTCCTCCGGCTCAAGCTCAACCCGGGTGAACTGAGTCGGTTTGTTCAAGAGGAGGGTTTGCGGGTACATCGCTTCTATCTGGCTGGCATACCGCCGGGCAATGATCTCGCGGCACAGCTTGTTGGCACTTGTCACTTCACCCTGCTCTTGGCTAAAGGGCTTCGGCAATAGCTCGTAAGCTTTAATCTGAACCCAGCCATCCAGCAGTTTATTTACTTCACCGACAGCCCGATCGATCAAACTTCTTACTATACCGGAGTCAAGGGGAGTGGTAGACTGACCCTTGCCGTTCTCTACTTGGAGATAGCTAGAGATGATCCCCAAATCGGGGACAATGAGAGCTGATAAATACGGTCTGCCCTCGCCAAAGACGGCCGCTTGAGCAATAACTGCGGTGTCAATTAAGGCGCTTTCGATGGCTGTTGGCATAATTGTCCGTCCGGTTGAAAGCGAGATCACAGCCTGCTTATGACCGGTTAAGTACAAGAAACCATCCTGATCGAAGCGGCCCAAATCGCCGGTGTGCAGCCAGCCTTCGCCATCAAGTACTTCGGCTGTAAGCTCCGGCTGCCGCCAGTACCCGCACATCACCGATTTACCCCGGACCAACACCTCGCCATCATCGGCAATGCGCACCTGAAACTCTGGCGCCACCTGCCCACACGAGTCCGGTCGCCGGGCATCAGGCCGGCTGATGATCGGAAAACCGCCAGCCTCAGTCAGACTGTAAAGATTTAGAGCTGTAATCCCCACAATTTCGGCAAACTCAGCCAGATCGCGCCTGAGCGGGGCCCCGGTCGAATAGACACGGCGGACGCGCCCGCCAAACTGGCCGCGGATCCGGCTAAAAAACATAGAATCGGCCCGCGCATAGTCGTCACGCAATTTCTTGGAGGCCGCCAAGCCTGCCTCAACGTACTGACGTCCCATATTCAAGGCCCATTGAAACATGGTCTGCCGGGCGGAGGGCAGTTGGTTAATATCGACCATGACATTCGTATAAAACTCCTCAAAGCCCGAGGGTGTAGTCAGCACAATAGTCGGTGGCGTCAGTCGGGGCGACTCTTCTTCCACCCGCCGCCCCGTTACCACATGGGGAACGCCGGAGACAAAATAGTACAGAGTGGCATCTAAGGTGGCCAGACTCCAGGAAAAAAGTGGGGTTAGGGCCACATCATCTTCATCTAGAGAGAACCAGTCGGCCATACTTTCCATTGCCGCTAAGCGGTGAGTATGGGTAAACATCGCTCCCATGGGACGACTGGATTTGTAATAGATAAGCGCCAAAGCCTCGGCCGGCACCTGGACCGCGTGAGCACGAATCGTTGCTTCGGCCTCATCGCCGATAGCCCGGCTCATAATCGTCGAAACGGTGGCGACACCCGGACTGGAAACCCCTTCATCACCGACGATGAGTACCGAGCAGAGAGCCGGCAGCGACTCGCCGACTGCCTCAAGCAACCAGGGTTGCGCTTCACCTTGCACCACAGCCAGACATGCGCCGGAGTCTTTAAGGGCGTTTTTTAATCTCTCCCGGGGCCACCAGGCGTGGAGAGGCACGACGGCGCCACCAGCCAGGAGCCCGGCGATGTAAACGACGATCCATTCCAGCGGATTATCAGCCACAATAGCCACCCGTTCTCCGGCGTTAATCCCCTGCTGGCGAAAATAGTGAGCTAACCTAAAAGCATAACGCTGAAAGCGGCGATAACTGATACTCTGAAACCGTTTGCCGCGCCTGACCTGGAAGCAAATCCGGTCAGCATAGCTATCCATGGCGTTGAGCAGCAATTGATTTAAGTTGTGGAATTGTTCGTTCATTGACCCTCGTGACCTTAGGTGGAGTATACCTCAACCCAACGGCAAAAACCAACGAGGCCGCAAGGGAGCGTAACAATAAAAAACCTGTCAGGTCTGAAAAGCCTGACAGGCTTGTTACAAAAAAATTGGCGCTCAGCTATGAGCGCCAGGGAAGAGAGGAGAGGAGGAATAAATGAAATACTTAGCTTTACACCCTCATCATAACCCAAAAATCAATCCCAGGATAGAGGCAAAAGTACCGAATTTGTTTGCCCGGAAGTCACCAATTTACCAGGGTTTATCCGGTACTTACGGGCAAGAGTTAAAGTACTTTCGGGCAAGGATAAGGCGCTTTGAGGCCGCTAAGGCTAACCGCTGGCCCTGCCCCGGAACGGGATAACTTTTCCCTGATTGTTTGGTTAAGAAAAAAACTCGTCATCCGGTCAGGTATGGAACTAATTGATTATCCGTTACTTTTGACCAGCCTCCGTAATACACTAAAAGTAAGCCGGAATGGAACAGAGGAGACAAGCCCCGCTGACATCGGTGGATTATTTTTAGGAGGTAAAAATGGCTCATCTTTACATTGATTTATATAAACGCCCGAGCGATAGACTGCCTTGGTGCACGCTCAATGACCGGGAAGTAACGAACCGGCTATATTTCCACGATTTACGCCAACGCCAATCAGTCAGCCACGCCGAGCGACTGGTCATCCGGCCCGGGGATGAATATCACGTTGGCGATCACATCTATCTTCAAGACGATGTCTGCTGGATCGACACCGACACGGTCGCTATCGATCCGGATATTGTCCGTGATGTCGATCTAAACGCCGTGGCCGTTGATGACCAGCCCTTTGCCGATCGGATTGCCGCTGTCCAGATCATCCCCACGCCTAACCGGGATGATAGCTATCACTTACGGATCTGTCTCTACAGCCAGATCGATCAACCTCTGCCCACCCTCATCTTTTACGATTGGGAATATCCGATGGGACTGCGCTCGGTTGATTTGAGACGCTTCCACTTTGCCAATAAAACTGCCTTCATTCAGGTCGAGGCCGGACCGGCTTACCAACCGGGGGACACGGTCGTGCTGTGGGAAAGGTTGCGCACCGGAGCCCACACCCAGGCCCTGGAACCAGGCGTGTACAATCTGAACGAACTGGAGATCCACGAACACCGAATTTCCTCCTTGCCGTTGATCCGGGGACGACACTATTGGGCCGAGACGGTAGCCGGTCTGGAGTTTGAGCTGAAGCCGCAACTAATGACCGCCTAGGTCCGATCCGGTCGTGGCCACTGTTGAAAGGACTGAAATGACACCTAAAGAGTCCGACCCTAAACCGTCGAAAAATAAGCAGCTAAACAATTTACTCTTCTGGTGGGTCATCATTGTCCTCGCCCTAACAACCTGGTACTTGCTAAGCTTCGAACCCACGGCGCCCACCGTGGCCAAGATCCCTTACTCCGTCCTGCTCACCGAAGTTCGGGCGGGAAACGTAGTGACTGTAAAAATCGCCGGTGATCGAATCAGGGGGACGCTGGCTCAACCGAGAGACTTGTCCCAGTTGGTGGTGCCCTCGACCACGCCTCAAGCAGCGGCCAGCGACACCGCCGAACCGGCGACCTTCACTCAGTTTGAAACCAATTTCCCTGAAACCATCGGCGATCCGCGCTTTCTGCCCTTGCTTGAAAAACACGGGGTAGAGGTCAGTATCGAAGCCGGCCCCAACATCGGCTTCCTGTCGCTTTTGCTCCAGGCCGCCCCCTTCGTTCTCCTGCTCTTCCTGGTCTTATGGCTGGGCAGGCAGATGACGCAAGGGCAAAACGGAGCTTACAACTTTGGCCGCAGCCGGGCCCGCCGCTACAGCGCCGACTGCCCGGAGGTTACTTTTGACGATGTCGCAGGCGCTGATGAAGCTAAAACCGATCTGCAGGAGGTGGTTGACTTCTTGAGCCACCCGGACAAATATCACGACATCGGCGCCCGCATTCCTCGAGGCGTCCTGCTGGTTGGGCCGCCGGGGACCGGCAAAACGCTGTTGGGGCGGGCGGTCGCCGGCGAGGCCGGGGTACCTTTCTTCAGCCTGAGTGGCTCGGAATTTGTGGAGATGTTTGTCGGCGTGGGCGCCAGCCGGGTGCGAGATCTGTTCAATCAGGCCAAAGCGGCTGCCCCGGCTATCATCTTTATCGACGAGTTGGATGCGGTGGGCCGTCGCCGGGGAGCGGGTATGGGCACCGTCAATGATGAGCGAGAGCAAACACTGAACCAGTTGTTGGTGGAAATGGATGGGTTTGATACCCGCCAAGAGGTGATCATTTTGGCGGCCACCAACCGACCCGATGTGCTTGACCCGGCTCTCCTCCGCCCCGGTCGCTTCGATCGCCACGTCACGGTTGAACTGCCCGATCAAAAAGGGCGGGCGGGTATCCTGGCCATTCACACCAAAAAAATGCACCTGACGCCCGAAGTCGATTTGAGTATCCTGGCCCGGCTGACCACCGGCTTCAGCGGGGCCGACCTGGCCAACCTGGCCAACGAAGCGGCCTTGATTGCCGCCCGGCGCAATCACCCCTTGATCACGATGACCGATTTTGAAGAGGCGCAGGACAAGGTTCTCCTGGGTGGCACCCGATCCCTCTTGTTAAGTGCGGAGCAGCGGCGGATCGTGGCCTATCACGAAGCCGGACACGCCCTGGTAGCCTGGTTAACTCCCCCGGCCGATCCGGTTCGCAAAGTGACCATCATCCCGCGCGGGCGCGCTTTGGGCGTCACGGCTCAACTGCCGGCCGAAGACCACTATAACTACAGCCGGAGCTATCTGATGGCTCGACTGGCGGTTATGCTGGGGGGCCGGACCGCGGAGGAACTCATCATCGGCGATGTCACGACAGGCGCGGAGAATGACTTAGTCCAAGCGACCCGCCTGGCCCGGCGCATGGTCACCCGCTGGGGCATGGGTGGGCTTGGCTTGGTGGCTTTCCAGACGGATGATGAGAATCCATTTTTGGGTTACTCGCTGACCCAGAGCCAGCCGTACAGTGACGCCACCGCCTCGCTGATCGATCAGGAAGTGCAGCAGTTGCTGGCGGAACGCCACCAGGTTGTTCAGCAGCAGTTAGTCGAAGCCCAGCCGCAGTTAGAAGCGTTAGCGCAGGCGTTGCTGCGAGAAGAAACGATCGATCAGGATCAGCTTGCCGAGATTCTGGGTCCCCATCCGGCCTGGATCGAGACCGACCCAGCGGCCGTCTTACCCCCGGCCACGGCGTTACCGCCGGCGACCGGAAACGGCGCGCAAAAAACAACGGTTCGGGGCGTCCGGAACGGCAGCAACGCTTCGCTCAGGCCAACGTAAGGACCATATCAGGTATACCGATAACCGCCATTAACTGTTATAGCGGCGCCCTTCTTGAATGAACTGAATTATCTCTGTCGCAGTCAAGTCCGTATCTATACCCGGTACATCTAGCGGGGACCCCGTCTGTGTTTCTGGGGTGATGATAAATACTTGACCATCCCGCCGCTTGATCCGCACTTCTCCTTGTTGCAGCACTTGGTCTAACACTTGAGCTAACTTCTGTCTCGCCTCTGAATAGGTATAAACAATCATTATGCTACCGCAATCACTTTTATCCCTAGTCGGTCTGCCTGGGCCCCTAACTCTTGATCTAATGTCAGTAAAAAGTGACGCCGCTGGCAAACCGAGGGTGGCCCAAAAACGCAGCGATAGCAGGTCGCCCTGGAACGATTTGTTATGCGGCATTTTATTTAGAACTAGGGAGCAGTTGAAGATGTTAAGTCAGCCAATGCCACTGCTGGTGTTTGAGCTGTGACCACGCCGACGAGACGAGTAAGTTGCTCATTATCTAGCGTGATAAGTGTGCAACCAGCCTGCATCGCTACACTGGCATATACCGCATCTGCCCCACGTAACCCATGTTGGGCAGCTAACACCAATGTTTGGTGCGCCAGCATATCGTCAAGTGGCATAATAGTCACATTGGGCAGATGATTCAACGCAATTGTGAACATCTGTGCTTGTGCTGGGTCGTTGCGCGTCCGACTTATTGCTCCGGCAACTTCTACAAGTACCAAATTTGGCACAACAATAGGGATAGATTGCTGGCTCAAAAGTTCAAGCACCTGCCGGCTAATCTGGTGACCCGATTCGCGCTGGTCAAACCCGTTCACCCAAACACTGGCATCAATTGTGTACATACATCACCGGCGCATCATCAGGACGGCTGTTGTGAGAGTTTGCGACTCGGGCCTATCACTGGCAGCCAGCATATCCCCAATCCGAAAAAATTCTTTCCAAGCAGCAGCGTTGCTCGGGGCTGAGGTAGACATAGCAGGATACACGGATGCCACACTCCGAGCAATTCGAGGGGTAAGATATGCCAATAAGCGTACCTGATCAAGTGGGGTGAGATGATCCACCAAACGTTGCACTTGATCAAGCGTAGTATTTTCCATAATTACCCTCCTTGTGAATGGTAAAATATATTATACCACCTTCGGAAATAGAAGCATCAATATTGCCTTCCGGAATTAAAAACGGTCCATAAAGAGCCCGCCCGATCAAACGCGTATACCTTTCGACGCTCCGTTCTATGTCGGCCACGCATGCAACCGCAAAGATGCCTGAAATCTCCACGTATTACTCCTTTGGTCTGTTGGCCTTCGTAATCTTTCAATATGTCCCGCCACGTCGGCCGCGTGACGGTGACGTAAGGGGGCCAAATTACGAGAATAAGCAGACCAAGGAGACAAGCAAATGGCAAAATATTGGTCAGAAGAACATAATATAACATCCAAATCTTTGGCCTTAAAAATGATTTTTGAGTTAAGGAAGCGATCTTTTCTCTACTCGCCAAGCTAACGAACTAAGAATTCATGTGGCGCGGGTCAGACAGAACAAACTAGCCCGACCTAAACTTGCTCGGGCAAAGTCGGTCGCACCGTTTCAACCCGTAGCCGCCACATCATTCTTGTTGAACTGAGCCTGGGCGCAGAGAGTGAACATGACGCGTAGATAGCCGAGCGCGTTCACCGGGGCGTTATAGCCTATCCCATTGAGTATGCTGTCTCTTGAAGCATTCAAGCCAGG
>CALMIS010000139.1 GCA_937864185.1 uncultured Chloroflexota bacterium
TGTTCGGCCGTCAGCCGGGTGGGGAAAGAGTCGGCCGGAATCCAGTTTGAGCCTTTGGCGAAGATGGGCAGGCCATTGACCACAAAGGTAAACGATCGGCCCCACTCATCGTCTTCCTGGCGCAGCTCGAGCGTACGCAGGCCCAACTGGTAACGGCGCCGCTCGCAGAGTTGATCGCCGGCGGTCAAGCTGATTTCCACCTGGTACAAGGGCTGCTCGCCGTAGCCGTTGGGCCACCAAAGCTGCGACCGCTCAATGATGACTTCTAACTGATGGTCGTCAGCCGCTATGGAACTCGCTGTGCTTAATTCAACCCCATCCGGCCCGGCAACCCGCAGCTCGGCCACGAGCGCGCCAGCCTCGGACGACCAGCGCTCCAGGCGAAGGGCGGCCCTGACTCTGACTTGACCGGCCTGATGGTGCTGGCGAAGATGAACGTCACTGAACCGGGCCAGGCTGTAGCCTTCCAGGCGAATGTCCCGCCAGACGCCCAGCGGCGGCAAGCGCGGCCCCCAATCCCAGCCAAATTGGCAAGGGGCTTTCCGCAGATGCGCCGCCCCGGGCAGCGGGTGAGGCACACTCGGCAGTGGGCGCTCCGCCATTTTGGCGCTGATATACTGGACCGGCGAGCGAAAGATAATGCGCAGTTCGTTCTCACCCTCGCCCAGCAGCGCCTTGACCTGCCAGCGGTACGGCCGGAACATATTATCCGTCCGGTCCACCAACTGCCCGTTGAGCCTTACTTCGGCCAGGGTATCCAGACCGTCACAAACCAGAAAAACGTGCTGTTGAGCCAACAGTTCAGGGCTAACCGAGAAGGTGGAGCGGTACTCCCAATCGGCTTCGGCCACCCACTTGACTCGCTTCTCGTTATCGGCTTCAAAAGGATCCGGGATCCGCCCCAGATGCAGCAGATCGAGCTGGACACTGCCGGGTACCTGGGCCGGCGACCACTCATCTGACCCCACCTGACGAAACTGCCAGGCTCCGGTCAAAGCTTGTTGCAGCATAGAAAACGTCTCCTGTGCCGTTACAACTGGCTGCAGGCCACAAAATGAGCCGGTTCGACTTCGAGCAGAGTAGGCTGCGGACGACCCAAGGGGCCGGCCTGATGGCCGTTCTTAGCGGCGACCGGCCCACTTTGATAATAGCGCCAGCCGGTGGGCAGCACTGAATGATCTTCCTCCAGCCCCACCTCGGCCTCAACCTCGGCCCACTTTTTGTCCAGCCGGGGCACCGACGCCATCAGCATCTTGGTATAGGGATGCAGCGGGTTGAGGTACACCTTCTCGGTCTCGCCCATCTCCACGATATGGCCTTTATAAAGAATCACCGCTTTTTCGCTGATGTAATATCCCAGCGAGAGATCATGAGTAATGAACAGAATCGATAGCCCCCGGGTTTTGAGGTCGGCCAGCAGATTCAGGACATCGATGCGGGTCGAGGCATCCAGCATGCTGATGATCTCATCGGCGACCAGCACTTGCACGTTGAGCAACAGCGCCCGGGCGATCAGCAAGCGTTGGAGCTGCCCGCCGCTGAGTTGGTGCGGAAATTTGTCCAAGACTTGACCGGGGTTTAGTCCAACCGCTTCCAAGGAATGGTGGACTTGTTCCTCCCAGGCCGGACCCCGAACCGTTGGAAAAAACTCGTCCCGGATCAGACTGAAGACCCGGTCCGCTTTAAAGATTGGGTTGTAGGAGCTAAAAGGATCCTGAAAAACGCCCTGGACTTGCCGGTAGTACTCTTTGAGAGCCCGACCTTTAAGCGTCGAAATATCAGTGCCGTTGAAGGTAATCGCTCCGGAGCTAATCGGGATCAAGCCCAAAATCATTTTGCCAAGGGTGCTTTTGCCACTGCCGCTCTCGCCAATCAGGGAGATGACCTCGCCGGCTTCAATCTCGAAGCTGACGTCACTGACGGCGCGGAGCTCTCTACCGCCGAAGGTCCCAACCCGGTAGACTTTCGAGACCCGATCGAGCTTAAGCATTTTCGACCACCACTTTCTCCGCGGCGGGCTGGTCCTGGAACACGGCCCAACAGGCGGTAAAATGGCCCGGTTCAACTTCGAGGAAGGGCGGCTCTTCCCGGCACTTTTCAAAAGCCAGCGGGCAGCGATCTCTGAAACGGCAGCCGGTCGGCGGATCGAGCAGCAGGGGCGGTTTGCCGGGGATGCCGGTTAGCTTTTTCTCGGAATACTTCACCCCGACTTCCGGCAACGATGAAATGAGGAGTTTGGTGTAGGGATGCCGGGGCGATTTAACGATGACCTCGGTTGGGGCCTTCTCGGCCAGTTTGCCGGCATACATGACCATGATGGTATCGGCAATCTGGTAGAGGATCGAAAGATCGTGGGTGATAAAGATAACGCTTTTCACAAACGCCCGGTCTCGAAATTCAACCAGCAGCTCCGAGACCGCCTTCTGGGAAGAAACGTCAAGGGCCGAGGTAATCTCATCGGCGATGAGCAAAGAGGGGTTCAACAGGGTCGAGAGGACCATGACCATGCGCTGCTTCATTCCCCCGGACAGCTCAATGGGGTAGAGATCCAGGACCTCGGGGGCCAGGCCGACCAACTCCAGTCTGCGCCGGAGTTCAGGCAGCATCGTCTTGAACTTTACCTGCCGGGACTCGAGCAGTTCGGCGATCATCTTGCCGATTTTGCGGGTCGGATTCATGGCGCTCATGGCGTACTGGGGGATGATCGACACTTCTTTGAAACGAAACGGGACCATCTTGGCCGTGTCCCAGACCGGTAAGGCGTGGCTATCGAGCATCACCGTTCCCTCAATGTACTTCATCCGGGAGGTCAGGCGAATAAGACTTTTGCCGAGGGTGCTTTTGCCGCAGCCCGACTCGCCGGCCAGGCCCATAATCTCCCCATCCGCTAGGCTAAAGCTAACCCCATCCAGGGCCTTAACGTCCCCAGCTAGGGTTTGATAATAAACGCGCAGGTTTTCCACTTCTAAACTCACGAGGTTACATCTCCCGAAGTTTGGGGTTGAAGACTTCATCCAGCCCCACGTTCATGATGTACAAGGCTCCCACAATCGCCGTAATGGCCAGGCCCGGCGGGACAAACCACCACCACAGGCCCAGTTGGAGGGCGCTCCAGAGTAGGGCATTGTTCATCATCAGCCCCAACGAGATCCCTTCCGTCGGCCCCAGGCCGATGAAATCCAGGGTAGCGGCGATGAGGATGGCCCCGCCAAACTGGAGGATAAAAGTCATAAACAGATAGGACATCATGTTAGGTGCAATTTCCGAGAAAATAATTTTGCCGGTGCTCCGGCCACTGAGCCGGGCCAGATCAACAAAATCGCGGGAGCGCAGGGAAAAGGTCTGGGCTCTGATGGCGCGGGCGGCCCAGGGCCAGGCTGTCAAGCCAATAAAGATGCTTTCAGTTAGCACGCCCCGTACTTCCAGGTAGGCGGCGATGATCAGTAAGATGGCCAGGGTGGGGATGACCAGCACAATATTGGTTATGGTATTGAGCACCTCGTCGACCAGGCCGCCTCGATAGCCGGCTGTAAAGCCCACCAACACGCCGATCAGGGTCCCAATCCCGCCACCGACAATGCCCACCAGAAAGGTCGACTCCAGGCCCAAGACAAACTGGGTGAAGACATCCTGGCCAAAGGTGGTGGTTCCAAACCAGTATTCGGTCGAGGGCGGCTGGCCGGATGGGCCGACGTAATCGTTGGGGGCGTAATCGGTGAGCAGCGGGCCGACAAAGGTAAAGACCAGAAACAGGAGAACCACAACCAGACCCACTCGAAGGCGGTTATTCCTTAAAGCAAAATAGAGAAACTCATTTTTCTTTTTCGGAGTCATTAGCCTGCTCCGCCTTGCATGCCCATGCGGGTGCGAGGATCCACCAGGACATAGGCGATATCGATGATGAAATTAGCCAGCAGCACGCCGACGATGATGAACAAGAAACAGCCCTGAAGTAGAAAGTAATCCTGATTCTGAATCGCTTGCAGAATCAGATAACCAATCCCGGGGTAGGAGAAGACGATCTCGGTGGCCAGCGCGCCGGCTACGATGACGCCCAGGTCCAAGGCCAGCCCGGTCAATTGGGGCAGCATCGCGTTTCTGAAAGCATATTTTCGCACCAACTTGCGGGGCGCGCCCAGGTCTTCGAGATAGTGGGAATAGTCCGCTTCCAGTTCGTAAATGATCATATTCCGCATCCCAATCGACCAGCCGCCGAATTTGACCAGGAATAGGGAAGCGAAGGGTAAGAACCAGTGCCACAGCAAACTGCCGATAAAGGCCCAGGAGAGCGAGGGTCGCATAGCGTAGCTGTAAGCGCCTGAGATGGGAAAAATGCCCAAGACAATGCCAAAAGCCCAAGCCAACAAGATCCCAAGCCACATATAGGGCGTGGCCGTCAGAATGTAACCGAGTGGCAAGACCGTGTTGTCAAGCCACCGGTTGCGGGCCGCGAACGCGCCAAACTTGTTGCCCGCAAACCAGCTCACCAAGATCGCCGGCAGCAGCAAGAAGATGTCGTAAGGCACGGCTCTCAGGATCACCTGAGTAACCGGCTGCGGAAAAAGAAAGACGCTGGTGCCCAGATCGCCGTTGAAAAGCGCCACCCAAAAATTGAGGTACTGCTGCCAAATGGGCAGATCTAAGCCAAAGGCGCTGGTGTAAAAGCCGTACATGACTTCCGCCGCCTCGGCCCGCAGCCCGGCCCGTGAGAGCATGGTCTGGACCGGGTTGCCGGGCATAAAGCGGGGAATTAACCAGTCGATGGTGACCGCAATAAAAAAGGTCAGGATGTAAACAAGCAGCTTTCTGCCAAAATAGCGGCCCACCTTGCCTCCTTTCTCGAAAAACTTACCGAAAGAAACCGCCCCTCCCGCGGACTGCGAGAGGGGCGGTGGTAACACAGGTTACTGCGCCGGCTCGGCCGGCTCCAGTTCGGCCAGCATGCGGATAGCGGTCATGTTCCAGTAACCGCGCCAGGTGGCCGGCAGGTAGTGGTTGCCGTCTTCGGTTGACGAGGGCCAGTTGGTCCAAACTGTATTGTTGTACTGCGCCCACAGACCGTTGTACCACAACGGAATCAGCGGCATATCGGTCAATTGAATTCGCTGCAGTTCGGAAGTGATCGCCTTCATCCCTTCCACATCGTCGATCGGGGTTTTATCCAGTTGGGTCACCAGCTCAAACGCTTCCTCATTCTCGTACCGGCCGTAGTTGCCGTTCTGCATGGTGGCAATGTCCTCGATCGGGTTTTGGAAGACCCAGTCATAGTAGGTCCAGGGGGTGTTGCTCATCTGCGGTTGGTTATCGATCGCCATTTCAAAGGTGCCGTTGAGGCGAGCATCCAAATAGCCGCCGTAGTCCGGGAAGTCAGGTTCGAGATTGATCCCGGCCGCTTGCGCGCCACTGGCCACGACTCTGATCGACTCCATCCAGTCTGTCCAGCCGAAGGGCACGATAATCTTCAGCGCAATCGGGGAGCCATCAGGGGCTTCGACAAAGCCGTCGCCATCCGTATCTACATAGCCGGCCTCGGCCAGAATCGACTTGGCTTGCTCCGGATCGTAGCTAAAACCTAGTTCGTCAACCACCTCTTGGTCAATAAACTCCTCCCAAATCGGCAGCAGGCCGGTCGGGTTGGCTGCCTGAACGATGTTGCCGTAGACCACTTCTACGATTTGGCTGACATCAATGGCGTGGGCCATAGCCCGGCGGAAGGCCGGATCGTCCATCGGCTTGATCGAGTTGTTCATAATCAACCAGGCCGTGTTAGCGGAGAGCATGTACGGCGGTTCCGGATAGTAGGTTTGAACCCCATAGCCGCCATCGACCAGCGTGGCCACGCCCGGCAGGAAGTTGTTGCTCAAGTCAAGGCCGCCCTGCAGAACCATGCCCAGAGCCACGTTGTTGCTGCCGTTGACAATGTCGACAATGCGCGTGGGGGCCGGATCTAGATCGAGCGCCCCGATGGCCCACCAGTTGTCATTCTTGACCCAAACCATGCGGTCCTGATCGTGGCTCTCATACAGATAAGCGCCCGTGCCGATCGGGTTTTCATTGGCTCCGGCTGCGACCTCTTCAGGCGTCTTACTTTCCCAGAGATGCTGCGGCACAATCGGTACTTCGTAGGAATAGTTGGCCCACTCCTGGTAGAGCGGTTCGCTAAAGGTGAAGCGCAAGGTCAGATCATCAACCTGCTCGATACTGTCCAGCCAGTTCCACACCGGACTGAAGAAGATGGCCGCTTGCTGCCCCAGTTCAAAAGTAAATTTCACATCGGCGGCCGTAAAAGGTTCGCCATCGCTCCAGGTGATCCCGTCCCGGACCTTTAGCTCGAAAACATTGTCGCTGGTCCACTCCCCGCTTTCGGCCAGCCAGGGTTCGTATTCGCCGGTCAGCGGGTCAAAGGTGAACAAAGTCTCGTAGCACAGTCCCAGAGTGCCCATGGCATAACCACCGCGATTAAAGGGGTTCCAACTCGAGGGCGGTCCCCACTGAGTACCGCTGGTGTACAGCGTTTCGCTGCGTTCGTAACTGGTGACCGGGACCGCGCCGGCCTCCGGCGTAGCCGTCACCACCACTTCTTTCGCTACCTCTTTTTCCACCACCACAGTTTCAACGACGGTGGCTCCTTCTTTTTCAACCACCACCGTCTCTACAATTCGCTCCGGGGCGGCTGGAGTGCCACAAGCAGCCAAGACTAGCAGCAGAACCGCTGCCGTACTCCAAAAAAGAACCATTCTAACTTTCATTCTTTTTATCCTCCTTGATAATTGAACCCTACATAAATTTAGTTTTTTAAGCCTACTACGTCTTGGGGCGTTGAACAGATTGTCGTTCGATCAGGTGGGGATGAATCACGGTTTGGACCTTGGCGGCTTCGGGGAATTCAAGCCGGTTGAGTAGCAGTTGAGCGGCCAGCCGCCCCATCCCCATCTTGTCGATGCGCATTGTGGTCAGAGGAGGCGTGATATGCTGAGCCAGAGCAATATTATCAAAACCGATCACCGACAAATCCTTAGGGACTTCCCGGCCCAGTTTTGTCGCGACCTGCATGACGGCGATAGCGACTTCATCATTGCAGCCAAAAATCGCGGTAATTTCAGGATTTTTCCTCAGCAACGCCGAGGCAGCCACACTGGCCGCTTCAGGTAGCAAGGCACAGTCAACCAAATAGGGAGTCAACTCGTGCTCCTGTAAGGCTTTAAGGTAGCCCTGCCGTCTTTCTTGGACACTTGGATACGAGTCGGGCTCGCTGCCGATGATACCGATGTGACGGTGCCCGTTTTGAATGAGGTACCTCACCGCTTGATAGGCACCATCAACATTATCTGAAACGACAGAATCATAGGGATGGTCAGCAGTGTACGCGTCCACCAGGACCACCGGAAAAGACTGCTGCTGCAAAAACGCGTCCATCGTCTCGTTGAGGTGCATCCCGACCAATAGAATGCCATCGACCTGGCCTTCCGTGAACAGCGGGGGTAACTCAAGCGGGTTGTTGTGCTCATCGACCGGCATAGTGGTGTACAGCAAATTGACCCGGGAGCGGCGGCAAATCATTTCGATGCCGCTCATCACCGGTGTATAAAAAATATTGCTATGCGGGTCATCGTAAGGTCCAACTTTTATAATTAGACCAAAATTGGTTATTTTTGCCGAAGTTTGGGATTGATGGGTGGGTCTGTATAAGTAGCCAAGGTTTTGAGCACTCTCCAAAACGCGTTGGCGGGTTTCAGCCCCAATGCCGGGTTTGTCCCGCAAAACCAGCGAGACCGTGGCGGGAGATACGCCCGAGTCACGAGCGATGTCGGCAATGGTCACTTTAGAGTTTGAGGCTGAGTGCTCTTTCATCATCGATGATGAGTTAACTCATTGAGCAACAGGTTTAAGGGGAACTCCACCGGGATCTAGCCGCGAGAGATTTTGCCCCCCTAGAGACCTATCGTCTCAGTATCCACACGTGTTTAGTTAAATTATTTACTAAATTTATCTAATATTTTACTCAGATCTTATGAATTCGTCAAGATAAATTCGGGTTTTTATCAAAAATACTAAATATTTCAGTTAAATCTTTATTAAAAATGGCTCTTTTGGAGTTCAAGGCGGTGATGCCGTAGTGCGTATTTCTCTGGCTAAGGACTACGCACTATCGAATTCGTACCCCACGGACTCCAAAAGAGCCTTAAAAATCAAAAAAGCCGGGCAAGGCTTGGAATAATTACAGCTCCCATACAACCTTACAGAAACTGAGAAACTGCCACCAATTGGACAAAATTGAGGTTTTCGTCTAAGATATAGTTTTGTGTCTGCCTCTGCTGTGCAGGCATTTTTATTGAATAAAGTGCTTCCTGGCGGATCCATCGCCGGGCGCTGCAACAAAATCAAAACGTTCCAAGGCAATGAAGGAGATGAACATTGGCTAACATCAAATCCGCGATGAAGCGTGCTCGGCAAGACTTAAGACGTCGGTCGCGCAACCGCTACTTTGGCGCTACGTCCCGTACCTATCTTAAGCGGGCCCGGACCCAAATTGAGGGTGGTGATCTGGAAACCGCTCAAGAAACCGTGCGGCTGGCCGTCAAGGCGCTGGATAAGGCCGCTCAAAAAGGCATCATCCACAAGAATAACGCGGCTCGCCGCAAGTCGCGGCTCATGAAAGCGCTAAACAAAGCTAAAGAGACAGCCTAGATCAGTACCTGTTTGCTCTGTAGTCCTGTCCCTATTCTGAAAACGTAAAACGTCAAACGTAAGCATAATTTACGTTTGACGTTTTACGTTTTTTCTCTCCCCCAAGCCCCCCAGCTTTCTCTACTGTCAGTTCCCCTTAACTTCAATAAACTCACTCACTTTTATTTTTTGACTTGACAATAGAACATATGTTCTAGTACAATAAAGCTAAATCTGGAAAAAGGAGTGATTGCGGTGGGGCCGGTTGAGCTGGAGCAGTACCTGGAATATCAGGCCAATCAAATCGAGACGCTGTTGGCCAGTCACCGGCTGCCGGTCCAGGTTACGGGCGGAACGGTCACGCCTCGTTGGATCCACTATCAACTCTTGCCTGGCTATGCCACCAAAGTGGCTCGCATTGCCGCTCTGGCCGAAGAATTGGCCTTGCACTTAGGAGCCGACAGCGTTCGGGTGGCCCGTCAAGGAGCGCGCCTGCAAATTGAAATCCCGCGCAGGGATGCCCAGACCGTCAACTTACTCTCGCTTTGTGCTCGCCTCCCGGATATCCCACGCCAATCGGCCATTCTGGGGATGGATGACGCCGGGCTGCCGCTGGTGCTGCGCCTCTCCTCGCCGGAGGTGGCTCACGTGTTGATTGCCGGCACCACCGGTTCGGGTAAAACCGCCCTGGCCCGGAGTATGGCCCTCTCTTTGGCCATGCATAACCGGTTAGGTGAGGTGCAACTGATCTTCATCGATCCGAAGCGTAGCGGCTTTGCTCCCTTCACCGCCAACCCGCACGATCTCCGCCTACCTCACCTGCTGCACCCGGTGATCGATGATGTGCACCAGGCCATCTTTTTCCTGGGTGAAATTGTGACCGAGATGGTTCGCCGGGATCGGGCGCGCATTTCTGAACCGCGTTTAATTGTTTTCATCGATGAGGTGGCTGATTTGATGGAGCAGGGCGGCAAAGCGATGGACCGCTTGATGACCCGCTTGACCCAACGAGGCCGCAGCGCCGGAATTCATTTGATCGCTTGCACTCAAAAACCGCTGGCCGCCACGATCGGCTCGCTGACGCGCAGCAACTTTCCGGTCCGGCTGGTTGGCAGCGTGACCAGCGCCGATGACGCCAAGACCGCCTCGGGACTGCCCAATACCGGCGCGGAGAAGCTGCTGGGGCGGGGAGACTTTTTGTTGGTGGTCAAGGGCAGCGTCACCCGGTTTCAAGCCGCCTACGTCTCCGAGGCAGAGATCGGCCGGATTGTGCAGCATCTCCAGGCCAAGCATCGGGTCAGCCGACGCTGGATCGAGCCGGAGACAGAGAAGCCAGCGCTAGCCGCTACCGGCACCGATCCTCGAGCTGGCAGCGACTCCGCGGCCTTGGAGTCCGCGCCCCGGGGTCTTAAAGCGCTCTTTGGCCACCAATTAAGGTTGATCAAATAATGAAACGCTATCTACTGCTGCTCAGTCTGGCTTTAGTCGTTACACTGGTGGGCATCTTCAGCCTGCGGGCCAGTGTCGATGCCCTGGCCGTCATCTTGGGCGTCATCTTAGGGGTAGCCGCCACCGGGCCGACCACCATCCTGCTGCTCTACGTTTTGCTAAGGCAACAGAAGCAGCAATCGCTCTCCGAACCGCCCTATCCGGCGCCGGCCCAACCGCCAGTCGTGGTCATTAACACCTCGGACAAACCGGCCGGTCTTGCTCCGCCGATGTTGAACCATCCTCCGCCTGTCACCGGCCGGCAGTGGACCGTCATCGGCGAAGCGGAAACGCTGGACTAAGCTCGTTATCGAGACCAAGAAATCTGCTCGTCGATCCAGTCCCGGTTGTAGTAAGGCGGCACCGGCCCCGGCGAAAAACTGGCGTCGTCAAGCCCAAAAAGTAACCGGCGATCGCTGCCATCGGCGCGGATCAGCCAAATTCCCCACTCCCCTGCGACCTGAGCAAGATAGGCGATCCATTGACCCTCCGGAGACCAGACCGGCAAGCCTTCAAGGCCGGGAGCACTGGTCAGTTGGCGCTTCCCGGTTCCGTCTGCATTGATCACATACAGATCCCAACTCCCGCCGACTGCACTTTGGTAGACGATTTCTTCGCCCACTGGCGACCAATCGGGGTGAGCCGCCGCCGGCTCTTCGAGTACCGGGCCAATCAAATTTTGACCGGCGTCCCAGTGGTGCATCGGAATGGCGCGAGCTAGCCACAAGCCACAGCGGTTGCCGGTCAGGTCGCAGCCGCGGAAGACAAAGCGATCGCTGTCCGGGGCCCAGGCTGGCTGCTGACCCTCGAGCCGCAGATCCTCTTCGTCTTCAGTCACGGCATTGACCGCGATCAGCCGCGTCCGGCCATCGCCCAGCCGGCCCGTATCGTACAGCAAGCGATCGCCGTCGGGGGACCAATCGGGATGGGCGTCCTCGTAATACTGAGTGACCCGATAGTAATCGGTTCCATCAAGGGTGGTGTGGCCCACCTGGTGAGGCGCATTGGGAGCCGCGCAGCCGTAATAGGGATGATCCTGGGTCTCGTCATCGTACTTTTCCGGAATGTCACCCCAGCCACGAAAAGCTAGACGCTGGCCATCCGGTGAGAGCGCCGGTTCGCTGGCGTTGTTCAACGCAAAGATGCGCCGGGTTTGCTGGCAGGCGACCGGGTCCGCCAGGCAACTCGAAACGTCGATGATGTTGATCTCATAGGTGCAGCGATTAGGGGCGGCATTCCAAAAGCTGAAGGCGATCTGGCCGCCAGGCATTTCGCCTACCGGTGGCTGCGTTGTCTCGAATTCAATATTGGCGCCGGCTAAAGGGCCCTGATTGGACAGGACTGGCCCACTGCCAGGGACCACCCATAGTTTGGTTCCGGCCACAACGACATCGGGGTTCAAAAGATCAGCGTAAGAACTGTCTTCGGTCCGCATGGCCTGGGTTGAGGCGATGATTTCCGGATAACGATGCCCATCACCCAGCAGTTCTTGGGCAATCTGCCACAGGGTATCGCCGGGTTGAACGACGTAACTCTGACCCGGCTCAGGCGCCTGGGCTCGAGCCAAACCGGCCGGGAACCAGCCGGCACTTAATATCAAGAATCCAACAACATAGCATGCTAGCCGTAACTTAGTCACTATCCTGACACCTCATCTTCTTCGAGATCATTCCCCTCATCGTCCCAAGAGTCCTCTTCATCGTCAAAGGTAATGGCCAGCAGGTCCAGAGCGCGCTCGGCCAGCGGCTCCGGCACCGAGATTTTGGCCACGCCCAACGGGCCGACGGTTAAGCCCAAGACCGAACCAACCGCTTCCTGCTGGATAAGAGCCGGAATCTCCTCGCTCTCCAGCCGGGCTTTGATCACCACTGCTTCACCCGGATTCAAATTTTGGGCCACGACCACCCACGGCGTTGGACTGGAGCCGCCGCGAGTAGTTTCTGAGGTCCGGGTCTGCTCTTGCCGGTTGGCCTGAGGCCAAGGCAAAGCGTCACTGAGACTGTTGCTCATAAAGTTTCCTTTTCGATATTATACTAAATATACTAGAGCTAGAGAAAAGAAGATTTGTTCAGACAACTAAACCGAATTTGTTCAATTTTCCGGTCAATCTATAATTATCAGATATAAGATGGACGGTGCATACTTAGGGAGGTTCTCTTGCTCGTTTCTTTGCAAATTATCCAAATCATTCTGTCGATCGCAATTACAATCTTGCTCCTGCTGCAAGCCAAAGGCGCGGGGTTAGGCGGCATCTTTGGCGGCGAGTCGGGTATCTATCGCACCCGGCGCGGCATTGAAAAAACCCTCTATCAGGCCACCATTGGGTTGGTACTCGTCTTCTTCGTCCTCGCCTTGATTAGCGTAGCCATTACTCGCTAAGTTGTCAAACCGGTTAACCAGACCGGTTAGCTTAAGCCAGGCAAAAATACACAACAGGCCAGGGAGGGCCGTTGTGTATTTTTAATTTAACCTAAGGATACTTAATAGTGGGACGCTACATTCGTTGGCAAGCCATTTTGGCTTTGACCGGCATTGCCCTGGTCTTGGCTTTTTTGGGGTTTCTCTCTCTGTCCCGAACCACCATCGCCGTCCGGGATCAAAGCAGCCGGTACGTTGAAGGGGTGGTGGGTGAGCCGCAGTTCATCAATCCCCTGTTGATGCAATACAACCAGGTTGATCAGGATTTAAGTGCGCTGCTCTTCAACGGCCTGGTTAAAGTGGATGGTCAGGGCAACATCGAGCCGGATTTAGCCCGCAGTTGGGAGATTAGCCCTGACAAACGGCGTTATATCTTTAAATTGCGGCGTGACGTCCGGTGGCATGACGGCGAGCCTTTTACCGCCGACGACGTTGTCTTCACTATCTCACTGATGAAAGATCCGGAATTTCCCGGCATGCCTTACCTCAGCAACCTGTGGCAGGCGATCAGTGTCGGGAAGCAAGACGATTATACCGTCTTTTTCGATCTGCTTGAACCGTTCCCCACCTTCGTTGAATTCACCGAAATCGGCATCGTGCCCCAGCATTTGCTGAGTGATGTGCCGGTCCGGGATCTGCTTAACCATCCCTTTAATCTCCGGCCGGTCGGGACCGGGGCTTTCCGGCTCGATGCGGTCAACAGTGAGTTTGCTCGCTTGTCGCCGAACCCGTTCTACTTTGGGCCAAAACCCCAACTGGCCGGGATCGAGCTGCGTTTCTTCCCCAGTCACAAAACCGCCGTGGCCGCCTACGCCAATGAACAGATTAACGGGCTCGGCCAGATTCCCTCTTCTCTTCTCCCAGAGGTGCAAGATCTAACCACCCTCAATCTCTACACGGCTTATCTATCCAGCTACAATATCATTTACCTCAATTTGCTGGAAGCTGAGGATCTGCCCTTTTTCCAGGAGGCAGACGTGCGCCGCGCGCTGCTGCATGCTCTCGACCGGCAGACGATTATCAACCAGGCTCTGCACGGCCAGGGGTTGATTGCCAAAGGTCCCATTTTGCCGTGGAGCTGGGCTTACAATGCTCAGCAGCCGCCGGTTAATTATGATCCTACCGCCGCCATCGGTCTGCTTAACGATGCCGGTTGGCTTGACACCGATGGCGATGGCATCCGGGATAAGGACGGCGTCCCGCTGGCGTTTACGCTCCTCAGCAGCAGCGACACCACCAAGCGACAAGTAGCCGAAACTGCCCGCCAACAGTGGCAGCAGGTTGGAGTAGCGGTAGAGATCGAGATTCTGGACAGCGGGCTGAGCGAGCGGCTGGCTAACCATGACTTTCAAGCCGCCCTGGCTGAAGTCTTGCTCGGCGGTGATCCTGATCCTTACCCGCTCTGGCACGCAACCCAAATCGAAGGCGGGCAAAACTACGCCGGCTGGGATAACACCGATGCCTCCGTTCAGTTAGAGATTGGCCGCTCCCTGGAAAATCGCGGCCAGCGGAACGACTATTATTTCGCCTTCCAGCAAATCTTTGCCAACGAGGTCCCGTCGCTGGTGTTGTTCCACCCGACTTACATCTACGGAGTCAGCCAGGATATTTTGGGGGTGCAACTGATGCCACTCAGCAACCCCAGCGACCGTTTCCGCACTGTTTCAGATTGGTACATTTTGACCGAAGAAACCATCTTCCGGGAGTCACAGTTCAATCAGACCGCGCCTTAACATTTGTTGACGGTGGCCCTAAATCGGGGTACAATCTAGCATCAATTCGTACCCGGCCAGCGAGCCACTGATAAATCGATAAACTGCTCAATGAAACAGAGACCCGTTTCTGCTACCGACAAACTGCGTGCCCAGTCCCTCAATCGAACCGGCCTGGAGCATTTCCAGCGCTGGGAGCTAGAAACTGCTATCACCCTCTTTCAAGAGGCCACTCGCCTGGATGACGTCTCCCCCGAATACCATCTTAATTTAGCCCGGGCCGCCGTCCGACTCGGCGATTACGAGATGATGCTGCAAGCCCTGGGCGATTACATCCGCACCGAGTCGAACAAAGCCATGCTCGACCGGTTCGAGGCCCTTTTCAGCAACGCCCTGGACGATGTAGAGTCTCTGCTGACGACAGTGATGCCCAAACACAAGCTCCCTCTCGAAGTCGTCGGCGCGGCGATTCAAATGTGGGTAGAGTATCGAGTGACCATCGGTAAGGAGTTCATCGATCTCAGTCACCCCGAAGCCTGGGCCGGCGCGCTCGACTACACGATTCGTAAGGTCAATTTCTTGGAAATGCCGGCCGAGCAGATTGCCAAATGGTATGACACGGACGAGGGGATCATCCGGGAGGGTCACCACGAACTGGTCAAGGCTCTCGATATTATGCCCTGCGACTATCGCTATTTTAGAGGGGAGAATAATCCGCTCGATAAGCTGGTCGAGGCGGCCCAGATGTTGGAAGAGCTGGAAGAGCGGTTTAAGGCGGCTTAACCAGAAGTGGTCTTCAACAAGCTCAGGCCGCGATGGCGTTGGTTGAGCCTGTCGAAACCAATGGCCTTCAACAAGCTCAGACCGCGTGTCCCTAAAGACTCATCCGCTTAAAAATGGGTTCCGGGATGTGGCGGATGATCAGCATCACATATCTCCACATCCACAAACTATAAACCTGGTTGGCCTTCCCGCGATCGGCCTTGAAGACGTCAGCGGCCACCTGCTCCGGCCGGGCAGTGACCGGTCCGGGCAGCGGCAGCCCGGCGGTCATCTTGGTCCGGACAAAGCCGGGCTTGACCGTCAGGACGTGGACGCCCGCCTTGGCCAGTCGATTGCGCAGCCCCGATAGATAAGCGGTAAAACCGGCCTTGGCGCTGCCGTAAACATAGTTGCTGCCCCGCCCCCGGTCACCGGCCACGGAACTGATGCCAATAATGGTGCCGGCCCGACGCCGCTCAAAATCGTTGGCCACGATGTTCAGGATCGACACGACACCGGTATAGTTGGTATCGATAATCGCTTTGGCCTCGGCAAAATCGTGCTCCGCTTTTTTCTGCTCCCCCAAGTAGCCAAAAACAACAATCACGACATCCGGCTGCGGCGCCAGCGAAGCGTAAAAGCCGGCATGGCCATCAAAAGCCAGGGCATCGAACTCGACCGCCTGCACCGGCACCCGGTATCGGATCTGCAAATCCGTGACGGCTTCGTCCAGCCGGGAGGCCTTGCGAGCGGCCAGGGTCAGACTGTAACCCTCCTGGCCGTATTTGTGGGCCAAAGCCTGGGCGATATCGGAGACGGCCCCCAAAATCAAGACGTTTTTCATGAGGTAATTCCCACCCGATCAGATTGGAATGATCTAAACTTGGCGCCGTGGTTGAGCTGCTTGAGCTGCTCGATAAAGCGCTCGGCGGTTGGATAGCTGCGGGTAAACATGTGCTTATCCATCCGCACGTCCTTGGTCAGATACAATCGCCCGCCATAGGTCAACACCAACTGGTCCAACTCATCCAGCAGCGGAAAGAGTCCAGGCGTAATGGGGAAGTCCAGAGCCAAGGAGTAACCCTCGATCGCAAAGGGGAGATAGCCCTGCTGATCCTGATACAACTTCAGGACCGCCAGAAAAGAGCCCTGCCCGCTGTTGGCAATCTTGGCGATAATTTTCTCCAGACCTTCGCGGCTGACGGTTTTGGGCAGGATAAATTGATATTGGGTAAAGCCTCGCTTACCATAAATCCGATTCCAATTGAGGATCGAGTCGAGCGGGTAGAAAAACTTGTCGTAAGAGACAATGGAGTTGGTTACGCCCGCCGGCTGGATCCGGTAGATGGCTTCGTTGAAGATCTTGACCGTCAGGGTATTGAGAGCAAAGTTGGGAAACGTGACCGGTACGATCAACTTGGGCGCCAACTTGAGATTGAGGGGCTCGCGGCGCTGGGCTTCGGTGGCCAGCTCGCTTACCATCGCGTGTTCGCCCCGCATCAAGTAACCCCGGCCAAGGCTCTCACCGGTGGATAAGCAATCGATCCAGGCCAGGGAATAGGTCCAGTCCTCCGACTGCTCATACAGATCCATTAATTCGTACAGGTTGCGCGCTTTGATCGATTCTTGGCGGATGTAAGCCGTTTCCACGGGAATCAGCCGCAACGTCGCCGTAACGATGACGCCGGTCAACCCCATACCGCCGCAGGTCATCCAGAACAGATCGGCGTTCTCGGTGGGCGAGCAGGTGACCAGCGAGCCGTCGCTAAGCATCAACTCCAGGTCGAGGAGGTGATCGCTGAAGTTGCCGGCTTTGTGCTGGCTCTTCCCATGCACATTGGACGCAATCGCTCCCCCGACCGTAATCAACTTGGTGCCGGGGGTGACCGGCAAAAACCAGCCCTGCGGTACGATGACGTCCAAAATTTCGGACAGGAGCACGCCGGCCTGGCACTTTAGGAGGCCTTGGTCTTGGTCGAAAGCGATAAACTTGTTATAGCGCAGGCTGGAAATCACCTTGGGCGCCAGCGAGGAATCGCCATAGCAGCGACCGTTACCCCGCACAATGACGTCATCGGAGCGCTGCACCAGCTGGCGCAGGGTAGTCAGGTCCTCAAACTCCAGGTACTCGACCTCGACCTGAGGAAAGTTGCCCCAGTTGCTAATCGTTTTAAGCTTGGGATTTTTGGGATGGCGAGCGGCCTTCAGGTGCTCGACGAGTTGGCCGCTTTTGTGCTTGAGCTGAGCCCGGGTCTCCTCACCGGAGCGAGGGGCCAGTAGTGTGGCGACAATACCACCCAGCGCCCCGCCTACCGACAAAAGGGCCAGAGTCTTTAATGTGTTGCGTATTTTAGCCATAAGGTCTTGTCCTTGCTGGTTCAGGCAACACTCTCGGCGTTGAAATGTTGGAAAACGGTTTCAGCCAAGAGCATCTCATCTTCATTATGGATAAAATGGAGAATTTCACAAAACCGGCTGGCAAAAATCCAAAGAGGCAGATCTACTATGGCAGCCAATCAGCCGGGAGGAGGGAGCGGTAGCTGAGCCAGGCAAAAGCCTGGTCACCGAGGAAGACGACGCCGTAGGCCAGAAAGCCGAAATAGGCCAGCGTCACCACCAGCCAAAAGAGCGAAATCGGGAGCATGGCCCCGTCGCGCTCAAGCTGAGCAATGCCGATAAAGAGGACCACCAAAGCCGGAAAAAGGTTACTGAGCGGAATACCCGGCAGGGGGATCAACAGCAGCACCCCGGCCACAACCACGATACTGCCAATCAGCCGGTTAGCCTGGGGACCGGTAACCCAGCTTTGCAAGCGCGGGCGGCTAAGCCAGCCAGAGATTTTAACCACCCACATTAAAATCTTTAACATCGCCTGCCAGACCCGCGCCGGCATGGTCATGGATCGAATCCGCTCCGGCAGCCACGGCTCCGCTTTTCCTCGGATCAACTGCCAGCCCAGGGCAATCAAATTGAGGCCGATAATAGTAGCCACCGGTCCCATCGAAATCGGCTGCAACAGGGGCAAGCAGAGCAAGATGAAGATCAGGCTAAAGCTGGCCTCTCCCAACCGATCCAGAACTTGACCTAAGCGCAGTTCGCCGCTGCGGGCCTCTTCGAGAGACTGTTCCAGGACTGCGATCAGCCCGTCATAGCGCTGTCCGGGTTGAGACGGCTGCACTGGCGGAATCGTAAATTTTTGGGTAGGATTTGACATCATAGTTTTGATCCAGCGGGCCGGCATAAAAAAACGAGTTCACCCATTTTGGTCTGTAGATGATCTCGCTCAATCGTTTTGACTGGAAGCACTATAGCAGGTCCGGCTTAGGGATAGATTAAAACCGCCACGGCAGATAACCGTTACCGGTCCTCTTCCTCCAAGCGCTGCCAGCCGCGTTCCACGGCTTGGCGCACGATCTCATAGCTAAAGCCGCGCCGGCCCAAAAAGCCCATCGCTTTCTTTCTAAAATCCGGTTCTTCCAGACGCTGCCACTGGTGCAGTTTAGGTTCCAAGGCTTGCCAGGCCAGCTCCACTTCATTAAGGTCGGTCAAGGCCTCTTCGATGTCAGCCGCTTTCAGGCCCTTCTGCCGTAGCTCATAGCGCAGGGCGCTGGCGCTCTTTGGTTTGAAGCGGCTGCGATCTTCGACCCAGGCTTCGGCGAAGGCGGCGTCATCCAGCAAATTTTCCTCGGCCAGGCGTGCCAAGGTATCGGCGATGACGTCCGGCTCATACTTCTTGCCGCGCAAGTAACGCTCCATCTCCACCCGGCTGCGAGCCCGAAAGCTCAAGTAGGAGAGGGCCCGGTTGTAAGCCTTGTGGCGCTGGTCCTGCTGCTGCAAGCGCTCAATCTCGGTGTCGCTGAGCTGCTGGCCCTTTTTAAGTTCCAGGGCCACATTGAGCGTGACCGCCAGAGCATAGTCCCCATCGATAAAGACGTTGACCCGCTCTTTATTTTTCTTTTGAACTTCAAGTTTGGTGATCGTGCCAGCCATACAATATAGGGATAAGTGTAACAGCTAAATCTAATATGCAAAATTAAGCTGACCAGTATCGTAAGGGATTGAGGATTGACTTTTCTTCGAACCGGTGATATAGTTGTTACAACAACTAATATCAATGGATATATTTTGATTTTATGAGCGATTTCTCGTTAGATACTTCCCTCGGTTTTGTCATCAATCGAACGGCACAGCGGCTGAAGTTGGAACTTCAGCATGCCTTCAAGGCGCAGGGCTACGACATCACGCCGGAGCAATGGGCTGTGCTCAGCCGCCTTTGGGAACAAGAAGGTCTCAACCAGGTCGAACTCGCCGAACGGACCTTTAAAGACAAACCGAACGTCACCCGTATGCTCGATGTCTTGGAGCGGCGGGGGTTTGTCATCCGGCAGAAGGACGACACCGACCGGCGCGCTTACCGGGTCTTCTTAACCGAGCCAGGCCGGCAATTGCAGGCCAAGCTGGTGCCATTAGCAGTTGAAGTGTTGGAAAAAGGACAAAAGTATTTATCTGAAGCTGAAATAAGCACGGTTATTGTCCTTTTGAATCGCATCTACGCTAGCTACGATTAAATTTTTTGCCATTTAGTTGTTGTAACAATTATAAACACAACAATCAAAAGAAAGGATCCAATAATGATGATAAAGCTTACTCACAGACTAGCCAGTCTTGTCGGTTTGACCATACTACTGCTCTTCTCTTTTTCGTCGCTAACGGCCGAACTTATGGGCAACGTGGCAACAATTGTTTTGGTCAAGCGCACTATCGTATCCGGACTCTTTGTCTTGATCCCGGTTATGGCCGCCGCCGGCCTGACCGGACGAATAATAGCCGGGGAGCGCCAAGGGAAGCTGATCAAAACCAAAATGAGGCGGATGGGCATTGTTGCTGCCAACGGTCTTTTCATCTTAATCCCATGTGCCCTTATCCTGAATAGATTGGCTGCCGCTGACGACTTTGGAACCTGGTTTTACACCTTGCAGACGCTTGAATTCTTGGCAGGAGGCGTTAATATCGGGCTAATGGCCTTGAATGGTTACAGTGGTCTACTATTGGCCGACCGACTGGGGAGACGCTGGCGGGCGGCGGGAAGCCAATAAGCTTGATTCGATGAGGAGGCTACTCACGGCGATCCCGTCCGCCGGCGCTGGGCAATCCGGACATCGACCGTTTTGCGGGCGATGACTTCGTACAGGATGGCCTGGGCGTTGCCCTGCTTGCGCAAGACCCGGCCCAGGCGCTGGACGTACTCCCGAGCGCTGCTGCTCCCGCCCAAGACCACGGCCACCTTGGCCTCCGGCACATCAATGCCTTCGTTGAGGACTTTAGAGGTCACGATGGCCCGGTAACCGCCCGCTCGAAAGGTATCCAAGATGGCTTTGCGCTCGGCGGCTTTGGTTTGGTGGGTGATGGCCGGCACCAAAAAGCGACGAGCGATGATGTAGGCAAAGCGGTTGTGGGCCGTAAAGATGAGCGTCTGCTGGTGGCGATGCTCGCGCAGCAGCCGGTCCAGAATCTCCAGCTTGCCTTGAGCCTGATGGACAATCTCCTTAAGCTTGAGCTCGGCCACCTTAGCCCGGCGGGCTTCGACCTCGGCGGCGCTACGCCGGGTGAACTCGTACCACCAGCCGGGACCGTGGCTCTCCCGCAGGCGCGCCTCCCGGACGTAGCCACTGTAGGCCGCGTAGGCGGCATCGTAGGCCGCGCGCTCGGCCGGGGTGAGATCGATGAAGATGCGCTCGGTCCGGTATTCGGCCAACTGCTCGCCGGTTAGATCATCGATGCGCTTGCGGTAGACCACCGGGCCAACGAGCTCATCGAGGAGTGACGCCGGGTTTGTAAAATCGAATGATGAATGATGAAGGGTGAATGATGAATTGCTAGTCTCGTTTGGCGGGGCTGAAGCGGTCTCAGACTTTAGCGAAGCGCTCTCGGGATAGGTGGCGGTCAGACCCAGTCGATAAGGCGCGGCACACATCAAGGCAATCTCATGCCAGGAAGGCGCGGGTAAGTGGTGGATCTCGTCGAAGATTAGCAGCTTAAACTGGTTGCCGAGGGTTTCGGCGTGACTCCAGGCCGAGGGGTAGGTGGTGACCGTCAACGGTTCCAGCCGTTTTTCCTGCCCGTACCAGACCCCAATCGGTGAGCCAAAGGCATTTTCGAGCCGGGCGTACCACTGATGCAGCAGATCAACCGTAGGCACGACGACCAGCGTGCTCACGGCGCAGTCGGCGATGGCCCGCAGGGCTAGAAACGTCTTGCCGGCACCGGTTGGCAAGACCACACTCCCCCAGCGCTGAGCCTGATGCCAGGCCTGCAGGGCTTCGAGTTGGTACTCGTGCGGTTCCCGCCGATCGGCCAGGTTGAGCGAGAGGTCAGCCCAGCGTGGAATGGTGTTGCGGATACCCTGCTGTTTGAGCCAGGGACGAGCGGCTCGATAGTGAAAAGCCGGGCAGCGCCACCGGGCGTTAAGCCAGCGAAAATAGCCGGGCGCATCCACCTCCGGCCCAACCCGGTCGAGGACGATGGTGCCGCCCAAAAAGTAGGCGCTCGGTTCCGGATCTTCGAGCCGATTTTTGGCTGAGTTTACGTTGTCTGGCATCAGAACTTATGCTATAGTTACGACCCTACGCAGTCTTAAACCAAAGGGGAGTATAAAATGAGCCAAGAGACAATGCAATTAGACCTGAGCGAAAAGGGCAAAAGCAAAGAGGGCGAGGTCATCTCGTTGGACCGGCGGCTGTTTATGCAGTTTCTGGCCTACGGTGGCTGTCGCAACGTGGGGGCCCTGATCGAGGCTCTGCAGCAAACAGAAATACCCGCCGTTCTCTACCTGGACATTAACGATCCGCAAGGGATCGGGCTGCTGACGTTTAGCGAGGAGCCGGACTTCTTTGTGACCGGTCTGCGCGAGCTGCTCAACCAGGCTCCTTTCGCCGACCTGACGTTTAAGCCGGAATACACGATGCTGGGCCGGACCTACTCGATTGGCTATGAGCCGGACCTGGAAGCGACGCTGATCCACGGTCCCAAACGTAAGGTCCTGGATCCAGAGTTGAAGTGGGCAATCTGGTATCCGCTGCGCCGCGATAAAGCCTTCGAGACCTTGCCGGAGCAAGAGCAACGAGTTGTTCTCATGGAACACGGCGGTATCGGCTTTACCTTTGGCAAAGCCGGTTACGCCAAGGACATTCGCCTGTCCTGCCACGGTCTGGATAAGAATGATAACGATTTTGTGGTGGCGGTGCTGGGTAAAAACCTGCATCCCATTTCGGCTGTCGTCCAGTCGATGCGCAAGACCAAGCAGACTTCGCTCCACTTGGAAAGCCTGGGGCCATTTTTTGTGGGTCGAGTCGTATGGCAACGGGGAGAGTCATAAAACCTAAGGATGAGCCCCAAAGTTCTGGAAAAGGGCAGTCTAGTCTTTTGGTTCCACAGCTACGATGCCCGCCACGAGAACCGAGCGAGTGTCCACGTCGGGAATGGAACCCAAGACGACCACAATGATGCCAAAATCTGGTTAGAACCTGAAATTGAGGTAGCGCGTTCCGGTCGTACCTTGAGAAAACATGAACTGAGTCGGGCTCTTAAGGTTATCGAAGAGAATAGGGATTATCTGTTGGAGGTTTGGCGTGACTACAGAGGCTAACCGAATTAAAGAGCAATCTGAGCTTAAAAAGTATAAAGTACAATATCCTATTTCCGCTTATACTTTCCCCAGCGAGGCCAGGATTCATCAGATTGAGTTTGATGATGATTATTTGCACGTACTGCTGACCGATACGCGGAAACTTTCAATTCCGCTCTGGTGGATTCCCACGCTCTTTAACGCCACGCCTGAAGAACGAGAGAAATATAGTATCAATCCTGGCCGGACGATGATTGTTTGGGATCCGGCCACCTGCGCGATCAACGACGAACTCAGAATTGAGGATTTTTTAGGACCTTGTCGCGAGACCACAAAAGAGGGTTGAAATTAATTCACCAGCTAGCCAATCAATAACGACAAGGCCGCGGCGGCCTGCTTGGTATAGAACCAAACTACCCCGGGCCGCAGCTTGACGTCAAACACAACCGCCAGCAGGTAAGCGCTATCGACATCGCAGACGTATAAATTGTAAGTGTCGCCTTCGTAGAAGCTGGCCCGAAAGGTATTTTTATTATCCAGCAACTGCGATAAGCCGGCCGGTCCGTAGTGATTGGTCGTGACCAGATCGCCGATTTGATCCAATCGAGCCCGGTTGATCTCACCGACTACTTGCAAAGCCCTCCCCGCTCGGTTGAGCAAGAGCACCGCTCTGGCGCCGGCGTTTACCTGCAACTTCTGCAAACTTTGGATTACCGACAGCGACTCGTAAACTTGATGACCGTTCTCCTCAATCGGATCCAAGCCTTCGGAGAGGGCCAGTTGACCCAATTCCGGTTGGGCCAGATGGAGCCCATTGGATTGGCTAGATACCTGCAACACCACTTGGCGAAACTGATCCATGGTAAACGGCTTGTTAAGGAAACCATCGACCGGCAGGCTCTCAGAGGTGTTACGCAACTTGTTGGTGCCGTAGGCCGTCATCAGGATCACTTGCGTCTCGGGCGAAATCTTACGGACAGCTCGCGCCAGATCAATCCCGGTCATGGTAGGCATCATATAATCGGTAATGACCAGATCGAAATACTCTTTTTCGATCCGCTGGATAGCCTCGGTAATCTCTCCGCTGGTCAGAATTTTGTACTCCGGTCCAAATTTCTTCAGCCCGAATTCCAACATGCGCAAGATGTTTATGTCATCGTCTACAATCAAAACCCGTTTTTGCCCCATCAGTGGCCTCTAACATTTTTTCTTAAAGCTTATAACTTAGTATAAGACATCGCCTGCTTTAAGGCGATAGCCTATTTGTCACAGTCAGGTTGCTGAAAATTATACCACGCCTGTCAGCGCAATTGCGAGGCATCCCCGCCGATGGTACAATCGCCGGCGTTGGAGGTTAACTGCTTGAAACCCAACCTCTATAAAAGCGACCCAACCACCGACTCCTTGGCCACCCGTTCGACGTTGTGGCTGCTACTTGCCTATCTTTTGCTAGCCGCTATCCTAACCTGGCCAACGGCGGTCCAACTGACCACCCATCTACCCGGCGATGGCGGCGACGATCCGGCTATTGCCTGGAATCTATGGTGGGTCCGCTATGCCTTGCTCAATCTGGGCCAAAGCCCTTTTTTGACCGACTATCTGTTTTACCCTATCGGCATTAATCTCGCCTTTTATACGCTCACCGGGCTCAACGCCGTCACTGCCCTGCCGCTCACACTCAATCTAGGGGTCGTAACCGCCAGCAATTTACACCTCCTCTTCACGATGGTGATGGGCGGCTACGGTACCTTTTTGCTGGTGCGCTATGTGCTCATTACCTCGCGCCAGACCGTACCACACCCCGATTTAAGCCGGTCTGCCGTGCCGCTCATTTGGCTTAGCGCCGCGATCGCCGGCGGGCTGTACGCCTTTGCCAGCCACAAGCTTTTTTATGTGGCCCTGGGCCAGTTTAACATTGCCAGTAGTCATTGGGTCCCCTTCGCCGTTCTCTTCCTGCTCCGCAGCCACCAATACCCCCATTCGCTCAAAAATCCGTTGATGGCAGCGCTCTTTTTCACCTTCCAGGCCTGGGCGGAACTGACCTACGCTTCTTTTTTGCTGGTGTTTGCGGGCTTATACTGGCTATACTTACTGTTGGGAGTGGCCAAGTTCTCTGTTGGGTCCCAAGTCAAAGTGGAGAAGTTCTTCAAGGAGCATCTTCGCAACAGCTTCATCCTGATCGCCGGCTTCAGTCTGGGACTCAGTCCCATTTTGACCTATATGTTACCCGATTTACGGATAGAAGGCGATTTCTTGGTTGAAGGCTCGGGTTTTGCCGAGGCCTTCAGCGCCGACCTGCTCGGCTTTATCATCCCGACGATGCACCATCCTCTCTTTGGCGAGTTGATGAGTCAAACTAACGTGGGCCAAGCCGGCAGTGTCACCGGCTTCGATAAAGGCCAGCACATCTATCTGGGCTGGACCCTACTCGCCTTACTGGTGATCAGTGTGGCCACTTATCGACACCATGCGGCGGTGCGCTTTTGGTTAGTCGCGGCCGCCTTTTTTTTTCTCCTGTGTCTCGGCCCAACCCTCGTCTTCAACGGCCAAGCCACGGGCATTCCCGGTCCGTTTCTTATCTTTCAGGAGCTGCCTTTTTTCCGGGGCAATCGCTACCCCAGCCGCTACAGCGTAATGCTGCTCCTCAGCCTCAGCGTCATTGCCGGCTATGCCCTGCTGTGGATCGGCACGCGTCTCTCTACCCCTTCGCTCCCCCCGGCACAATTAACAAATCCAACCCTCCAACCCTCCAACCCTCCATCCTTCCCATCTTCCACCCTTCCACCCTTCCTTTCGTCCACTATCCTTCTCCTCATCGCCGCCCTCTACCTGTTTGAACACCTCTCTGTTCCCCTACCTCAATCCGATATGCGCCTGCCGCCAGTTTACGCCCCGATTATCGCCGACGCCGGCTCCGGCACGGTGCTCGACATCCCGTTCGCCTGGCGCAACGGATTTCGGATCACCGGCGCGCTGACCACCCAGTTTATGTTTGGTCAGTTCTACCAGACCGCCCATCAAAGACCGCTGCTGCAAGGCAATACCAGTCGCAATCCGGAACTCAAACTTCAATACTTTACCCGGGCACCGGTGATCAACTCCCTGCTGGCCTTGGAGACGGGCCACGCCCTGCCGGCTGGACAAGAGGCGATCGATCAAGCCTTGGCCGCCGAGGTTTTGCGCTTTTTCAATATTCGCTTTCTCGTCGTTCGCCCCTACGCCTACGAGCGCTTCGACGGCGCGAACACGGTCGCCGTTAACCAGGCAGCCGTCGCTGCCTATATCGAGCAGGTGCTGCCGGTCGAAAAAATCTACGAGCAGGATCAGACTCGCCTCTACCGGGTTACCACCGACCTGTCGCCACCGGGTCAACTGGACCTCGACACCACCTCGCCCCTGGCGCCACTCTTCTTTGGCGAGGGCTGGGGTTGGCTCACGCCGGGCCGGCCGGTCACGGCTCAACGCACCCGGGTCCGGCTGCTGCTGCCGCTCTCGGGTGAGCCGAGCCAGCTAACCCTCCGGCTGCGCCTGCCGGACGCCGTAGCCGAGGAGTCGCGACAGGTGACGGTCAGCCTCAACGGCTGGCAGTCGCCGGCTCAGCGGCTTGATCATCAGTGGCGCAACCTGACCTTTGCCTTACCGGCTGAGGCCGGGCAGCCGGGTCTCAACAATCTCTACCTCAATTTCGACACGCTCACCCGCCTGCCCGAGGTCGAGCCAAACAGCCTGCCGCTCGACCTGACAGCGATTAGTGCGGGCGAAGAGGTGGGCGGCTTCAGCCATCTCTACCTCAACGGCTACGAGGTTTCACCCGATCGCCGCGGCTACAACATGGTCGCTATTCAGCCTGGCCTGGGACGGCAAGTGATCGGGTTTGACACTCACGCTGAGCCTCAAGCCAGCGCCGATCTGGCCCGCACGCTAACTGCCTTCGCTAACCATTCCGGTCTGCTCGCGCTCGCGGTTAGCGATGAAGCGAGCCGGCTTTTGGGCGCGGAGGCAGTTTCAAGCCTGCATGCTTTGGGAGCAACCGGAGATCTGCGCGGCTGTTTCCGCTGTAGCCATGCCTTGATGATCGATTTGACCGCGACCCCGCCCCACCTCACCGAGGCGCTCGACCCGCTCCAGCCGGTAGGTGTAACCACGAACCTAGGCCTAACCGAGCCGGGGGTGGCAGCCCTGCTTGACTCCATCACCCTCGAGCCTCAGCCGCAGTGAGGCGTTGACCGGCGCTGTTTCCAAAAATCGTCCGGAGCGCTATAATACTATCAAGCCCTGACGCCGCTGGAGTCAAGCATGCACTCTGACATTATCGATCAGCTTAAGAACCTTGATTTCTTTAAGGGGATACCGGTTCACATCCTGAGTCATATTGCTACGCAAGCTGTTGTTCGTAATTTGGGGACCAACGACGTTCTTGGTCGCCGCGGTGAGGCCAGCGACTCTATGTTTATCATCCGAGACGGCTGGATTAAAATTGTGTTTTACGGCCCCAGTGATGAAGAAGTCCTGCTTAACCAGCTCGGTCCCGGCGAGATTATTGGCGAGATGGGCCTGGTGGATCGTCAGCCTCGCTCTGGCACCATGATCGCTCTAGGGCCGGTCGATCTCGTCGAAATCAAGTATGATGCCATACTCGCCTCTATCCGCCAGTACCCCGACCTGGCCCTCAATTTCCTACGAGCCTTGATTAATAGACTGCGCTTTGCCAACGCTTACATTGAAGCCACCATCGAGTGGAGCCAGCATATTGCGGCCGGCAACTACAGCTTTGTAGAAGCCCAAATCGCCAACCCACCCTACGGGACAGTGCCGGATATTGCCCAATCCAACGAAGATCGGGCGGCTGCCTTCTTGATGACGTTTTTCAAAATGGTGCGAGATATTCAACAGCGGGAAGCCCAACTCAAACAGAAAGTCCGGGATTTGACCATCCAAATCGACGAGACCAAACGCCAACGCGCCGTCAGCGAGTTAACCAGCACCGATTTCTTTGCCGATCTCCAGGCCGCGGCCGAGCAGCTTCGCCACCGCCGTCGCCGACTCAGCGAGTCCTCCACAAGTGAGACCTCGGACAGCGCCGGCAGCAGCTCTGACTAGCGTGGCCGGAAAGGACTGGCGGTTATTAATGTCACTGCCACCCAGCTTGAAACATCCTCGCTGGCCACTCTGGCTGTTAGCTTCCCTCATTTTGATCTACACCCTCTACTTTTCCTGGTATACCATTCATCGCCACAACACCCTCAACTCCTATGCCGCCGACCTGTCGCTGATCGATCAACCGCTGTGGAATACCGCCATCGGCCCAGGGGGCTTCATGGAGCAAACTTGGGGTGACCGCCAGCAGCCGCGCCTGGCCGAGCATTTTGAGCCCCTTCTCGTCCCGGTCTCTTTTCTGTTTTTCCTTTGGGACGACGTCCGCCTCTTGTTGATCGCCCAATCCATCGCTCTCGCACTCGGCGCCCTGCCCGTCTTCTGGATCGCTCGAGCTCAGTTCGCCGGCCTTTCCTCTTCAGCTCTAACACCCGCCAAACCTTCGCTCTGCCCCCCCTCCAATCCTCCACCCCCCCCTTCCTCCCCCTCTCCCCCCTGCCCCCCCCCGCCCCCCTTCCGTCCCGCCCCGCCCCGCGCTCGCCCCTCCCCCCCCCGCCCG